>NZ_SJPO01000016.1 GCF_007859935.1 Posidoniimonas polymericola | reverse complement strand
CCAGGGCGCAACCTCGACTAGATCGCCTCGCAGTGACGAATTGGCGTGCGCAAATCGCGTGCCGAACAGTATTGGGACAGTCTTGACTTATGACCGAGCGGACAAGCGTGAGAGTCGGACCTGTACGCCCAGTTTCCGTCCAGTGCGTGGCGAATCACCAGCAAATCCACCACGCCCTTTCAGGGCGTGCCACCCGTTCATTGCAGCTTGGCGCCTTGGAGGTTCACCCGTTTTACCTTGGCCAGCGCGCTGGCGTCCGGTTCTTTGGGCGTGAAGAGCAACGCAGGCCGCTGCGGCGGTGAGCGCCGAGCCGGCGGCTTCCGCTGGCATTGGCTGGGCGGGGGCTCGCCGTGCTGGACGCTTCGGACCGGGGGGCTAACGCCCTGCGGCTGGTGGCCGCGTCGCGGGTCCGCGTGTGCCGGTAGTGACAAGGTTCAGGCGGGACGCGGCTACTGCAGCCCGCGGCGGAAGGTTTGCGGGCGGGTGGGCGGCATGCCGGCCGCGGAGGACTGGGCCGAAGAGGTCTGCGGCGCTGACGCTGTGCGGGTGCGTTCGACCAGCATCGCGACCAGCCGGCCGGTGGCGATGTTGCCCGGCGTCGAGAGCTCGGTGTAGCGGGTGATCTGGCGGTTGTAGTCCTTGGCGATCTGCACGAACGCCCGCCGCTGCAACGCGAGCAGCTGGAACGCCTTGAGCACGCCCTCACCGCCCACGCTCTGCTGGTTGACGTCCTGCAGGAAATCCTGCAGTCGGCTCACCTCGGCCGCGGCGGATGCCAGTTCGGCGTAGCGGAGCGGGATGAGTTGGTCGAGCACGCGGGCCTCCTGCGAATCGCGGCCGGCAAACGCCTGGGGGTATTTGGTGTTGTACTCGCCGCACAGCGGGAGGTCTCCGGGCAGCGGCAGCGAGCTGGCGCCCATCAGCGCCGCCAGCCGGCGCTGGGCGGCGACCGCGGCGAGCTGCGACGTGCCGATGCGGGTCTGCCACTGCTGCGCGGCTTGGCTGATCTCGGCGTTGCGGCCGCCGAGTCGCTGCTGGTGCCGGTTGAGTTCGCTGGCCTCGTGCAGGCCAAGGTAGTAGTCGGCGACCGACGAGCAGAGGTCCCAGTAGGCGTTGATCCGCTGCGTCTGCTGCGAGCGGTCGCCGCCGCTGGCGACCACCTGCTCGAGCCGAACCGGCGTGCCGGAGAGGTTCGAGGAGCCGGGCCGCTTCATGATGCCGGTCATCAGCTCGTCGGTGTGGTAGACACGCGACGCGGATGAGCCGGAGCCGCCAGTGGGGGCGGTTGCCGTGGGCGTGCGGGTGACAGGCGGGTACTGCGTCGCGGGCCGCTGGGCCGGGGGCGTCGCGGTGGCGGGGGGCGGCGAGCTGGTCGTGCTTGGCAGTCCGGGGACGGGAAGCGGCGGCGAACCCGCCTGGCCACCGCCGTAGGGCGAAGCGCCAAACGGGGTCGATAGATCGGAATCGCCGGGCGACGCGGCCCCGCTCGCGGCCGGCAGCCCTTGCCCACCGGAAAATGCCTGGCTCATCGGGGGAAGCTGGGGCGAATCGCCGTACCGCTGCGCATACGAGGAAGCGCTGATGAGAAGCAAGAGTAAGCAGGCGGCAGTGGTTCGCATCGTGCGACTCCATGCGCGGTGAGGCGGGTTTGTCCATAAACCGCTCACAACGTGCCAATTGCTGGCACTGGAGTCAAGATCAATCCGCGGCTGCCTGCAGGAAGGCGTGCTAGCAGCGACGAGCGGTCAGTCGAGCTCTTCGAGCCAGACCCGCAGCTCGTTCTCGTACTCGCTGGCCAGGTCGCCGCGGACGAGCGTGCGCTGGAACTCGGCGAGGCCGTCGAGGCCGGTGTCGGCGTCCTCGGCGCTGACGTAGCGGAGGGTCGGGTCCGGCGCCGTGAGCCGCCGGCAGATGGTCATCAGGAGGTCGCTGTGGCGGACCTCGTCAGGGAGGATCTTCTTGAGCCGCTGCGGCAGCGTCCGCTTGGCCTCGAGCAGCTTGGCGAAGTCGTTGATGCCGGCGAACAGCGGCTGCCCGGCGAGGATTTCGATCAGCACATACCCCAAACTGCACAGGTCCGAGCGGGGCGACTGCTCTTGCCGCTCGAGCACCTCGGGCGCCGCGTACTGCGGGGTGCAGGTGCGGTCGAGCGGCAAGTTCTTGAGGTCCACGGCCGAGCCGATGTCGATGATCTTGGCGTTGCCGGTCCGCTTGACCATGATGTTCGACGGCTTCATGTCGCCGTGGACGATCTCCTCGCGGTGCAGCGCGGCCAGGCCGGCCAGGCACTCGCGGATAATGGCGACCGCCATGCCGGGCTTGAGCCGCGGCCGGACCGGGCCGGCCGTGACGATCACGTTGTTGATGTACTCCCAGCGGCGGTTGCTGACCCGCTCGCGGGCCCGCTCGAGCATGCCGGCGGTGAGCAGGATGTCGAGGTCGTAGCCGTCGATCCACTCCATCTGCAGGATGCGGATGCGGTTCCGCTCAATGAAGTTCTGCACGTCCAGCAGGTTGTCGTGCTGGATCTGGGCGACGCGGCTGTTGATGGCCGCCATCTGCCGCATTGCGTCGACGTAGGCCCGTTCGTCGAGGTACCGCTCGGGCGAGAAGAACTTGAGGGCCACCGGCAGGGTGAACTGGTCGGAGCCACGCTGCTCGGACAGGTACACCACGCCCTGACCTCCGGACCCCAAGATCCTCTTCATCCAGAGGTGCTCGGTCCAGCTGAGCTTCTCTTGCTGGATGAGGTCGTCGTAGCGGGCGTACAGCTCATTCGGGCAACGGTTGCCCTTCTGATCCCCTTGGAAAGAGATCGTCCGGGTTTGCTGCAGAATGGTGGTGGTCATGAAGAGAGATCTCCGCCGGGGGGTCGTTGTCTCCGTACCAGGCCAACTCTGGTGAGGCCTGAATCGTCGCGTGCGCTTCCTTGCTAGTCGACCTCGACTGCCCTAATTCTAGTTCTCCTAAAACTGCGCCGTCTACATAAGATTTGTCACAAACAGGTCCGATTTAAATGCAATTCCGCATGAATGTCCGCAAAGAGTCCTCTGGCGTCGGGAATCCGAGCCGCTTGTCGACCAGATTGACGAGCCGCTCCCCAGCGAAGTACCGCTTCAGGTTCAGGCAGAAGAGATCGGTCATGTCGTCGATGCGGGACGCCTTCTGCCCACCCACATGGGGAGTGATGAGCGTGTTCGGCGCGTCCCACAGGCGGCTGTCCTGCGGAAGCGGCTCGATTTCGGTGACGTCGACCGCGGCGCCCCCCAGGTGACCCGACTCGAGTGCGTCGACCAGGTCCGACTCGACCACCAGCGGGCCGCGGGCCACGTTGACCAGCACCGCGCCTGGTTTCATCTGGGCGAGCTGCTCAGCGGCGATCATGCCGCGGGTCTGGTCATTTAGTGGGGCGGTAAGGATGACGATGTCGCAAGCCGGCAGCAGCTGGTCGAGCGCGTCGTGGGGCAGCAGCTCCGCCACGCAATCCGGTTTGTCGCGGGGGTAGTAGTCGGTGGCAATCATCGTGGTCTTGAAGGGCGCGAGCACGTCGGTCAGGCGGCGGCCATTGGCGCCGAGCCCGACGATGCCGACCTTTGCCCCGCACAGGTCGCGGGTCGGCAGGCGGATGAATTCCCGCTTCTTCTGGGCCTCAACGAATTCTGGGATCGAGCGCAGCAGCCCGAGCAGCAGGGCCATCGTGTGGTCGGCCACCTGGTCGGCCAGCACGCCCGACGCGCTCGAGACTGGGATCTCCGTGCCAATGACCTCGGGCGTCAGGCAGTGGTCCATCCCGGCCGCGGACGATTGGATCCACTTCAAGCGGCCAGCCGCGACGACCTCGGGCCAGGGGACCGGCACTTTGGCGTGACCGCAGTAGATGTCGGCGGTCGGGAGCAGCTCGGCGATCCGCTCCTGGCCGGCGTCGACGATCTCACAGTCGGCCGCGGCGGCTTGGATCCGGGCGACGTGCTGGGGTTGGACTGGGTAACAGAGGACAATTCTCACGGCGGTTTTGCGTTTTTGGGCAATCGGCTTCGTTGTAAAACTTCGCCGACTGCGGGTATGTGTGGTTTTCTTGCGTTTGTTCGACTACAATCTTCGATTGACGCAAGCAGCCGCGGTGGGCGGTTTCTTGGCGTCGAACGATCCTACCTGCCTCGGCGAAGCTCGCCTAGCGACTAGAGTAGTAGGTGCAGGGCGCAAACGAGTTCTGGCAAAGCTCGGACGGGCGGTCCTCTTGCCATTTGGCGTCGCACCTTGGGTCCGCTTCGCGCGGCTGCCCCCCTAGCCGAGGCAAATAATCCTGGGAGTGAAACGGTTGGGCATGACTAAGGCTCAATTAGGCGGCGCTACCGTCTTGTGCATCGTGCTGATGCGGCTCGCGGCTGGTTACCACTTCTTCTCCGAAGGGATGAAGAAGTTCGATCCCAACTACGTCAAGGTGACCGAGGGGTTCCTCCGCGGCGCTACCGGGCCGCTGGCAGATCAGTTCCACTCGCTCGCGCCCGGCCCGCACCAGGTCTACGAGCTGCTCGCCGAGCCTAAGAAGTGGGACAGCCTGGCCGAAGAGGAACAGGCCGAGATCAACAAATGGCAGGGCGAGTACTCGGCGTACCTGGCCGAGGTCCGCAAGAAGAACGCCGAGATTGAGAAGAAGAACAAAGCCGAAGAGACCAACAACCCGCTCGAGCTAGTCGACACGCAGTTCCCGCCGCGGGGCTCCTACTCGAAGTGGGCCAACCAGATCGCCGCCGACTGGCAGGACCAGCTCGACGCCTTCGCCAGTGAGGCCTCGCTCGACGACGAGCAGAGCGAGCGGGCCCGCCGCGCCTACCTGCGGGCGAAGATCAAGCTCGGGCAGTACTTTGAGGACACGGCCGAAGAGATCGAGGAGTACCAGCACGAGCTGTGGCGGCTCGAGGAGCTGAAGGCCGAGGTCCAGAACGAGGGTGGCACGCTCCCCTACATCGACGACCGGATCGCCCAGCAGGAGGCGGAAGCCAACACGGCGCCCCGCCCCTGGATTTCCGAAGTCGCGGCCATCGAAGACCGCTACCACGGAGAGCTGCGTGACTTGGCCGCCGACGCCGACCCCACAGAGGTCAACGAGGCCCTCAACCCGCCGAGCGAACTGAGCCGCGTGAACGCGATTGTCACCTGGGTAGTGGTCGGCTCGGGCGCCCTGCTCTTCCTGGGGCTGTTTACCCGGGTGGCGGCGGTCGTCGCGGCCGGCTTCCTGCTGTCGGTAATCGTGACCCAGCCGCCGTGGGTCTACGGCGCCAACACGCAGTACTTCTTCTACCAGCTGTTTGAGGTCACCGGCCTGCTGACGCTGGCCGCTGTTGGCGCCGGGCGGTGGCTCGGCATCGATGGCCTGCTTGGCGCGTGCTGCTGCAGCGGCGGGCGGAGCGGTGACCAAAACAAGAATTCCTAGCGTAGTACACCTAACTCACCTCAGGCGGTCCCGCGGCCGCTTTCCTGGCTCCCCGGAGGCTAAACGATGCATCTGACCGACGAAGAACGGAAGATCGGCAAGGACAACTACGACCGTGTCGTGGGCACGACGCGTCGCGACTTCTTCAAGAACGTCGTCGGCGCCGGCGCCGTGTCGGCCGGCGCCGCGGGTGCGTACTACTTCAACTACGGCGACACCATCGGCGGCGACCGGGTGCGGATCGGCGTGATCGGCACCGGCGACGAGGGCAACGTGCTGATTGGCGCCCTCAACCCCGAATACGTCGAGGTCAAGGCGATCGCCGACCCGCGTCCCTACAGCCAGCACCGCGCTTTCCACGGCGACCAGTACAGCCCCTCGGCCGCCGCGGCCCGCAAAGGTCTGATGGCGGTCTATGGCTGGAAGTCCGAGGACGAGGCCCGCAAGAACGTCGACGTCTACTCCGACTACAAAGAGCTGCTCGAGCGCGATGACATCGAGGCGGTGATTATCGCCACGCCGCTCTTCCTGCACGACGTCGTGGCGATCGACGCGATGCGGGCCGGCAAGCACGTGCTGACCGAGAAGCTGATGGCGCACAGCGTCCGTCAGTGCAAGGAGATGGCCCGCGTCGCGGAGAAGGAGAACAAGCTGCTGGCGACCGGCCACCAACGCCACTACAGCATCCTCTACGCCAACGCGGTCGACACCATCCGCAAGGGCGTGATCGGCGACATCCACCACATCCGCGCCCAGTGGCACCGCGGCAACCTGCCGGGCAACGACAGCTGGCGGCCCGACCTGCCGACCGAGATGATGTCTCCCCAGCAGATTTCCGAAGCCGAACGCGCCGCCAAGGCGGCCGGCGGCGCCGCCGGTCTGGCGGCTTGGCGGGACGAGCACCACATGCTGCGGGAGCTCGCCGCCTGGCAGAAGAAGCTGAGCGAGCTGAAGGACAACCCGAAGTCCAAGGAGTCCGACATCCTGGCCTGGGAGAAGAAGGTCGCCCAGAAGGAGGCCCAGATGGACGACTACGGCCTCGAAGCCACAAACTACGGCTACCGCAAGTACCAGGTGCCCGAAGGGGGCTACGTCTGCTCGCCGATCGAGGAGATGATCCGCTGGCGGCTCTGGAACCGCACCGGCGGCGGCCTGATGGCCGAACTCGGCAGCCACCAGCTCGACGCGTCGGGCATCTTCATCAGCTCGCAGTTCGACGGGCACACCAAGGTCCGCCCGCTGAGCGTCACCGCGGTCGGCGGCCGGCACATCTTCCCCCCCAACCGCGACGTCGACGACCACGTCTACTGCTCGTACGAGTACCCGGGCCGCGGCTACTTCGAGGGCGACGACCCGGCCTCCGAGTCGATCGCCGATGAGAACAAGAAGGTGGTGGTGACCTACTCCTCCATCAACGGCAACGGCTACGGCGGCTACGGCGAGGTCGTGCTCGGCACCGAGGGCACCCTGATCCTCGAGCGTGAGCAGGAGACCCTGCTGTTCGGCACCCGCGGCGCGTCGACCAAGGTGAGCGTCGACAAGGACAACGCCCTGACCGCCAGCTACGAGACCGGCGGCGCCGCGGTCGCCCAGGCGACCGGGGCCCTCGCCTCGGCCGACGTCAGCCGCGGCTACACCGAGGAAATCGAGCACTGGGCCTACTGCATCCGCAACGGCCTGCCGCCCGAGACCCTGCACTGCCACCCGAAGGTCGCCCTGGCCGACGCGGTGATCGCTCTGGTGAGCAACCAGGCCATCCGCGACAAGACCCGCATCGAGTTCGACCCCGAGTGGTTCGACCCCATGAGCGACGCCGTCCCCGAGGGGCCGGCGCCCAAGAAGGCCGACGACGTGAAGGTGTCCGTGACCTGATCGTTGGGCTTGCAGAACGCTGAAACGACGAGAGGCCCGGGCGGTTCGCCCGGGCCTCTTGTTGTTGGCCACGAAAAGGCACAAGAAGACACAAGAGCATCTTGCCTGTGGAAGGTGTCTCTGAGGCCGCGGGCGGCCAATCCAGTCTGCCTCTTGTTGCTTCGCAACCCCGACTACCGCTCGAACGACTCGGGCCCGCTGGCGGCGCCAACCGCTCGTGAAAGTCGCGGCCACACAGGTCTTTCTCTTTGTGCTCTTTCGTGCCTTCTTGTGGCCAAACAATTGCCAGGAAAAGGCACGAAAACATCTTGCCTGTGGGAGCCCCCCCTCCGAGGCCGATGATGCGTGCCGAAGCGACGCTAGGCCGAAGCCTTCCGCAGCAGGTCGCCCGCCTTGTACGAGCTGCGGACCAGCGGGCCGGAGGCGACCCCCTTGAAGCCCAACTCGCGGGCGGCGTCGGCCCAGGCGTCGAAGGTGGCGGGCGGCACGTAGCGGTCGACCTCGACAAACCGCTCGCCGGGCCGGCCGGGGGCCAGGTACTGGCCGAGCGTCACGAGGTCGACGTCGACCTCCCGCAGCCGCCGCATGGCGTCGACGATCTCGTCGTCGGTCTCGCCGAGGCCGACCATCAGGCTGCTCTTGGTGATCATGTCGGGCCGGATCCGCTTGGCGCCGCGGAGGATCGCCAGGCTCCGCTCGAACGACGCCCGCGGGTCGCGGACGTGCTTGTCGAGCCGCTCGACGCACTCCACGTTGTGGGCAAAGACCGAGAGCGGCGAGCCGACCAGCAAGTGTTCTAGCGCGGCCTCGTCGCCGCCGAGGTCGCTCCCCAAGAGCTCGATCGTGGTCTGGGGGCAGCGCTCGTGCACCGCCGCGACGCACGCCCGGTAGTGCTCGGCGCCGCCGTCGGGCAGGTCGTCGCGGTTGACCACCGTAATCACGACATGAGCCAGGTTCATCCGCTCGACCGCGGCGGCCAGGGTCTGCGGCTCGTCGGCATCGGGCGGCTCGGGCGCCTTGAGCGTCTGCACCGAGCAGAACCTGCAGCCGCGGGTGCACTCCTTGCCGGCGACCATGAAGGTCGCGTCGCCGCTGGCCCAGCACTCGTTGAGGTTGGGGCAGCGGGCTTCCTCGCAGACCGTGTGCAGCGCGTTGGCCTGCACCACGTTGAGTGTCTTGTTGTAGATCGGCAGGCCGCCGCCATTAGGGGGCTGCCGGCGGAGCCACTCGGGGAGTCGCGGGCGGGGCGACGCTTCTGGTGTAGTGTTCACCTCGACATCGTAGAATTGTTTTCGTCCGCCGCCAAGACGCTTAGGCCAAGGGGAGTCTTTGCGCAAACTGGCTAGTTCTCTCTTCGCCCTTCCCACTCCGGCTCGCCGGGAACCACGAAGATGCGGTATCGTTCGAGGTCGTGCCGGGCAGCCAGCTCACTGTCCGATAGGTTGGATTCTTCGCCCAGTGAAAGCTGGTCGACGCCGAGATTGTTTGCGGCTACGTAGAGAGCGAAGTCGCCCTGGCCGCAGTCAATCGACAACATTGCTTCCGAGTCGACGATGGACTTTACGTACGCGTAACCGGTGTCCGAATGAAACGAGCAGCACGTGACCCGTTCCCACTTCGACGCATCTGGAGAGCGTTCCGAGAGAACTAGCTCAACCCAATGGTCATTTAGGTCCGCTTCGGTACCCACCATGCGAAAGCGTGGGCTGCCGGCAAATCCTGCCTTGGAACCGGTGTCCCCCCAGTTATGCCCTTCGTCGAATGACCCTGATGGGTCATCACAGATCACAAGCTGGTAGTGGCTCGCAAAGACACGGCCTTGGGCGTTCGAACGTGCCATGGTGCCTCGTTGACGCAGTAATTCGCCGATCCCGCTCCTAACCGATTAGCCCGTCAGCCCCTCAAACAGCGGGGTCGACAGGTACCGCTCGCCGAGGCTGCACATGATCGTGACGATCCGCTTGCCGGCCATCTCGGGGCGGGCGGCCAGCTTGGCGGCGGCGCACATGTTGGCGCCGCTCGAGATGCCCGCCATGATGCCCTCTTCCTTGGCCAGGCGGCGGGCCCACAGGAACGCCTCCTCGTTGCTGACCTTGATGACCTCGTCGACGATCGAGGTGTCGAGGTTCTTGGGGATGAAGCCGGCGCCGATTCCCTGGATCTTGTGCGGGCCGGGGTCGCCGCCGGAGATGACGGGCGAGTCTTCCGGCTCGACCGCGATCGCCTTAAAGGCCGGGTTCTGGCCCTTCAGGTACCGGCTGGCGCCGGTGATGGTCCCGCCGGTGCCCACGCCCGCCACGATGGCGTCGATGTCGTGGCCGCTGTCTTCCCAGATCTCGGGGCCGGTGGTGGCCTCGTGGATCGCCGGGTTGGCGGGGTTCTCGAACTGCTGCGGCAGGAAGGTGTTGTCGCCCTCGGCCGCCATCTCGGTGGCCTTGTTGATGGCGCCCTTCATGCCCTCGGCCGCCGGGGTCAGCACCAGGTCGGCGCCCATCGCGCGGAGCAGCGCCCGCCGCTCGAGCGACATCGACTCCGGCATGGTCAGGGTCAGCTTGTAGCCCTTGGCGGCGCAGACAAATGCTAACGCGATGCCCGTGTTGCCGCTGGTCGGCTCGATGATGTGGGTGTCGGCGTTGATCTTGCCGTCCCGCTCGCCGGCCTCGATCATCGCGGCGCCGATACGGTCCTTGACGCTGTTGAGTGGCTGGAAGAACTCGCACTTGGCGAACACCGTGGCGTGGCCCTCGGGCACCAGCCGGTTGATCTTGATCATCGGCGTGTCGCCGATGCAAGTGGCGGCGTTGTCGTAAGTGCGATTGCGTGGCATGGCAGACAGTCCCTTATAGTTCGATGAGTCCGTGTCGTCTCGAGCCCGAGATTATCGGGTTTTTGCCGGTGCTGACAAGGCGGCCGCCTTGCCCGAACGCAGCCGTCCTGACGCGGAGGATACACGGCGCCGCGACGCCCAAAACCTAGCGGTCGGGGCGCGTGTGTCCGGCCCCCGGCCTCGCACGCTGTGGCGGCCGGCTCGACCCGCGCCACCCGGAAGAGGCGCCAGGCCTGGCAGCCGGCGCCCAAGCGTGGCGGCGGGAGGAATGCGGCCGGAGTGTCCGGCCTCCGCCAAGTCCGGCTCGGCCCGGGCCGTTACAGCCGGCAGACCTTCACCCAGCGGGAAAAAGCCGATTCGGGGGTGCGTATCTGCGCGAAATGCGTGCGCACAATCGCGTAGGAGCGCAGCGAGTGTACGCCTAGACTGCAAGGGTAGAAGAAGTTCGGAGCAATCGGACAGGACACGAAGGATTTGCGGTCAGGGGCTCACCCCCCGACCGGCATCACTTAAATAGGAATGCCCTATGTTTGGCGCCAACAAACGACACCAACGTGGATTCACGCTCGTCGAGCTGCTGGTGGTGATCGCCATCATCGGCGTGTTGATTGCCCTGCTGCTGCCGGCAGTCCAGTCGGCCCGCGAGGCTGCCCGCCGGATGAGCTGCACCAACAGTCTTAAGAACATCGCGCTTGCATGTTTGAACTACGAGTCGGCCAACGGGACGCTTCCGCCCGGCAGCGTCAACACTTCGGCCAAACAGACCAGCGGCCTAGGCTGGCCAGTGCACATCCTGCCCTACGTTGAAGAGGCGTCCGTCAGCAAAGAGGCGATCGACCGCTACACGGCCGCGCCGGACGCCTACGGCAGCAATATGGACGCACTCAACATGCTGTTGCTGCCAATGTACCTCTGCCCGTCGGACCCGGAGTTGGCGAACCAGCAGGAGAAGTACGGCAACGCGGCCCGCAAGGGGATGAGCTACGCGGGCGTCTCGGGTTCCTACTACGCCCGGACCAACCAGTGCCCCACACTCCGCGAGCCCGACCATTACTGTGTCAGCCAAGACCTGTCATTCTTGGGCCCTAATAACTACGACGGCCTGATCGTCATGGACTGGAAGATCAAGCTCGCCAAGGCGACCGACGGTCTCAGCAAGACCTTCATGATCGGCGAGCGGACGTACCAAATCCGCGCATGGATGATCGGAGCCTACTGGAACGGCAATACAATCCCGCCGAACCCGGGTGGGCGACGCGGCAGTGCTGAGTTTACCCCGACGGGGCCGCAGCCCACGGCCGCTTGCTTCGCGATGAAGAATCTCAGCGACGTGTACTTGCTTAACCACGACCCGCTCACCGCCGCCTACGCGGGCCACGACAACAACGCCGGCGACCGCCCCGCGATCCTGCCCGACACGCCGAAAACCATCGCGGTGAACGACCTGCCCTTCGCGAGCCAGCACACCGGCGGCGTAAACTTCTGCTACGGCGATGGCAGCGTTCACTTTGTCCAAGAGAACATCGACGTGCCCGTCTACCTCGCCCTGGGCTCCCGCAACGGCGGCGAGACCGTTTCCGAATAGCCCGAGTTGGGATGACTGCTTGCTATGTATCTTTGTCGAGTGCTGGCTGGGATCCCGCTGCTGGTCTTTGCCTTGGGCTGTGCCGATGGGTCTAGTACCCAGACGGTCACCGGGTCCGTGAGCTACCAAGATCAGCCAATCAACAGCGGCGCAATCGCCTTTTACCCCGGTGAGAGCCGGCCGATCCAGGCCAAGCTGAACCCCGGCGGGGGCTACTCCGCCGAGTTGCCGCCCGGCGACTACAAGGTCACGGTCATCGTTGGCATCGATCTGCCCGAAGGCTGGAAAGAAGGGGACCCTACGCCGCCTCCCGCTGTCAGGCTCCCGCCGCAGTTCACCAGCCGCCTCCGCACGCCGCTGACCGCCACCGTCGCGCCGGACCAGTCCGAGCCGATCGACTTCAAGCTGTAGCGGCTGAAGCGTCACTCCGGGGCCAACCCGGCTCTCGACCCCTACCGGGGGAGAAATCCCCTGCTTTTTCTGTCCCCTCTGGGCCCGCGGCGCGCAAGGATAGGTAGGGCCACCCCGTGTCGGCCCGCTTACCCCTTGGTGGATTCCGACGTTGGCCATCGACGCGAAGCAGCTGTTTGAGATCCTCGTGCGTGAGAACGCCGACATGCTCATTGCGTACCTGCGGGCCGCGGTGCGGGACGCCGCGGTCGCCGATGACCTCTTCCAAGAGACCATGCTCACCGCCTGGCGGCGCCTCGAGGACTACGACCGCGCCCGGGCCTTTGGTCCCTGGCTACGCGGCATCGCCGCCAAGCTGATCCTCGCCCACTACCGAGCCTCGGTGCGCGTCGCGGCTCCGCACGAGCCGGCGGTGCTCGAGCACCTCGGGCAGCGGCTCGACCAGATCCACACGCTCCAGGGCGATGCGTTCAATGACAAGCTCGACGCACTCCGCAAGTGTGTTGACGCGTTGCCGGACAAGTACGGCGCGGCGGTGCGGATGCGGTACCACCGCGAGCTCGGCCTCGCAGAGATCGGCGAACAGCTGCAGCTCACCGCCGAGGCGGTCAAGAAACGGCTGCAGCGGGCAAAGGCCCGGCTGACCGACTGCGTTGAGCGTAAGCTGGCCGTAGCGGAGGGCGCCTGAGCGATGGCCGATTCCACCCCCACACCGAACGACCCGTTCTCCGAGGCCAACGACGCGCTGCTCGACGAGCTGCTGCGGCAGTCGCTGCAAGGGGCCGCCGACGGCCAGGACGCGCGGGTCGAGCGGGTGATCGCCAGCCTCGACGATTTGCCGGCGATTGCCGACGCACCCGCTGCTGCGCAGGCCGTGCGGCGGCGGACGATGTTCTACCGGCTCGCCTCGCTGGCGGCGGTGGTGCTGATCGGCCTGTTTGTCTGGGGCTCTGCCGGCGGCGACGCCCAGGCGACCGTGCTGCGGTGCCTGGAGCAGGCGACCCGTTTCGGCGTGCGGTGCTACCAGCAGACCACGGTGATTCAGCGGCCGCTCGTCGGCGACCTCGAGCGCCAGTCGGAGCTGTATGTCGATGGCGCCAACCGGTTTGTCATCCGCCGCGACGCCTTCCGCCCCGGCGCCCAGTTGTGGCTCGGCTGCGACGGCGAGCAGTGCTGGCTAGCCCCGCCGCGGGGGCCGATCATCCTCACCGACGGCCCGGCGATGGAGCGCTGGCTCGAACGGGGCGCCCCGGACGACCCGCCGCTGCAGCTCGCCGGCATGCTGCGGCGGTTGTCGAACCACTACGACCTCCAGCAGCTGCCCGACGAGTCGATCGACACGCCCGCCGGTGAGGCGGCCTGCGAGCGAATCGCCGGCCGCGTGCAGGACGACGCGCCGCTGCAGCTGCCGGCCACTATCGAGCTTTGGGCCGACAAGCACTCTGGCGTCGCCCGCCGGATGGTGCTGGACTGGGGGTTGGGCCCGGGCGACCGCGGCCGGTCGCGCGTCACGATCGAGCTTGCGCCCACGCCCGAGCTGCCCGACGACTGGTTCGAATACTCCGCCCACAGCGACGGCCGTCCTGTCCGCCGTGAGCTGCCGTAGCCGACCGGTTGCGACCCCTGGTCAGAGTTTGCCGGATTCTCGTCCCCTTTCGGACCCGCGGCGACAACTACTCCTGTAATGCGGTACCAGGCGTCCGCTCAGGGGCTGTTCATTTTGCCAGAGGAGTCAGGCATGCGTTGCTTTTCGTTGTTGTGTAATCATGACGCCAGCCGCAAGCCGGCGTCGGCTCGTCGCGACCGACGGACTTTCGAATCCCTCGAGAGCCGCGAGCTCTTGGCGGCCGACCTCGACCTCGCCGAGACGCTAGCCAGCCGCCGCGACGCCCTGCCGGACCGCCCGGCCGAGACCCGCGTCGAGCGGGGGCTGTTCCGGGCGGCGCCACGGGTCGCATTCCCCGACCTAAGCTCGCTCCGCACGCCCCACATCAGCGACGCGCAGAAGGAGAACCTCAAGCAGCTCCGCGCCGACCTGCTGGCGATCCGGGCCGACTCGGAAGTGACGCCGGAGATGGTCGAGCGGCTCGCAACGGACCTGGCGGCCGCCGCGGAGGTCGCTTCACGCCCCTCGGAAGAATCGGTCGCCACCCTCCGCGCGGCCATCGCCGAGGTGGTCGAGGATCAAGAGCTGACGGCGGTCGAGGTGAAACAGCTGCAGGCCTCCTTCGCTGACGTGGTCACCAGCACCGGGATCACCACAGAATTGGCCGAGGCCATCAAGACCGATGTACAGGAAGTCTTCGCGGCCTCGGGCGTTGACCAAGCGGACGTGAAGATCATCCTCGCAGACTTCCGAGCGATCGCCGCCGAGTTGCAGAACCGCGACCCGCTGATCTCCGACGCGCAGCAGGAGAACCTGCAGAAGCTGGCCGACGACCTCGCCGATGTGCGGTCGCAACTGACATTAACGCCCGAGCTGGTCGAGGAGATCCAGTCCGACCTGGCCGCTATCAAGCACGGCGCGACCCCGCCGGAGCGTTCGCTCGTGCGGGCGCTGGCCACCCAGGTCCGCGACGCCCGGGCCGATGGCCTGGTGACCGCCGAAGAGCGGGCGGGCATTGCCAACGCGTGGGACGCGGTGCTCACCAGCGCCACTATTCCGCCGGAGGAACGCGACGCTTTGTGGGAGGACCTTTCGGCGACCGGTCTCACCGCGGCGGACGTGCACCTGGTCGCGTCCGACCTGGCCGCGATCCGCGAAGAGTTCGGCGCCAACCACCCGCGGCGTGGGCGGCGGTAGACATCGGGCATGGCGGTCGCGTCCGGGCTCAACGGGCCGCGCCGCCATGCCGTTTCGATGTCGCGTTCTCGTTAGCGGCGACGGGAGAAGATCCCCCAGCCGCTGGTTTTGTTGCTCCGGCTCGAGCCGCCGCTCGCCACGTTCTGCCGCGAGCCACGCTTGCGGTACAGGTTCTCGACCGTCTGGCCGGCGGGCGGCTGCACGAAGATCTTCGGGTCGTCGATTACCCAGGGCGTCGACCAGCTGCGGCCGTTGTCCCAGTTCGCGACGTTGAAGAAGAAGTTGTTGAACGTCTGGCACCGCCAGCTGTAGGCGTACGCGCTCATCAGGTGGTCTTCTGCGGTCAGGTCCTCGGTGCCCTCGTGGGCGTAGTAGTGGACCATGCCGTCCGGCGTGAACGACATGCCCATCGTAATCCAGCCCGACTCCTTGATCTCAAAGCTCCGCGCGTCCTGACCACGGTTGTTGGCCCGCACGGTGATCTGAGCGTAGTCGGCCTCGACGTTACGCGATGTTTCGCTGCGGAACAGGATGAACATGCCGGGCCAGTAGGGCTCGACGTCGCCGTCCGGCTTCTGGCCGCGGCAGTCGGCCCGCATCCCGAAGGACGCGCCCGAGCGGTTTTCCCACTGGTCGAACGGCGGCAGATAGACCCGCACCGTGCAGCTCGGCTGCCAGCTCACGGGGATCGATCCGCCGAGGCGGCGGTCAAACTTCATCAGCAGATCGTCCTGCATCTGCTCGTTCGACAGCTTGCCCGGCACGCCGGACAGGCGGGTCTGCATCATCAGGGCGCCGGTGCTGCCCAGCAGGCCGCCCGGCGGGGTGTCGACGCGTTTCACGACGTCGGGGGTGCCACGCTTGCCCCCCTCGTGCCACAGTTTGTTGTTCGAAAAGCCGCCCGGCGAACGCTGCCGCTCGTCCTGCTCGTAGCTGCTCTTGGGCAGGTTGAGCGTGTAGGACCAGTCGGGGTCCTCGAAGTCGTCCGAGCACTTCTCGAGCCACACGCCCGTGCCGGGGACGAAGGTTTCGGCGGCGGCCGGCCAGGCGATTGCAGCGGCGGCCAGCGTTAGCAACAAACGGTATTGGTACTGGCGCATCCCTGCGTTCCCCCCAGATTCGCGTATCACGGCGGCGCCCTGTGATGCATCCATGCACCGGCGCCGTTTCTCCTATCGGCACAAAGCGACCGTGGTTTGAGCCCTGTCGGCCGGAACGGCAAAAGCCGGCCACGCTAGCACGACAGCTTGGCGGCGTCCGCAAGCGGTGGAACGCTGGTGATCCCGGGGAGAAGCTGCGGAGGTTGTTGGAGCTGCTCGACCGGGATCGCTGAAGTGGGCTGTCGGTCTGCACCGCACAGAAACCGAGGTAAGAACACGCACGCCATAGGCATAGGTCCGCGCCGGCGGGTTCTTCATCTTCAATCTGCCGCTGGACCAAAGAAACGCGGTCTTTGGGTTCTCCTCTAGCGTGGCGGTCGAGCAAGTCGCGACAATCTCACAAACAGCGAGCAAGGATGGTGGCTAGCCGACCGATCGGCGACTATCATCTCGCTAGGCCCGAGTTCTTCTTCGGCATCTGCATCCACCGTCGCCGGTCTGAAGCTGACAACGCGGGCGCCAAACGGCATCTTCATCGCGGATGAGGGTCGACGCTGCTTCCGGTTGCACGACGTTTGCCAGCTCAGGAGTAAACAAGGCATGTACAAGGCAGTCGTTCTGTCGTTGGTCTCACTCGCGCTGACTAACGGATCGCTTGCCCCGCGGGCTTGTGCTGAAGCGATTGTCGAAGAGCCGATCTACGAGGTGACGATCGGCCAGGCCCATCAGGGCTCACTCAAGTTCGATACGCTGCTGCTGGACAGCTACGGGCGGCCTTCTGATCCGCAGCGAGAGTTCTACCTCGCCGCTCGAAAGATCCTTACCACCTCGGTCAACACAAGCCCGTGGGATCCGCGGATCGTTCAGGCGGCTCAGGAGCAAGAACTGCCGCTGATCAGCGGCCCTATGCTGGGCAATCTAACTTCGAGCGGCGTGACGGTTTGGGTGCGGCCCGCCCGACTCGACTCGTTGAACGTGCAGGTTCGCCCGAGAGGCGGAGAAGAGCGGGTCTTCACCGCCGCCGCCGACCGTCCCGGTGCGGCCACGCGAATCGACCTAACCGGACTGCCTCCCGACACGCCGCACGAGTACCGGATCCTGAGCGGCTCTGGTCGGGAGTTGGGCAACGGCGCCTTCCGCACGGCCCCTGCTCCGGACGCCGCTGAAACGGTTCGCATCGGATTCGGGTCGTGCTTCCACAAGATTGGCGTTCAGAACCCGAACCTCATGCGGCGGGTCGCCGAGCGAGGCAACCACGCCGTGCTCTTGCTCGGCGACCTGGCAGTCGACGATCGCGACGCGGATCTCAATCTGCATCAGGCAGACTACCTGCTTCGGGACGCCTCGAAGGCGTGGCGGGCGTTCTCGGCCAGCATCCCAATCTACGCGAGTTGGGACGATCACGACTACCTAAACAACGACAAGTCCGGGCTGCAGGAGGGCCAGATTGACGACGCTCAGCGCGACGCTCTACGCAAGCTCTGGGAGGAGAACTGGGCCAACCCGCCCACCACCGTCGAGGGTCGAGGAATCTACTTCAACACGGTCATCGGCGGAGTTGAGGTGATTATGCTCGACACCCGCTCCTGCAGGCGTTGGGATCTGCGGAATCAACGAGGCTCCTACCTTGGCGATGCCCAGAAACAGTGGCTGCTGAGAACGCTAAAAGCCTCCACCGCCAAGTTCATTGTCCTGACGAGCGGCACGATGTGGAGCGACTGCATGTCGAAGGGCAAGGACTCTTGGGGGACGTGGGATACGCAGGAGCGGGAAGAGCTGTTCGGGTTCATCGAAGCGAACGGCATCGGCGGGGTCGTGCTGCTGAGCGGCGACCGGCACGGGGCCCGCGGGTTCCGGATCGAACGGCCCTCGGGGTTCACCTTCTACGAGTTCGAGGCCGCCACGCTGGGCGGCGTCCCCGGCCCGGAGGCCTTTGCCCCGGACGCGTCGACGCAGATCTTCGGCTACGCCGCCGGCCTGAAGGCGTTCGGCGAGCTCGAGTTCAACCTTGGGAAGCCCGATCCGGAGCTGACCTTCTGCCTGGTCGACGAGCAGGGCGAGGAACTCGAGAAGCACACCCTCACCCGCTCGCAGATGACGCCCAAGTAGACGCCGTCTGGGCTTAGGGCTGGGGCTCTTCCTGAATGAGCTTGATCGCTTGCTCCGCAAACCGCTCGCCCAGGATCTTGTACCCGTCGGGCGTGTAGTGCAGGTCGTTCTTGAGCAGCTTGCCCTTCTTGCTCAGGCCGTCGTTCAGGTCGTCCGTATCGACCCACGCTGCGTGTGGGTCGCTTTCGGCAACCTCTACTTGAGCATCTCGAACGACCGTCCAGTGCCGGTACCTTGTGTTGCTCAGGTCAAAGTCACTAAGCCGTCCGATCACAAGATTGACGTGGTCTCGCCCGAGGTCCTTGGATAGCTGATCGACCAGCCCCCTGAGGCTCTCCGCGTAGACCTCGCCATGCTGCTCTTTGGCGTCCCGCTCACCCTGCATCCACACAAGCGTAACGGTATCGAAACGCCGCTCCTGGATCGCTTCGTGAACCTGCTGCATCAACCGGTCGTAGAGGTCGCCAGTTGAACCTGGAGGGGCGCCGTGAGCGGGCTTCCACCCCTTATACCATCGACGGATCGGCTGCCCGCTTTGGGCGTCCTTTACGACAACGACGCGTTCCCTGCCGAAAGCGGCTTCGACTGTTGGCGTGAAGCTCAGGCCCGGGTCGAGCCTTTCCATGTTCGACTGGCCGGAAAGGATAAGCAGGTGATTCTCGGCCGCGTTCAGTGATACGCCAAACTCAAGAACTACAAGCCACGCAAGGCACAGCGTCTTCATTTCGAATGCCATGGGTCGATGATCTTGAGACAAGGAGGCAGCCTCCGATTGAGTCTAGGCTGCTTTGCCGGCATGCGTCGATCGCATCCTACACTCTTCGTTCTCCTTCGCCTACGCTCCGAAGTCATCGCGAGGTTAGAGACGCGGCAGGCGCCTTGCCGCGAAGGCTCGGAGCGGCGTGATCAAGGCGGCGCTAGCGGGGCCCTGAAATTGGGTTCCTGGGGCCGCGCCGAGTGCACGCCAAACCGATGTCCACGGTCAGAGGCCACATTCGCCCGCCGTCGCCGGCTGTGCTACCATGGCGCCACGCGGCGGGACGCCTCAAGCTTGCTGATCGTTGGTTCGTCCGCGGCTCGGCTCTCTGGGGCTACCCCAGGGGAGGTTGAAGGGTTCGACGTTCGTCGCGTGAGGCGCCATGCCCTCCGGTGCATGATTCCTCACGCCAGACCAGACTCGTTGGGCGTCCCGCCGTATGTTTTGCGTCGCTTACGACTACGAGGGGACCCCTTCCGCGTGGAGACCGACATCCAGAGCGTCGCCCGCGCGCTGGCCGCGGCGTTTGCGGCCGGTCCGCTGACCGCCGACCGGCTCGTGGGCTGCGGCGAGCGGACGCTCGGCCGTCGCTACCGTTGGCTGCGTCCGCTGGCGTGGCGGGTCGAGGCCGAGTTCGCCTATGGACCAAGGCCCCGTGCCGACCACATCGCCGACTTCCTGCTGCTCGACGAGCGGTTCCGTGTCTACGCGGCGCGGCACGACGCAGCCGCCGTCAGCCGCGTGCACGACCCGGTCGAGTTCTGCCCCTTCCCCGCGGCTCAGGCGTGGCCGGTCGCCCGGCTGCGGACGCCGGGCCAGCTCGCCGGCTGGCTCGACACCCCACCCCAGCAACTCGCCTGGCTGGCCGATGTCCGCGGGTGGGAGCGCCGGCGGCGCCGCGGGCCGCTGCGGCACTACCACTACCGAGCGCTGGCCAAGCGGTTCGGCGCCACCCGCCTGATCGAGGCGCCCAAGCCCCGCCTGAAGGCGGTCCAGCGGCGACTGCTGGCAGAGATCCTACACCACGTCCCGCCGCACGACGCCGCGCACGGCTTCCGCCCGGGGCGTTCGATCCGCACGTTTGCCGCCCCCCACTCTGGGCAACGCGTGGTGCTCAAGCTCGACCTGGAGGACTTCTTCCCGTCGACGCCGGCCGCCCAGGTGAACGCCCTGTTCCGCTCGCTCGGCTACCCCGAGGCGGTGGCCGACCTGCTGACCGGGCTCTGCACCAACACGGCGCCCGCGGCTGTGTTCTCCCCGGACTCAGCACGAGACTGGCGGGCAGCGCTGCAGCGGGCCCGCTACGCGCAGCCGCACCTGCCGCAGGGCGCGCCGACCTCTCCTGCCCTAGCCAACCTGTGTGCGTACCGCCTCGACTGCCGGCTGGCCGGCCTGGCGGCAGCGGCGGGCGGCGTGTACACCCGCTACGCCGACGACCTCGCCTTCAGCGGCGGCGCCGAGTTCGCACGCTCGGTGCACCGCTTCCGCACGCACGCCGCGGCGATTGCCCTGGAGGAAGGCTACCGCGTCAACCACCACAAGACCCGCGTGATGCCCACCGCCCAGCAGCAACGCATCGCGGGGCTGGTCGTCAACGCGCAGCCCGCCGTCAGCCGCGCGGAACGCGACCGCCTCAAAGCCGTACTAACGAACTGCGTGCGCCACGGCCCCGCCAGCCAGAACCACACCGGCCACACCGACTTCCGAGCGCACCTGGGCGGCCGGATCGCGTTCGTCGAGATGGCCTGCGCGCGGCAGGCGGCCAAGCTGCGGCGGGTGTTCGAGCAGATTGAATGGGGGTAAGCGGATAGAGGCTTGCGACCGGTTCCGACAGCGATTCGGGTCTGGCGGCTAATTGCGGCCGAGCAGGTAGCGTCTGCGCCCCTGAGTTTTGCTCGCGGAACAATTGTCGCCACCGATTGATGGCAATCGGTGTTCGTAGTTGTTCCTCCGTGAAACATCGAGCCGGCAAGCGTTGGCGTCCGGTTTTTCAATCGCAATCGGCTGCGATCCCAGCCCCGTCGATGCCGCCTTCTCACCGGTTTTCAATCGAAATATGCCACGCCCTGTGATCCAATAGTGGTTGGGCACGGGGCTTCGACCGCGCGGGGAACTAGCTATTCATGGCTGCGCGGCGAATGAACCCGCCGCATTGAGCCTGCTCACACGGAAACCGGCCTTGCGTTGGTCGGCCTCGGTCCATTGGCGGCGCAGGGATCAATAGTACGCCACGCGAGAGTTTTGTCCCCTGAAGCGTGCAGAATCGGACAAAAGTCCGACGGCCGCTAACACGGCGGTCGCCACAACGTGTTGTATTGTTGGGGCTTAGGGAATGCAGGGCCCGAAACGGGCTACGACTTTTGTCCCTATGAATCGATGTCGCTACAGGGGACAAAACTCAGCGGGGGCAAAAGTCGCGCGGATGACGCGTGCGGCTACGGGTCGAGCAGCGGCGCCAGGTCGGCGGTTCGATCCTCGTTCGAGGGGAACGGGCCGAGCGGCTCGCTGGGGACCGGCTCGTACCAGAACGACGCGGTGGACCAGTCGTCGTCGCGTTCGTAGTAGCAGCAGCCGATCTGCTGGATCGTGATCCGGCACTCCGTCTTCCAGTAGATCGGGTCGGGGAGGTGCCAGCGGTACATCGAGATGTACTCGGCGGGCGTCTCGACGGTTTCGTTCTGGGGGATATCGAGCTGCGGGAACTTGGCCTTCGATTTCTCAAGCAGGCTGC
Organism: Posidoniimonas polymericola; assembly: GCF_007859935.1. NCBI lineage: Bacteria > Pseudomonadati > Planctomycetota > Planctomycetia > Pirellulales > Lacipirellulaceae > Posidoniimonas > Posidoniimonas polymericola. The sequence continues at coordinate 63,242 of NZ_SJPO01000016.1, read as the reverse complement.
AGCCGTGGTAGCGGTGGGTGGTGTTTTGCATGCCGTACGAGAGGCCGACGTAGTCCTCGCTGCCGGTGCCGCAGATGGTAGGCAGCTTGTCGTCGCCGTCGAGGTAGGCCTTCATCTCGCCTTCGCCCCACCAGCCGGGGTGCAGCGTGCGGACGCCCATCACGGCGCCGAGGAAGCGGCCCTTGCCGGTCCGCTTGGGGAGGAGTTCGAAGTCCTCGCCGGGCGTGGTGGGGTTCGCGCGGCGGAAGTTGGCGTGCATCCGCCCAACGTTGTCGGGGTGGTTGTCGCCGAGGGTGTAGTCGACTTGGTAGTAGATGGTGACGTCGAGGTCGCTGTCGTTGGTGATCGTCAAGCGGGCGCGGCTGGTAAACGGCATCGGCAGCCAGAAGTTGAACGCGGCGCTCTCGCCGACCGAGTGGGCCGCCGACTGGTAGGCGACCGACTTGCTGTGGGCGCCGCCCATGAAGTCACCGATGGGGCACTCGATGCTGGGGTGCTCCTGGCCGTCCCAGTACCCGCGGAGGACGACCGAACGGAGCACCGTAGTCCTACGCTGGTCGTCCTGCTGCCAGGAGCCGGTCATCCAGATGTGCCGGATCGAACCGTTTCCCTCAATGTCGCAGAGCTGATGGGTCTCGCCGGCGGGGAGCCTGAAATTGGGAGCGCCCTTCCGGCCGGGGCCGAGGGCGCTCGCCGCCTGGCCGCCGGCGCCCGGCTCGCCGGTGGGGTTTTCGGCCGTGACCGCCCGGGACACCAGCGGCGTGCTGAGGTCGTACAGCGCGAGCGGCTCCGGCGGCTGCGCCGAGGCCGGACCGGTCGTCGGCGCCAGCGAGACAAACAGCAACAGCGTCGTCAGACTCGATCTCATGGCAAGCACACTTGGGGGATCAATAGAAATGAGCCGATTGGGGCCGCATGGGCTAGGCCGTTTCGTACCCCTTGCGCTGCTCACGGGCGACAAACGAGTTGGCCTGCTTGTCGCCGACAAACGACTGGGTCGCCGGGTCGTAGGTCAGCGTGCGTCCGAGCCGCATCGCGATGTTGACCGCGTGGCAGACGTTCAGCATGCGGTTGTGGCTGGGGACGTCCGAGATCGGCTGCGTGCGGGACTTCACGCAGTCGAAGAAGTGGTCCATGTGCGACTTCGGTTTGGCCTGGCCGTAGAGCGTCTGGAACGGGTCCGCGGGCAGCGGCCGGTCGCCGAGCGCCTCGACCGGGGCGCCGACCAGCTTGCCGCGGTTCACCAGGAAGCGGCCCTTGTCGCCGGTGAACATGACGCCGTTGTCGAAGCCGAGGTCGTCAACGGCGTTGTCGCGGATGTCCATCTCGATCCCGTCGGCGAACGTGCAACGCACGTTGAACGCGGTGGCGGCGTTGAAGCGGTCGTCCTGGGCGGGCATGCCGTCGACGAACTCGACCGGGTGGGTGACCGAGATCGGCTCGATCTTCACATGCCCGATGTCGTCGCGTTGCTTGTCGAGCGCGAGCATCGCGATGTCGACGTGGTGGGCGCCCCAGTCGGTCAGCTTGCCGCCGGAGTATTCGTACCACCAGCGGAAGTAGTGGTGGGTGCGGCTGAACGGGTGGCCCGCCCCCCAGCCGCTGGTGTCGGTGATGGTAGGAGACTCACGGTAGTCGACCATCGGGCACTGGCCGAGCCACTTGTCCCAATTAAGCTGCTTTGGCGGGGCCGTGACCGGCAGTGGCTCCGCGTCGCGCGAACCGCCGATGCAGACGGTCACTCGTTTGACGCCGCCGACGCGGCCGTCGCGGACCATCGCGGCGGCGGTGGTGAACATCTGCCCAAACTCGGTCCGCTGCTGCGTGCCGACCTGCACGATGCGGCCGGTGCGGGCGATCGCCTCCTCGATCTGCCGCCCCTCGGCGATGGTCAGCGTCAGGGGCTTCTCGCAGTAGACGTCCTTGCCGGCGTCGACCGCGTCGATGACGTGCTTGGTGTGCCAGTGGTCGGCCGAGCCTACCACCACGACATCGATGTGCTTGTCGTCGAGGACCCGCTGGTAGTCCTCGTGCACGGTCATATCGATCGGCCGGCCGAGGTCGCGGTGCAGGTCCATCACGGTCTGCCAGGCGCGGCCCGCCTGGGCGGCGTCGACGTCGGCGATCTTGGCGCAGGGGCCGAGGGCGGTTGCCTGATGGCCGAGCGCTGTGTGGAACCGGATGCCGGTCCCGATGAAGCCGACCACCGGCTGCTCGTTGGGCGAGGCGGTCGCCGGCGCCGCCAGCGAGACGCCCGTGTGGAACAGGTTGGCGGCGGCGACCGCGCCGGTAGAAGCCAGGAAGCCGCGTCGGTTGATGCCCATTTATTTGCTATTGCCTAAGGAGCCACGGGGTAGTTGGAGTTGACTTCGATTAGTTGTCGAGGCCTTCGGAGGTCTGGACGATGCGTTTCATGAGGCCGTTGTCGTCGTAGTACAAGCGGTCGATGCAGACCGAGCGGCGGAAGCTGCCGCCGGTATTGGGCGCCTGGACCATGCCGTTGTGGTAGAAGAAGTAGTCGGCGCCCTGGAAAGAGATGATGCCTTGGTGGATCGTGTTGCTGTTGGGGGCCCCCTCGGAGAGCAGCCCGCGGGGCTCCCACGGCCCAACCAACTGCTTGGAGGTCGAGTAGGCGATCTTCTCCGGGAAGCCGGTCGCGTACGAGAGGTAGTACGTGTCGCCCCGCTTGTGGATCCAGGGCGCCTCGGTGAAGGCGCCAAGCTGCTCGTCCGGGATCACGTGGATCTCGCCGTCGAGCTCGGTCATGTTCGGCTTCAGTCGGGCCCAGTAGCACTTCTGGTTGCCCCAGAACAGCCACGCCTGGCCGTCGTCGTCGATCCAGACGGTAGGGTCGATGTCGTCCCAGCTGATCTGGGTCGCCTTGGTCATGTCGTTGGTGACGAGCGCCGAGCCGCGGGCGTCAACGAAGGGGCCGGTAGGCGAATCGGACACCGCGACGCCGATTGCCTTGCCGTGGTGCGACTCGTTGTGCTGCACCGTGGCGTAGAAGTAGAACCTGCCGTCGCGCTCGATGACCTGCGAGGCCCAGGCGTCGCCCATGGCCCACTCGAAGTTCTTTGGCGCGAGCGGCGAGCCCTCCGGCTTCCAGGACTTGAGGTCCTGGCTCGAGAAGCAGAGCCAGCGGAACATGCGGTAGTGCTCGTCCGGCTTGGCCTCGTCCTGACCGCAGTACAAGTAGACGGTGTCGCCGACAACCAGCGGCGCGGGGTCCGCGGTGAAGACCTCCGTGATGATCGGGTTGGCCGCGTTGGCGACCGCCGCCCAGCTTAGCAGTATGGCAGAAAACAGCTTCATAAGGTGTGAACACAGCTTGAGGAGAGCTCTAGTGCGACGAGGGATCCTGCAGCGGGTCGATCAGCAGCACCACCTGCTGATCGTAGTTCTGAGAGGTCCGCATGGTCCCGCGGTTCCAGATCAGGGCGGTCCGGCCCGGCTTCCAGCGCGGGATGATGGGGCGGAGGTTGTCGGCCTTCGAGTCGTGGGTCACCGCCCGCCACCGCCAAGATCTGCCGCCGTCGGGCGTGCGGCCCTGGAACAGCTCGTGGTGCGCGAGTCGGTCGCTGCTGTTAGGGTCCACCGAAGTCGAGATGTACACGGTGCTGGGGTCGTTGGGATCGATCGCCGCCAGGCCGGTGTAGTCCTCCTCGTTGCGGAACAGGCGCCCGCCCGCCCTGGCGAGGGGGAAGGCCCGCCATTGGCCGTCGCGGAAGACGCCGTAGAAGAACTGGTGGTCCTCAATCGAATCGTCGACGCGCGCCTTGAACAGGGCGACGACCGCGCCGTCGGCGAAGCGTTCGAAGTCGAGCATCCAGCAGTGCGTCATGGGGACGCCGTCGACATTGGTCCCGGCGGCGAACACCTGGGTCAGGTCGGTCGCCTGGGCCGCGGCGTCGGCGTCGAGCTGAGTGTCGACCGCCTTGCCATCGGCGGCGTGCAGCACGCCGCCCTCCAGGTAGCCGTGGTACAGGCTGTTGTTGAAGTTGCGGGGGTGACGCTCGGTTGCGATGAGGTCGACGCGGTCGCCCCGCTGCGAGTACTTCAGGTAGCCGTTAACGTACAGCCCGGTCGCGCCGTCGGCCTCCGAGGCGCGCACCAGCTGGCCGGCGTACTCCCACGTCTGCCCCATATCGTGCGAGACAATCGCGTTGGGGCACCGCTCGTGATTTCGCGAGATGTTGTAGATGGCGCCATCGGCAGGCAGGTAGAACAGGTTGTTGTAGGTGCAGTTGAACGTGCTGCCGCCCGGGATCGCGGCGTTCCAGTCGAACACGCGTTCGGAGTCCCACTGCTGGGAGTCGGGGTCGTAGGTGCGGAAGTAGGTCTGCGAGTTGTTGTTGTGCCCGGTGTACGCCGCCAGCACCCGCCCGTCGGGGAGCAGCAGCAGCGAGGGGACGTTGTGGTCGTCGCCGCCGCCGTAGGAGGTCAGGGCGTCACGGAGCACATCGGTTGTCGCTTCGCCGCTGGAGAGGTCGACCCGCGTCACCTCGACGTCGCCGTCCTTTTCAGGGCCGCCGTAACCTGCCCGGTTGGCGAGCGAGCCGACGTAAAGCAGGTTGCGGTCGGCGTCGACCACCGCCCGCTCGTCGCCGAACCAGCTCCAGCCACCGTTCGGGTTGATGACGACCGGACCCGGAAGCGTCGTTCTGTTGAGCGTCTCCTCGGCTACTGCAAGCGGTGGCAACAAGAGCGACAGCAGAATAGCGAACAAGCAGAACATCGTGGGGACAGCCGGATTGCTGGGAAGAGCGGTCCAGAGAAAAGCACCTGCGCAATCCACAGCATAGTTGGCTGCGCCGTTCGAAAACAGCCCCGTCCTGCGGGGACCCGAGCCTCAGAACCAAATCCTCAGCCCCAGCATCGGCCCCTGGAGCTCGGCCTCGCCGACGCGGCGGTAGTCGTAGCCGCCGAACAACTCGAGGCGGTCGGTCATCACGCCGACGGTCGCCGCCCCGTGGAGGGTCTCGGCGTGGCCGACGGTCCCCATGTCGAGTTCCGTCGACACGACCACCGGACGCCATGGGGCGAAGTCGGCCTTAATCGTAAAGTTGACGCCCGTGTCCGTTTCCACAGCGTCGCCCAGGAAATTGACGCCCATGCCGACGCGGATCAGCGACCGCTCGGTCTCGACTACCCGGTACATGGCGTTCACGTCGGCGATGCGGAGCTCGTCGTAGCCGCCGCCGGGGAGCGATTCTCGGTAGGTGTCGTACTTGAAATCAAGCGCCCAGCCGAGGCTGCCTTCGAGCTGCACGCCGAGCCCGGAGCGAGACAACCCGTCCAGGTCGCTGCCGATTTCGAACCGCACAGCGCCGAGCCATGGTTTCGCAAAACCCACCGGCTGGAGGTCGGCGAATCCTTGGTCGCCGGCGTGCGGGAAGCGGGCGAAGGTGCGGCGCAGCTCGGGCGTGATCGGCTGCTGAGGCGCCGGCGCCCAAGCTGCGGGAGCGGGCGCCGCTTGAACGATGGTCGGCTGCTCAATGATGCAGGTGGTGTGGCGAGGGATGCTCCACAGTCCCGCCCCGGCGAAGGACCATGCGCCGCAGTAGGGCGCCGCGTGGCCATGCGACGGACGGCGGAGGTCGTCGTGGTGCTCCGAACGCGGAGGACGAGCGGCCTGGCGGGCGTTGTCGAGCTTGCCGCTGCTGGGCTCCGCCTGCGGCTTTGGTGCGGATTCGGATCCGCGGGCCGCGGTGCGGGCCTTAGCGAGTTGCCCGGCGCCAGCCTGCCCGGCAGTCGTAGCGACGAGCGCGGCGAGGTAGCAGACTTGAATCAGCAGAACCTTGTGACGACGCATGGCAGCACTCCGTTGCCCGACCAAACTGTGAATGCTTGGTGTATGGCAACTAGCGCGCCATTGGCGGCGGTGCACGAAATCCTCGTATTATACACAGGTCTCCGTTCATGCTGCCGCGCGCGTGTCATCACCCGGAGGACGGGTGTCTCACGGCAGGCGGCCGCTAGCATCGACCTGCCCGAGCACGCCCGCGATGCGGCTTGCTAGCACCTCGGCCATTGCCGGGTGCTGGCCCATCGGCTCGGCGATGGCGAACGGGGTCCCGCCCTGTTGAGCCGCGGCGGCGCGGGTCAGCTCGGGGATGTCCTCGTTCCAGTGGCGGCCCGGCGCCAGAAAGAAGGGGGCGACAATCACCCGCTTGGCGCCACGCGCAACGAGCCGGGCGAACGCGTCGGCGATGCTCGGCTCGGCCAGTTCCATGTGGGCCGGCTCGACCAGCTCGACGCCGGTCTGGCCGCTGAATGACGCGACCACCTCCAGCAGCAGGTCGTTGCTTTCGGGGCGGCGCGAGCCGTGGTCGACGATGATCACGCCGATCGGCTCAGCGGCGCCAGACTGCTGGAGCAGGTCAGCCAGGCGGCGGGCGGCGTGCTGGGGAGCGGGGTCGGAGGTCATACGCGGGTGACACTACAGACTGGGCAAACGGCGGGGCAGCAGAGCCATATTGTTACCAGCGAGTCCGCCATGACCAGCCGCCACGAGCTGCGGCGATTAAGGCCAAGCGATTTTTTCACGCGGACCAACCGTCAGCGTCGCGCCGGAGGTCAGCGGGTACCGCTGCAGCACCCGCCGTACGTCGGCCGCCGTGACCGCCTCGAGCGCGTCGAGGTCTTGGCGGGCCGTGCGGTACTCGCCGCGGTGGATCCAGTTGACGCCAACGCTGAACAGCCGGCTGCGGGGCCGCTCGTTGCCGATCACCACCCGCGACTTGATCTTGCTGCGGGCGCGGTCGATCTCGTCGTCGGTGAGGCCCTCGTCCTGAGCCTGCTGCAGCACGTCGTCGAGCCGGGCGAGGTTGGCCTCGAGGTCCTGCGGCGCGCAGCTCATCCAGGTGTAGTACATGCCGAGGTCCTGGTACTCGTAGTGACCCAGGCTGGCCGACTCGACGTGGCCCGGGTCGACGAGCTCCCAGTACATGCGGCTGCCGGAGTCGTCGCCCACCGCCATGGTCAGCAGCTTTGCTGCGTAGCGGTCGTCGTCCGACGCATCAGGCCCGGCGGTCAGCTTCAGCAGGTACTGCTGGGTCGCGGTCGCCTGGGTGACGTGCTGGCGGCCGTCGGCGACCTTGGTCTCGTGCGGCGTGCGGGCGCCGTCGGTGGGGTCCCAGCCACCGCAGGCGTCTTCGACCTGCTTGACGAGGTCGTCGAAGTCGACCTTGCCGCTGGCGACGAACGTCACGGTGGACGGGCCGTACCGGCCCTCGAAGTAAGCCCGCATCGCATCCGGCGAAAGCCCACTGACGCTTTCCGAGGTCCCCAGCACGCTCCGCGCGATCGGGTGGTCGCCGAAGCAGAGCAGCTTGACCTGCTCGTCGGCCCCGTAGGGCGGCTGGTCCAGGTACATCTGGATCTCTTCCAGGATAACCTGCTTCTCCATCTCGAAGTCTTCGGTCCGCAGGCTCGGGCGGACGATGTCGGTCAGGAGGTCGACGCACTGCCGCTGGTACTCGGGCAGCACGGTGCCGTAGTAGACCGTGTGCTCCTCGCTGGTGTACGCGTTGTAGTGGGCGCCGATCTCGTCGAACTCGCGGTTGACGTCCTCGGCCGAGCGGCGCGGCGTGCCCTTGAAGGCCATGTGCTCCAGGAAGTGGCTCACGCCGGCGACCTCGTCGGTCTCGTCCCGCGCGCCGGCGCAGACGAAGGCGCCCAGCGCAGTAGACAGCGCCAGCTCGTTGCACTCCGCGACGATCTGCAGCCCGTTGGGCAGGGTGTGGCTACGAAATTCCAACGGGCGACTCCAGGGGTTCGGGGCCGAGCGTCACCAGGGTGAAGTTCTCGGGGGGCTGCTTCTCGAGGAACTGGTTGATGCTCTCGGCGGTGATCGCGTCGACAATGGCGGACAGCTCGTCCACTGGGCGGACGCGGCCCAGCCGGTACCAATCGTGGGCGAGCGAGCTGCTGCGGCTGCTCGACGATTCTTGCTGCAGGATCAGGCTGCTCTTGATGCGGGCCTTCAGGCAGTCGAGCTCGTTCTGCTTGATGCCGTCGCGCAGCTTGACGAGCTCCGCGTGGGTGACGTCGAGCGTTTCCTGGGCCCGCTCGGTGGTGGTGCCGGCGTAGCAGAACACCGCCGCGCGGTCCTTCTGTGACTGGAGCGATGCGCTCACCGTGTAGCACAGGCCGCGTTTCTCGCGGACCTCGGTGAACAGCCGGCTGCTCATGCCGCCCGACAGCACGCCGACCGAGGCCCACGCCTGGAAGTAGTCTTCGTGGTTGTACGGCACCGAGTCGTAGGCCAATCCGATGTGGCACTGGTTGGAGTCGTACGGGATGTGGCTGACGGGCGTGATCTCCGGCGCCGTGGGGGCTTCGGCGTCAGCGGGCGCCTTCCAATCGCCGAACAGCCGCTGCACCAGGTCGGAGATCTCGTCCCAGTCGAAACCGCCCGCAACGGCCAGGATTGCGCCGTCGGGCTGGTAGCGAGCGCGATGGAACGCCTCGACGTCGTACGGGGTAAGCCGCTCGACGGTTTCTACCTCGCCCTGGCTCGGCGTGCCCCAGGGGCTTGGGTAGTGCTGCCGCCGCAGCTCCTGCATCAGCTTGTGGCTTGGTTCGTCCTCGATGCCGCGGAGCTCCTGCAGGCAGACCATGCGGCCGGCCTCGATCTGCTCAGCCGGCAGATGCGGGCGGCGGAGGATGTCCGCGTACACGCCCAGCGCGGGGGCGAGGGCCTCGGCCAGTCCGCACGCACGGAACGACGCCTGCGAGACCCCGACCGACTCGCCGCGGTCGATGCCCAGGGCGTCGAGGTCGTTGATCAACGCTCGCCCGTCCCGCTCGCCGGCGCCACGCAGCGCCATCTCACAGGTCAGCGACGCCAGCCCTGCCCTGCCTTCGGGGTCGTGCCGACACCCCGCCGGGACGAGCATCGTGAACGCCGCCGACTGGAACGACGGGTTGGGCTCGCCCAGCAGCACCAGGCCGCTGGGGAGCTCGAGCTTGTGCGTATCGAGAGACAACAGGATATCCCAAGGCAGGAGGAAGAATCGCTAGCCCAGCAGCGTAGCCGCTACCCCAGCGAGTACGCAACCTCGACGGCCTTGTAGAGCGTCTTGGTGCGGCGGAAGCCGAGTCGCTGGTAGAGCCGCACGGCGGCCGTGTTGGCCGCGGTGACTTCCAGGCAGACCCGACTCAATCCGGCCTGCTGGAACCCGACGGTTGCCGCCGACACCAAAGCGGCGCCCAACCCGCGTCCGCGGTGCATTGGCGTGACGCCGACGTTCTGGATGGCCCCGGCCCGCGGCGAGGTCCTGATGCCCTGGATCGTGCCGCAGGGCTCGATCTTGCTGGGGCTCGCGACATACTCCACAAGCCAGGTAGCCTCGGGCAAGAAGCCTGGCTTGCGGGCGATCTCCCGCATCAGCCGCTCGCAGCCCTCGGCGGTCCGCAGGCAGTCGAACAGCTGGGCGTCGAGCTCTTCGCCGAAGGCCAGGTGCTTGGCCTCGGTGTGATCGAGCAGCCGTCCCGTCGACCAGGGGGCGAAGCGATAGCCAGGGGGCAACGGCGGCAGACTGAGCTCGGCGCCGATCCGCCGCTCCATCTGGAACCGTTTGTGGTAGGTCAGGCTCATCCGATTTGCATTGGTCGAGGCGCACCCGGGATAGAACCTCCCGCAGCCGCAATCTAGCCCTATTGTCCACGTGGGTCAAATCAATCTAAGCCCTCTTGCACGCAGCGTTTACGTCGGCGCGGCATTGGCGCCGATCGCTCCGGTTGTGCAGGCCTGGCGATAGGCTCTGCGCGGTTCGGGCAAGGATCTGCGGCGTGGTCAACTCGCGTCGGCCCAACACGCGGAAGCGGATGCTCAGCGAGACCATAATCGCGCTGGGTTTTTGATTCGTCAAAAAGTCTGTTATCTTGTTGGCATGAAAACACTTACTGCCTTGGCACAGGGGTCTGCCCAGGGAGCAACATCGGGCTGGCTTTTCCGCCGCACAGGCCGGCTGCTGGGGGGCATCAGCCTGTTGCTGACGGGCTTCGCTGCCTTCAGCGTGGGCTGCGGCGGTCGTCCGACTGCGGTCGACGACGGACGCACCTTGGTGGTTTGCACAACCGGTCCGGTCGGCGATTTGGTCCGCAGCATCGCCGGCGACCACGCCCGGGTCGAGGTGCTGATGGGCCCGGGCGTCGACCCGCACCTGTACCGGGAGCAGCCCGCCGACATCGACCTGCTGTCCCGCGCGGACGTCATCTTCTACAACGGTCTGCACCTGGAAGGCCGGATGGGCGACACGCTCGCCAAGCTCGGCAGACGCAAGCCGGTGCACGCCGTCGCGGAGGTGCTTGAGCGGCAGTTCCCCGACCGGTTGCTGACGCCGCCCGACTTCGCAGGCCACGCCGATCCACATGTCTGGCACGACGTCGCGCTGTGGGCCGAGTGTGTGCCGGCGGTCGCCGACCAGCTCGCCGAGGCCGACCCCGACAACGCCGACGCCTACCGCAAGGCGGCCGAGTCCTACCGATTGGAGCTGGAGGCGCTCGACCGCGAATGCCGCGACCAGCTGGCGTCGGTCCCGGCCGAAAGCCGCGTGCTGGTCACCGCGCACGACGCCTTTGCCTACTTCAGCAAGGCCTACGGGCTCGAAGCAGTGGGCCTCAAAGGCATCAGCACCGAGGACGAGGTCGACCTCAAGCACATGGACGAAGTCATTAGGCTGGTGGTCGATCGCAAGGTTCCCTGTGTGTTTGTCGAGTCGGCCGTGGCCCCGCAGATCATGGAGGCGCTCGCCGAACCGTGCCGCGACGCCGGACACGACGTCTACGTTCCTAACCGCGAAGAGCAACAGCTGTACGCCGACGCCCTCGGCAAAGCCGGCTCGGGCGCCGAATCGTATGTGGGGATGATTCGGGCAAATGTGCGGACCATCGTGGCGGGGCTTACCGGTACGCTGGCCGAGCAGCAGGAGCCCGCCGCCCCATGAGCCGAATCGCCCTGGAAGCCCACGACCTGACGGTCGCCTACCACCGCAAGCCGGTGCTGTGGAACGTCGACTTTGTGATGCCCGAGGGCAACCTGGTGGCGATCGTCGGCCCTAACGGCGCGGGCAAGACGACGCTCATCAAGGCCGCGCTCGGCCTGACGCCGATTGCCAGCGGGCACGTCGAGATCTACGGCCAGCCCTACCGCAAGCAGCGGAGCATCGTCGGCTACGTGCCGCAACGGGAGTCGGTCGACTGGGAGTTCCCGGTAACGGTCCGCGATGTCGTGATGATGGGCCTGTACGGCAAGGTCGGCTGGTTCCGCCGCCCCGGCAAGGCCGAGCGTCTGATCGCCGAGCAGCGGCTCGAGGAGGTCGGCCTCAGCGACTTCGCCAACCGCCAGATCCGCCAGCTCTCCGGCGGGCAGCAGCAGCGGGTGTTCCTGGCGCGGGCGCTCGCCCAGGACGCTCAGGTGTACTTCATGGACGAGCCGTTCGCCGGCGTCGACGCCGCGACCGAGGCCGCCATCATCCAGCTGCTGCGGACGCTCCGCCAGTCGGGCAAGACCGTTTTTGTGGTGCATCATGACCTGCAGACCGTGCGAGACTATTTCGATCAAGTGATCCTGTTGAACATGCGGTTGGTGGCGAGCGGCCCGGTGCCAGAGATCTTCACCACCGCCAACCTGCAGCGGACCTACGGCGGCCGGCTGACGATCCTCGAGCAGGCGGCCGAGGCCGTGCGGCAGGGAGAACCGGCCAAGTGATGCTCGCCTCGTTCGTCGCGAAGATCACGCTTGGCGCCGCTCTGCTCGGCGGGGTCGCCGGCGTGGTCGGCGGCCTGGCTGTGCTGCGGAAGCGTTCGCTGATGGGCGACGTGCTGTCGCACGCCGCGCTGCCCGGCATCTGCATCGCGTACCTGGTGTTCAACTCACGGAGCCTGCCGCTGCTGTCGCTCGGCGCGTTGTCGACCGGGCTGCTGGCGGCGGCGGCGATCGCGTTGGTGACCCGCTGGACCCGCACCCGCGAAGACGCCGCGATGGCCCTGACGCTCAGCACCTTTTTCGGCGCCGGCGTTGTGCTGCTGACCGTGGTCCAGCAGCAGGCGCGAGGCAACCAGGCGGGGCTGGCGTCGTACCTGTTCGGCGAGATCGCGGCGCTCCGCTCGCAGGACGTTGTGCTGATCGGCGTCGTGGCCGCGGTGTTGCTGGTGGTCGTGACGCTGCTGCACAAGGAACTCAAGACCCTCTGCTTCGACGACGAGTTCGCCCGCTCGCAGGGCTGGCCGACGCTGGCGATGGACATCGGCATGATGGCCGCGGTGGCGGTAGTGACCGTGGTCGGCCTGCCCGTGTGCGGGGTGGTGCTGATGGCGGCGATGCTGATCATGCCGTGCGTCGCCGCCCGGTACTGGTCGAACCGCTTGGGAGTCGTGCTCTCGGCCAGCGGCGTGATCGGCGCCGCGTCCGCCGCGTGCGGCGTGCTCGCCGCGGCGCCGGGCGGGTTGGCGGGAACACCGCTGGGGCGATTTACCCAGGGGATGCCGCCCGGGCCGCTGATCGTGGTGGCCGGCGGCCTGGTGTTCGCTGCCTCGGCGCTGCTGGCCCCCGAGCAGGGCCTGCTCGGCCGGGCCCGACGCACGCTCGGCATGCGGGTCCACATGGCCCACGACCACCTGCTGCGGCTGATGTTCGAAGCGGGCGAGCCCGCGCTGCCGGCGCGAGAGCCGATCGCGTTGGCGGGGGTCCTCGGACGCATGAGCGCAACTCCTGTCACTAAGTACCTCGCCCGACTGCGGGCCATCTGGCAGGGGCAGATCGAGCGGACCGGTCCCGCCGAGTACGCCCTGACTTCCAAAGGCCTGGCGGCCGCCGCCCGCGTCACCCGTGCGCACCGACTGTGGGAGCAGTTCCTCGTCGAGCACGCCGACATCGCGGCCGACCATGTGCACCGCTCGGCCGACGATATCGAGCACGTCCTGCCGGCGCACCTGGTCGACGAACTCGAGCGCGAACTCCATTACGCGGGCCGCCTGCCGCTAGCAGCGTCGGGGGTGGCCGTGCCGCAATCGCCCCACGTGATCCCGCCGCCGCGTTAGCTGCCGGCCGCAGCAAGCCAATGTTTGCCTACCCGCTTACCCCCTGAATCCGTGATCGCCGACCTGCTCGATTCTGTCGCCAACCGCGCTATGCTGGTCGCCCTGACCTGCAACGCGTCGTGCGCGCTGGTCGGCTGCTACCTGGTGCTGCGGCGCGTCAGCCTGATGGGCGACGCGCTGTCGCACGCCGTGCTCCCCGGTTTGGTGATCGCCTTCGTGATTTCTGGCAGCACCGGCCCGGGCGCCATGCTGGTCGGCGCCCTGGCCGCCGGGGTCGCCACGACGTTCCTCACGCAGACCGTGCAGCGGTTCGGGCGGCTCGCGCCGGACGCCAGCCTGGGCGTGGTCTACACGACGCTGTTCGCGGTCGGCGTGCTGCTGGTGAAACGGTTTGTCTCGGAGATCCACTTCGATATCGCTTGCGTTTACGAGGGGTCGCTGCTGCAGGTCGCGCTCGACACGTTCGAGTTTGCGGGCGCCGAAGTCCCCAGGGCGATGATCTCATCGGGTTTGGTCTTGCTGATCGTGCTGGGGTGCCTTTCGCTGTTCTGGAAGGAATTGAAGATCAGCTCCTTCGACGCCACGCTGGCGGACACGCTTGGGCTAGCGCCGGGGTGGATGCACTACCTGCTGATGCTGCTGGTCTCGTTGGCGACTGTCACCTCGTTCGAGGCGATCGGCTCGATCCTGGTGGTGGCGATGCTCATCGCGCCCGCGGCTGCGGCCCAGCTGCTGGTCAACCGCCTGGGCCCGATGCTGCTTGTATCGGTGGTGCTATCGTCCGCGGCGACCGTGCTTGGCTACCAGGCGGCTGTTTACTGGAATGTCTCGCCCGGCGGGGCGATCGCGGTCGCCGCCGGGCTGGTCTACGTGCTGGCGGCCGTGTTCAGCCCCACCGAGGGCTTCCTCGCCCGGCTGCTCAACAACGCCCGGCTGGCGCTGCGGGTCCGCCGCGAGGACGTGCTGGCGTACTTGTACCGTCAGGACGAGGCCGCCTCCGACGCGTTCTCCCGTCTGGCCGACGTGCTGTCCGCCGCGGACGGCGGGCAGATGGCTCGGGTCGCGGTTTCGCAGCTGCGCCGCGAGTCGCTGGTTCAGATCACCGCGGACCGCGTGCGGCTTACTCCGGAGGGCAGGTCCGCCGCCGCCGAGCTGGTCCGCGCCCACCGGTTGTGGGAGTCGTACCTGGTCGACCGCGTCGGCATCCAGACCGACCACGTGCACGACGCGGCCCACGTCATGGAGCACGTGCTCGACGCGGGCATGCGGGAGCAGATCGCCAAGCAGCTCGGCGTCGAGACCGACCCGCACGGCAAGGAGATCCCGTAACGCAGCCCTCAATCAATTTTTCTCGATCAGCCCTCGCAGCGTCCGCAAGTTGATCACGTCGAGGTCCTCGCCTTCTTCTTCGCCCTTGGGAGTTTCTAGGTACATCGGTTTGCGGGCAAAGCGGCGGTCGTTCATGAGGTGGCGGAACGGGTTGAGGCCCATCTCGCCGCGGCCGATGTGCTCGTGCCGGTCGACCCGCGAGCCGAGCGGCTTCTTGCTGTCGTTCAGGTGGATCGCCTGCACGCACGCCAGGCCGACGACCAGGTTGAGCTCCTTGACCGTGGCCTTCCACTCGTCCTCGGTGTCGAGCGGGTAGCCGGCGGCAAACGTGTGGCAGGTGTCGATGCACACGCCCATCCGGTCGGGGTGGCGGCACTTGTCGATGATGGTCGCCAGGTGCTCGAAGCGGCGCCCCAGGTTGCTGCCCTGCCCCGCGGTGTTCTCCAGCAGCACCTGCGATCCGACGCCCGGCGTCTGCTTGTGGATCTCGTTGAGCGCCTTGGCGATCCGCTTGAGGCCGGCCTCCTCGCTGCTGGTGGTGAATGACCCGGGGTGCATCACGACAAACGGGATGCCCAGCAGATCGGCCCGCTGCAGCTCGATCACCATCGCGTCGATCGACTTCTTCCAGAGCTCGTCATCGGGGCTGGCCAAGTTGATCAAGTACGAGGCGTGCGATATCGGCTGGCGGATCTTCTGGCTCTTGAGCGCGCCGCGGAACCGGTCGACGTCGTCGTCGGAGATCGGCTTGGCCCGCCACTGGTTGTTGTTCTTGGTAAAGACCTGCACGCAGTCGCAGCCTGCGGCCGCGGCGGCGTCGACGGCTTTGTAGTAGCCGCCGGCGATCGACATGTGAGCTCCTAGGTTTGGCATGGCGGCCATCGTAGCAGCCAGGCCAGGCATGCGGTATCGGGCCGCTCGGCGCCGGGCGGCGACTTTTGTCCCCAATTCCGACATCGGTTCGTAGGGACAAAAGTCGGGCGCTATCGCCGGCCCCAAGGGCCGGTCTACGCTTCTCTCGCAGTGTCTGCGTCGCTAACCGCCGATTTCGAAGCCCGACTTTTGTCCCTTTCTGCTCGTGCGGGGGGACAAAACTTCTGCGGGGTAAGGTCGCGAGCCATGCCCCGTTAGCCGGCTGCGTAGCCGTCCCCCGGAAGGAGAGCCGCGTGTCCCTATTTGAGCACTGCGGGTGGCTCTTTTCCGCTGCAAAACCGGTGCCTTGGCCATAGCCCTCCTTTCTTCCCCCGCCGCTATGAGCACGCACGGCTTGGTTCGGGCCCGACGGGTCGGGGGCCGCCCGAAAGAGCACTTTGGTGTAAGCGGATTGCCCCTCAGCAGAGTACACTTAGGGTAGGTGCCCCGAGCCGGTCGGGCCGTGGCGTATGCTCCGGAGGCCGCCGCCCAGTGAACGCGGCCCCGCAGGCTCCTCCTCTCCTCGTTCAAGGGACGCGACCATGCAAGGTCTCGCAGGCTTCCTGGTGCTGATGGGCGCCGGCTCGTTCGTGCTGAACATGCTCAACCGCGAGTTTGTGCTGCTCGGTTGGATCGACAACTGGGGCGCCGCAACCGGAACGCTGATCCGCGTTGGGATGATCGTCGCCGGCATCGGCCTGTTCGTAGTCGGCGCGATGATGGAGCCCGACGAAGAGGACGAAGAGCTCGCCCGCGACGCCACGCGGCACTTGTAGCGGCGTGCGGCGAACGGCCTGGGCGGCTACAATCGGGCGTGCTGCATTTTGCCACCCGTCCCCTCAGCCACCCGAGACCGACGATGCGCCTGCCTGCTGTTGCCGCTCTGCTGGTTGCTTCGACTGCTGCTTTCGCCCTCTCGGCCGAGCCACCCGAACCGTATGGCCCGACGCCATCGGAGCGGCAGCTCCGCTGGCATGAGCTTGAGGTGTATGGGTTCGTGCACTTCACCGTGAACACGTTCACGGACAAAGAATGGGGCTACGGCGACGAGTCGCCCGGCGTGTTTGATCCCTCCGACTTCGACCCGGACCAGATCGTCACCGTGGCGAAGCAAGGCGGTCTGCGTGGTTTGATCCTCACGGCCAAGCACCATGACGGCTTCTGCCTGTGGCCCACGGCCTACACCAACCACAGCGTCAAGAACAGCAACTGGCGTGACGGCCAGGGCGATGTCGTCCGCGAGATGGCCGACGCGTGCCGGCGGCACGGCCTCGAGTTTGGCGTGTACCTCTCGCCGTGGGACCGCAACCACCCGGACTATGGCAGGCCCGAGTACCTCACCTACTACCGCAACCAGCTCCGCGAGTTGCTGACCGGCTACGGGCCGCTGTTCGAGGTGTGGTTCGACGGCGCCAACGGGGGCGATGGTTACTACGGCGGCGCCCGCGAGCGGCGCTCGATCGACAACCGCACCTACTACGACTGGCCTGCAACCCATCAGATCGTGCGCGAGCTGCAGCCCGCCGCCTGCCTGTTTAGCGACGCCGGCCCCGACATCCGCTGGGTGGGGAACGAGAAGGGGCACGCCGGGCCGACCTGCTGGAACACGGTTACGGGCAAGGGCGTGTGGCCCGGGCACGCGGACACGGCCATTCTTAACCAGGGCGAGCGGGACGGCCAGTTCTGGCGACCCGCGGAGGTCGATGTCTCGATCCGGCCGGGCTGGTTCTACCACGCCAGCGAAGACAGCCGGGTAAAGTCCCCCGACGAGCTGATGGAAATCTACTTCAAGTCGGTGGGGCGCGGGGCCAACCTGCTGCTGAATCTGCCGCCAGACCGGCGGGGGCAAATCCACGAGCAGGACGCCGAGTCGCTGGCCGACTGGGGCGCGCAGCTGAAGCAGACTTTCGCGGTCAACTTGGCCGCCGACGCAACCGCTACTGCGACCAACACCCGCGGCGACGATTCTGCCTTCGCGCCCGCCAATGTCGTTGACGATCGACGCGACACCTACTGGTGCACCGACGATGCGGTCACTACGGCCGAGCTTGAGCTGCGGCTCCCTCGGCCGGCGAGCTTCGACCTCGTGCGGATCCGCGAGCGCCTGCCGCTAGGACAACGCATCGATGCCGTCGAGTTCGACGTCTGGGAGGACGGCCAATGGCGCACGGTAGGCGAAGCGACCAGCATCGGCGCCCAGCGGCTGATCCGCATCCCCGAGGTTACCGCCGACCGCGTGCGGGTAAGGGTCACCCAGGCCGCCGCCTGCCCGGCGATCTCGGAGTTGGGGCTCTTCAAGCTGGCCGAATAGGCGGGCCCATTCTCTGTGGGCATTCGGGCTCTCTGGGCATTTGGGCTGGCGTCGCTAGAATCATCCGCACGTCCCGCTCAACCTTTGGAGCCCACGCCCGATGCTTATCGCCCGTATCTATCTCGCCCTGGTTGGCGTGCTGTACGCCGCTCTGGCGTTCTACTGTTCGCTCAAGCCGGGCGAGGCCGCCCAGAAAGTCGGCTTTGAGCGGCTGGGAGACTCCGGGAAGTCGGAGTTCCTAACGGTCTACGGCGGGCTCGAGTTTGGCCTCGCGTTGCTGCTGCTGGCGCCGGTGGTGCGGCCCGCGACCACCGGCTACGCGTTGTTCGCGTGCATCGCGGTGCACGGCTCGCTGGTGGCGTTCCGGGCGGTGAGCGTGGCGTTCTACCGAGATATCTCGCCGTTCACGACCCGGCTGGCGATCGGCGAGTGGGTGATCTTCCTGCTCTCGCTCGGCGTCTGGTGGCTGCTGCGGCGGAGCGAAGCCTGAGGGCGGAGTGCTGCAGCCTCGAAGACGCGACGGGGCCGGATTGAGGACTTGGGGGCCTTGGCCTAGAATCTGCCTTTTCGACAGGCAATCCATCCCCCCACCCCAACCCACTCCCCCCGACGACTTCCATGGAACGCACGCTGATTCTTCTCAAGCCCGACGCCGTCCAACGCCGTCTGATGGGCACGCTGATCTCTCGCTTCGAGGAGAAGGGCCTCAACTTCGTTGCGATGAAGCTGCTGAAGATCACGCCCGAGCTGGCCAAGCAGCACTACGCCGAGCATGTCGAGAAGGGGTGGTACCCGACCCTGGAGAACTTCATCACCGGCGGCCCGGTCGTGGCCGCGGTGCTCGAGGGCCTCGAGGCAATTCAGGTGGTGCGCGACATGCTGGGCGCGACCAGCGGACTGAAGGCGGCGCCCGGCACGATCCGTGGCGACTTCAGCTCGAGCCGCCAGATGAACCTGGTGCACGGCTCCGACGGCCCGGACGCCGCGGACCGTGAGATCAAGCTCTATTTCAAGCCGGAGGAGATCGTCGAGGGCGACCTGCACCTCACGCCGTGGCTGCGGGCCGGCGACGAGTAGTCTGCTAGGCTCCGCGGACTACAAGACGAATAAACGCCGAGGGCCGTCGCAAGACGGCCCTCGTGCTGTTTGCGGAGTCGGTGGCGGTCTTACTGACGCAGCAGCGAGACGCTCACCTGCATCAACCGGTCGCCGAGCAGCACGGCCTCGGGGTCGTCGTGCTCGAAGGTGACGTTTAAGAATTCGAGGCCCCGGGCATACGCGATCGAGTAGCCCTGGCCAACGATCACCGACGGGACCGTGATCTGGTTGAACGCCCAGTCGGTGCGGGCGAGCGACGACTTGACGCCGCCGACGATAATGTTGGTGATCTCACCGGCGCCGTCGACAACCTGCGAGGTGAGTTCGGTGTAGGTGTCGCCGAGCAGGCCCTCAACCGCCTTGATGGCGAAACGCTCGGCCAGGTTGACGGTCACGAAGCCCGACACGGCCCCGTGCACGCCGATCATGCCGGTGATGTTGCCGGTTTCTCGCGCCGGCACCGACGACACGCCCACGCAGCGGGCGGTGACGCCGCACATCTGCAGGCCCTTGGTGACGGCCCCGACAACGGAGTCGAGCAGGTCGGTGTTGGCGCCCACGTGACAGGTGGCGGGCGAAGCGTTTTCGGCGACAGCGGCAGACATGCGTGAGTTCCATCCAGGGGCGTACCCCGGTCGTCACTAGCGGCGACCGGCACGCGAAAGTATGGGTCGCAAAGCAGACAACAACCTCGCCTACGCCGAGATTTGCACCAGTCTGCCGCGGCCGTCTGCCCGACTTCCTGCCCTGGCGTTGCAACCGTCACAACCGGACTACGACTCGGCGGCGACGCGGTTGGTGGCCAACCCGTACCGCTTGATCTTGCGGTCGAGGGTCGAGCGTTCGATGCCGAGGATGCCGGCGGTCTTGCTCTTGTTCCAGCCGGTGGCGATCAGGGTCGCGAGGATGTGGTCCTTCTCCATGTCGGCCAGCGAGGTGGGCTCGAAGCCGCGTCGGCCGTCGTTCGACGAGGCGCCGACCTCCGTGTCGCCGGCCGTTTTGAGGGTCGACAGGACCAGGTCCGAGGCGTCGATAAACTCGCCGCGAGTCAGCACCACCGCCCGCTCGATGACGTTCTTCATCTCCCGCACGTTGCCGGGCCAGCGGTAGCGGAGCATCTCCTCCATCGCCTTGGGCGTGAAGCCCTGGATCCGCCGCCCGGTGTCGGTGTTGAACCAGCGGAGGAAGTGCTCGGCCAGGAGCGGGATGTCCTCGGGCCGCTTGCGGAGGCCGGGCACGATGATCTCCAGCACGTGCAGCCGGAAGTAGAGGTCGCGGCGGAAGTTGCCCTCGGCGACCTCCCGCTCTAGGTCGCGGTTGGTGGCCGCGATCACGCGGACGTCGACCTTGATGGCCTCGCTGCCGCCGACGCGCTCGAACGGGTGGCCCTCCAGCACGCGGAGGAACTTGGCCTGGATGGTGGGGCTCATCTCGCCGATCTCGTCGAGTATCAGCGTGCCGGTGTGGGCGGCCTCGAACTTGCCCTTCTTCCTGTCGGTGGCGCCGGTGAACGCGCCCTTCTCGTGGCCGAACAGCTCGCTCTCGAGCAGCGTCTCGGAGAGGGCGGCGCAGTTCAGGCAGACGAACGGGCCCTTGCGGCGGGGGCTGGAGAAGTGCACCGCCCGCGCCACCAGTTCCTTGCCGACGCCCGACTCGCCGCGGATCAGCACCGTGGCGCGGCTGGGCGCCGCACGGGCGACCTCCTGGTTGACCTTCTGGATCGCCTCGCTAGAGCCGATGATCTCGCTCTGCACGCCGAGCTGCTCGCGGAGCTGGACGTTCTCGTCCTTGACCTGGCTGAGGTCCTGAGTCAGGGCCGCCCGCTGATTGAGGTTCTGCAGCGCCACCGCGATGGTGTCCGCGACCGCGAGCGAGAACTCGAGGTCGTCCGGGTCGATCGGCTTCGCGGAGTCGGTTGTGTACAGGTGGACGAGCCCCAGCACCTCGCCCTGCCAGCGGATTGGCGCGCACAGCACGCCGGTGGCGAGGATGTCGCCGCTGGAGTCGCGGGCGCCGAGCTGGCTGTCGTCCATCACGTTGCGGGCCAGCACCCCCTGCCCCTCGCGGAGCACGGTGCCGCTCAAGAACGACGAGACCCGCTGGTAGCGGTGGCTGGTCTCGGTGCGCGAGGCGACGACCTCCAGCTTGTCGTTCATCTCGGTCCCGGAGGCGGCCCCGCCGCGGAGCAGCACGGCCCCGGCGTCAACGCCAACGCTATCGAACAGGCCGTCCAGCGCGGTGTTGGCTAGCGAGGCGACGTCGGTCGCCTTGGCGAGCGTGAACGCGATGCGGCAGAGCGAGGCCGCCGCGCGGCCCACCTTCGGGATCGGCGCGTCGGCGTCGCTGACCGAGGGCTCGAGGTACCGGCTCTGCTCGCGGCGGTGGGTGATCTGCGTCGGTTCGACGCTGTCCAGCAGCACGCTCTCGTCGTCGTCGTACTCGAGCGTGTGCTGCGGCGAGTCGTTCTCGACCGAGCGGGCGGTCCGCAGCACGCTGCCCGAATCGGGGAACGCCTGCGACAAGTTGTCGACGAACGCCAGGTGCGAGCTGCCGATCCGCACGATGTCGCCCGGCGTGAGCACGCGGTCCTCGCTGACCCGGTCGCCGTTGACAAAGGTGCCGTTGCGGCTGTCGAGGTCGCGGAGTGTCCAATTGCCCTGCGAGAGGAAGACCTCGCTGTGCACGCGGCTGCAACGCTCGTCCTTGATGCAGATGACGTTGGTTGGGGCACGACCAACCGTAACGCTCTCGCCCTCTACCAGGCGGAAGACGTCGGTCCACTTGGACCCTTCGCGGATTACGAGGTACGCCGTCAGGCTCATGGACATTCTGAGGTGAGCAGGCCCGCCCCGTCGGGTGGACCCAGTGGCCCGGCCAGCAAAGGAGGCCTTGTGTAGCAAAACGCAACACTTCGCACTCTCTCAAGGTACGGTCAGCCCCTTGGAAATTCAAGCGAGATCGGTCGGAAATAGTGAATTGCCAGAGACTTACGGAGCGTCGAGTCTGATCGGCAACCCGCGGTCCCAGCAGGCGAGAGCCGTTATTCCCGGAAACGGCTTGGGGCGCCCGGATTCAACCGGCAAGGAGGCCGACTTAATTGCGGTCTTCTAAACGAAAGCGTTTGATAGCTCTAGACTTAGCAACTATTCTGGAGTCTTGCGGAACAAATCGCCCGCCACAATGCGAAGAGGCTGCTCTGGCGGGGTCTCTATTTTATTCGGAGGATGCGTCCGATGCGTCGGTGTCTAAACGCCCAGAGTGTCTCGACCTACGCCGCAATCGCGGTGATGGCCCTGTGCTGCAACCCCAGCCAGGCGCAGTTCTTCCGGGGCGGCGCCGTTGGTGGCGTGAGCATTGACGCCCACGGCGTGCTCACCGCGCCCGAGGTAGGCCAGAACGAACAGATGATGCAGGCCTGGCAGAAGGGCCTGAAGCCCGCGCCGGCCGATCTGCAGCAGTACACCGACATGCGATACGTGTCGCTGCGGCGGCTCGAAGAGCAGGTCGCTAAGAGCCGCGCCGCGGGCGAGCAGCTTCCCGAGGGGGTCGCCTGCATGGCCGGCCTGCTGCGGGTCGAGTACGTGTTTGTTTACCCCGAGCAGGGCGACGTCGTCCTGGCGGGCCCGGCCGAGGGCTGGAAGGTCGACCGGCTCGGCAATGTGGTCGGCGCCACGTCGAACCGCCCGGTGCTGATGCTCGAGGACCTGATGGTCGCGCTGCGGTCCAACAAGGTGAGCGGCGGCCCGGTGATCAGCTGCTCAATCGACCCCACCGAAGAAGGCCTGCGTCGGGCCCAGCAGGTCGCGTCGCGTTTCACGTCGGCAACCACGTCCGCGGCCGCTGGCCGGCGGATGGAGGAAGCCCTCGGCCCGCAGGTGATCACGGTCACCGGCGTGCCGGCCACGAGCCATTTTGCCCGCGCGATTGTGGCGGCCGACTTCCGCATGAAGCGGCTGGCGATGAACTTCGAGCCGGCGCCGATCGACGGCATGCCGAGCTACCTGCACCTCGCCGGCAAGAACACCGACGCCTTTCCGCGGTGGTGGCTGGCCGCCAACTACGAGCCGCTGCTGCAGGACCCGCAGGGCCTGGCGTGGCAGCTCCGCGGTCAGGGCGTGAAGTGCATGACCGAAACCGACTTTGTCGACGCCCAGGGCCGCCGCACCCACAGCGGCAAGGCGAGCCCCAACGCCCAGAAGTGGGCCGACCTGCTGACCGAGCGGTTTGAGGACCTGGCGAATGAGGACTCTGCCTTCGGCCAGCTCCGCAACGTGATGGACCTGTCGGTCGTCGCGGCGCTGCTCCACAAGGAAGGCCTGATCGAGCATGTCGGCCTTGAGCTGCCGGAGATGATGACCGGCTACGAGCTAGAAGAATTCCCCGCACCCCGCGAGGTTGCCTCGCAGGCGAGCTTCCTCAACAAGCGTGGAAAACGGATCGTCACCGCGTCGGGCGGCGTGCAGCTGACCCCGTGGCACGTGGCCGAGAACCTCCAAGAAACCACCGAGCTGGCCCCGGCCCGCGAGCAGGCAATCGCCAAGGCGGGCGCCGCGTGGTGGTGGCAGTAACCCAGGCCACCCGCGGCTGATCGACAGCCGGCGGGCAAGTCTGACGTCAATAACAAAGGCCGGCCGACGCGAATCTAGCGTCGGCCGGCCTTTCTCTTTTCTCGCCGGACAAAGGTTGCCCTCGCAACAGCATTTGCGAGAATCATGCGATGAACTTCCGCTTTTCCATCCGCACGGCATTGATCGGACTGACGCTGGGCGCCGGGTTTTCGCTGGTGCTGGCGCAGGCCGCCCGGGGCGAGGACTGGGCCCTGGGCGTGGTAATCGGCGCCGTGGCCCTGCCGGCCGCGCTGCTGCCGTGCGCGGCGTGGACGCTGGTGATCAGGGGGACGTCGGCGCTGCTGGCAGCGCGAGCCACCGAACCACGCACAAACCCGACCGACGCCCCCCACCCCGCGTCTGATTAGCCCCGCGTCCAACCACCAACGAAGCCTCGCCCATGCCCCACCCCCTGCCAGCAACGCCGCGCTGCCGCACGACCCTCTCGGTCGCGGCAGTGACGGCGGCCGTGCTGGCGTTGTCGGCCAGCGGCGCCGCGGCGCAGGAGGTCACGTTCATAACCCCGGTCGCCGGCGTGACCAGCATCAACGGCCTGCGGGCGACGCTTACCTACGAGCCGTTAGAGCAGTTCGGCTACCAGCGGCTCAACCTGCGTGTCGAGGCGGCGAAGCCGGCCAACGCCGACCGGCAGATCACGGTCCGCTTCTACGGCGACCGTGGCGTGCTGGGACAGGACTCCGATCGCTACGACACCGCGGTCGAGCAGGACGCCGAACTGCCGGCGGGCGCCAAACGCGTCGAGCTCGCGCTCACCGTTCCCAAGCTGCACGACTGGGGCATCATCCGCTGGGAGCTGTGGGTCGACGGCGTGAGGGACCCCGCGCTCTCCGGGGTTCGGCCGCAGAGCAACCTGGGGGGCGGCCCACGGATCGAGCTCTTTGCGCCCCAGGGGCTGCGTGACCAGCGGCCGATCAATTTCTATCGCGGTGTCACGCGCGAACGCGGATCCGAACCGTACTTCGGCGGCCTGGGCCCAGAGCTTGTAGCGGTCCTTGATTCCGAGCCGCTGCCGAGCGACTGGCGGCTCCTCGAGTCGTACCACGCGGTTGTTGTCTCGGCCGAGAAGCTGGCGGACGCAGCCGAGCAGGACCCCGCAGGACTCGCGGCGCTGCAGCGTTGGCTCTGCCTGGGCGGCCGCCTGCTGGTGGAGGACGCGGGCGATGACTTCGAGCGCCTCGATCGGATCGACCAGATGCTCGCCCAGTCCGCGCAGCCGTTCGACAAGCAGCTCGCCCGGGTGCAGCAAGACGAAGTGCGGGACCAAACAGCAACGAAAGAAGAGATTGCACCACGGCCGGGGGCGGACGGGCAGGACGAGCAGGATGAACTTGCCGACGAAGCCCCGCCGCCTTTCTCAGAGCACCCGGCTTGGCGCTGGGGCCGGCTCCTCCTGCCTGTGAACGCGGTTGACCAAGAAGCGTCCGAAGCCGAGGCGCCGTCCGAGCCCCGCGGGCGCCGCCGTCGGGTCGAGACCGACGCCTGGTTCCTGGAGTGCCCGATCGGCTTCGGCGTCGCGACCGCGTTCCCGGGGCGGATCGACGACCTCCCGCAGCAGTCGCCAACCACCGGCAGGCAGGGAGACCCGCTCGCCGCCAGCCCGCGTTGGCTGATGCGGTCGGTCTCGCGGCGCCTCGCCCAGATGGACTGGCGCGAGCGGCACGGCATGGTCCCGAACCGCGGCGCGGCGGAGTTCGCCAACTGGTTGGTGCCGGGCGTGGGGGCCGCGCCGGTCGACGCCTTCCGCTGGATGATCACGCTGTTTGTGCTGCTGGTTGGTCCGGCGAGCTTCTTCTTCCTCCGCGCGTACCACCGCACCCAGTTGATGGCGCTGACCGCGCCGCTGGCCGCCGCGGCGTTCACGCTCGGCCTGTTCGCCTACGCGACCCTCTCGGACGGGATCGGCCTCCGTGTGCGGTCGCGCAGCCTGACCTTTATCGACCAGCACAGCCAACAGGCGTGCAGCTGGTCGCGGCAGAGCTACTACGCCGGGCTGGCGCCGGCCGAGGGGCTGACGTTCCCCCGCTCGGCGGCCGTCTACCCGACGCTGCCCCCCTGGGACATGGCCAGCCGCGACCCGTCGAACCCCTACATGCGTGAGGTGCTTCTCAGCGACAACACGCAGCAGCTTAGCCGCGGCTGGCTCGCTTCCCGCGACACGTCGCAGCTGCTTGTCCTGGACGGCGGGCCCGCCACCGCTCGGCTCGAAGTCGACGCGACCGGCGACGGCGTCCGGGCGGTGAATCGCCTGGGGGTCGAGCTCGACCAGCTGCTGGTGCTCGACCGTGAAGCCCGCTGGTGGGTCTCTAGCGGCTTGGACTCTGGGGCCGAGGTCGAGCTCGAACCGACCACCCGCCGCGACGTGGTCGAGCTGGTGCGGAACGCGTTCTTCGAGACCGCGCCCAGCTTCCCGGTCGGCATCGGGGCCGACGACTCTGGCCGTCAGAACACGCTGCTCGGCCCGGTCCGGGCACGCGACCGGCGTTCGAACTCCACTCCCGACTCTTTCCTCGAAGGAAGGCTGGCCATGCTCCTCAGCGATATCGAGGGGCGCAACGACGGCCTCACCGCGGCGCTCAAGCCCGGTAGCTACCTGGCGCTGTCGAGCAAATCGACCTGCGCGCCCATCGGCCACGCCGACGCCCGCGAGCTGGGCAGCTTCCACGTCACTGTCGGCGTGTGGGAGGCGACCCGCCCGTGAAGTCCGACCGCCCCCTGATCGAACTCCGCGGCCTGCACCGGGTGTTTGGCGACACGCAC
Organism: Posidoniimonas polymericola; assembly: GCF_007859935.1. Taxonomy (NCBI): domain Bacteria; kingdom Pseudomonadati; phylum Planctomycetota; class Planctomycetia; order Pirellulales; family Lacipirellulaceae; genus Posidoniimonas; species Posidoniimonas polymericola. The sequence goes on along the minus strand of NZ_SJPO01000016.1, from coordinate 37,157 downwards.
GCGGTGCGCGGGGTCTCGTTCCAGGTGATGCCGGGCGAGGTGTTCGGGTACATCGGCCCGAACGGGGCCGGCAAGACCACCAGCATGCGGATCCTGGCGACCCTCGACGAGCCAACCGCCGGCGACGCGTTTGTCGACGGGCTGTCGGTCACCGAGGACCCGGACCGCGTCCGGCGGCGGCTCGGCTTCATGCCCGACTACTACGGCGCCTACCGCGACGTTAACGTGCGTGAGTACCTTGACTTCTTCGCCCGCAGCTACGGCCTGCGGGGCGACGAGCGCCGCCGCGCGTTGTCGCACGCGATGGGCTTCACGGGTCTTGACAAGCTCGCCACCAAGCCGATGGACGGCCTGTCCAAGGGGATGAAACAGCGGCTGGCGCTCGGGCGGACCATGATCCACGACCCCGCGGTGATGGTGCTCGACGAGCCGGCGGCCGGGCTCGACCCGCGGGCGCGGATCGAGCTGCGCGAGATGATCTCGCAGCTGGCCGACCTCGGCAAGGCGGTGCTGATCAGCTCGCACATCCTCACCGAGCTGGCGGCGATCTGCCACAAGGTCGGCATCCTCGAGCAGGGGCAGCTGCTGGCGGTCGGGTCGGTAGACGAGATCAGCCGGCAGGCCCAGCCGCATTCGGTGATCACGATCAGGGTGCTCACCGACCCGGCGTCGGCGCACGACTGGCTCGCCGCCCGGGCCGACGTCGAGCGCGTCGAACGGGTCGAACAGCGGCTGACGGTGCGTCACGCCGGCGACGACGTCGCGCGGGCCGACCTGCTGGAGTCCCTGATTGGCCAGGGCGTGCGGGTGGCGGAGTTCCGCTCTCAGGAGACCTCCCTCGAGGACCTGTTCCTCCATGTCACCGAGGGCCGTGTGCAATGACCGACAACCCATCCGAACCACCGGACCCCGCCGCGTCCGCTACCTCCCGCATCGGGCGGGCCTTCGCTTGGATCGATCAGCGGCTGGAGTTGGTGAGCGACTACATCAACCCGATCCTGGTCAAGGAGACCCGCCAGGCCCTCAAGAGCCAGCAGTTTGTCATCTGGTACCTGCTGCTGCTGGGCGGGTGCTGGATCGTGACGATCGGTGGCCTGGCGATGATCGGCCCGGCGGCCTACTACGGCGCGTTCGGCGGCCAGCTCTTCCAGTGGTACGCGTGGATCTTGTCGTTCCCGCTGCTGGTCGTGGCGCCGTTCTCGGCGTTCCGCTCGCTGGCGAGCGAGCAGGAAGAGAACACCCGCGACGTGCTGACGGTCTCTGCGCTGTCGCCGTACCAAGTGATCAACGGCAAGCTCGGCAGCTCGGCGCTGCAGGTGGCGATGTACCTGTCGGCGATGGCGCCGTGCCTCGCCTTCGCGTACCTGCTGCGGGGCGTCGACGCGCTGACGCTGGTGCTGCTGCCCGGGATGGGGGTGGTCGCGTCGCTCGGGCTGTCGCTGGTGGGGCTGCTCCTGGCGTCGCTGGCGCGGGTGCGGTACCTGCAGATCATGATGAACGTTGTGTTTATCACCGCGCTCTTGCTGCTGTTCTACAACTCGTTCGAATTGATCGAGGAGCTCGTCGAGAACGGCTACCGCTCCTACCAGCAGACCAGCTTTTGGATCGCGATGGGGGCCATCGCTACCGCGGTCGCCACCACGTTCCTGCTCGCCTACGCGTTGGCGGTGGCCTGCAACACATTCACCAGCGCCAACCGTTCGACCCCGCTCCGGGCGGCCATGCTGGTGCAACAGGCCGCGTTTATCGGGTGGATGGCGGCCGTGTGGCTGGTCTCCAGGGACCCTGAGATCGCGGTCGCGATGTTCATGGTTGGTGTATTCTACTGGACTGCCATGGGGATGTTCCTGACCAGCGAAGAGCCGGTCCTCTCGCCCCGCGTCCGCCGCACGCTCCCCAAGACGGCGATCGGCCGCGCCGCGTTCACGCTGCTCTCGCCCGGCCCGGGAACCGGGTTCTTTTTTGTGCTGGCCAACCTGTGCTACCTGCTGCTGCTGGCCTGGTTCGTGCAGGAGTCTGGCAGGTCGAGTGGTCCGGGCGGGCTGTCGCTGCTCGTGACGTACTTGGCGGCCGTGGCCTACGTAGTTTCGTACCTCGGATTTGGGCGGATCGTGATCATGCTGCTCCGCAAGATTGCCGCGTTGAGCCTGATCGGCGGCTTCCTGGTGCACCTGTTGTTGCTGCTGGCCGGCAACGCCCTGCCCTACGCCATCGACGCGTCGTTTAACAGCGTGCGCCGGGCCGGCTTCAGCTACTGGGATGTCGTCAGCCCGGTCGCCATGCTGGAGCAGACCGCGCGGGGCAACGTTTCTGAGGTCGAACTGCTGACCACCGGTCTGATTGTGTTTGGCGTCGCGGCCTGCTCGCTGCTGATCAACCTGTTCCTGGCGGCCGCGGAGGTCCGGCAATCACGGCTGACGACGCCCCAGCGGATCATCGAAGACGAGCTGGCGAAGATCCCGGCCCCGGGGCCCACCAACCCCTGGGGCGACTCCGAACGCCCCGCGGTTGAGGCGCCCTAGTCTAGCGAAGCCGTCCAGCGGTTGCGTCCGCGTTGCAGCACCACCTCGGGCGGCGTGATCGCGATCACCTCGATGCCGTACTTCTGAGTCCCCGCCGCTACGGAGGCGATCACCCCGTCGATTGACAACACGGCCTTGATCTCGTCGACAGTCACGAAGCCAATCAGCTGAACCGACTCGTCATCGTCGCCGCCGCCGCTCCGACGTGCGGTAGAGCGGCTCCGCTGCGGTGGAGCAAAAAGTTCTTCACGCTGCGGGTAAGGAGGGGTCCACTGCGCCACCCGGTGCGGCGTTGCCTCAGCGTCGTCAGGGGTCTCGGGCAGCCGGGTGCTTGGCTCGCGGACCGGCGTAGGCAGCGTTGGTAGCGGGGCCGGCTCCTCCGCGCAGCCGGCCACAACGAGCATGGCCACGGCGGCGGCCGCGAGCGATTTGTGGAGCGGCAGGGGCATTAAGATCAAGCGGGCGGAAGTACGGGGCATCCACATAAATTGCGGGCCCGTCAACTCTAGCACGCCTGAGAATGTGCGGCGGATGCCTCGATGAACGGCTGTCGCCTGCAGGCTGATCGTGCGGGTTGTGCGGGCGGCGCTAGCGCCAGAGTCGACCGATGAAGCTGGAACGCTTGCCCTTTTCCTCTGGCTCCGGCGTGGCCGGTTGGGGGGCGTTGGCGGCTCGGTAACGGGCGTCGTAGCCGCGGCGCAGCCCGCCCGCGAAGCCGTCGGCAGGCTGGGCCTGCGCGTCGCCGATGGGCGGCAGCCGGCGGAGGGACGGGTTGTGGGGCATGGTCCGACCGTAGGGCTCGCCGCCGGCTTCGGTCGGGTAGTACGGCTCGGGGCCGAGCGATGCTGAGCCGCAGTCAGACGCAGACGCGCACCCGCCGGGGCAGCCCTCGGCCGCCGGGATCCGCTCGAGCCGGCAATCGACCGTGTCGGCCGTGCGCTGCTCCCGCTCGCACAGCGGCTCGGCGCACCCGACAATCGTTGGCCGGATGAACACCATCAGCTCGCTCTCGCGGATGTCGGTCTCGTGGGAGCGGAACAGCGGCCCGATGAACCGCACGTCCTTGAGGAACGGGATCCCCTTGAAGTCGCCGACGTCGCTCCTCTGGCGGAGGCCGCCGATGACGAACGTGTGGCCGTTAGCGATCCGCACGTGCGTGGTCGCGATCCGCTTGTCGATGATCGGCTGGTTGTCGCCGGGCGTGAAACCGGTCAGACGGCTGAACTCGGGCGAGACCTGCATCTGGATGGTGCCGTCCATGCCGATCTTCGGCGTCACGTTGAGGGTGATGCCGGCCTCCTTGAAGGCCGTGGTGCCGATGTTGCCGCCCGCCGCGGTCTGCGTCAGCTGCTGGTAGGGGATCTCCGAAACGCTTTGGATGGTCGCCAGCTCGTTCTCGACCACCGTTACGTTGGGCGAGGCGAGCAGCCGCGAGTCGGCCGCGTTCTGCAGCGCCATCGCCACGGCGGCCATGCTGAAGTTGTTGCTCAGGTTGTACAGCGTGAACGCCCCGCCAGCCGCGCCGTCGGCGAACGGGACCTTGGTCACCGAGTTGATGAGCGTGCCGGTCCCGGCGTTGAGGGCGCCGGACCCCGCGACCCCTCCGCCACCGCTGATGGTCGCCCCAGCCAGGTTGCCGTTGCTGACGCTGTGCCAGTTGAGGCCGAGCTCCTCCAGATCCTGCAGGCTGATGTCATAAATTAGGGCCTGAATCACCACCTGAGGGCGTGGCCGGTCGGCGTGGGCGACCACCTCGCGGACCATCCGTACGTTCTCTGGGTAATCGACCACCAGCAGCCGGTCTTCGCGCGGGAGTACGGTCGCCTTGCCGGCGGAGCTCATCACCGCGCTGAGCAGCTCGAGCATGTCCTGAGCGGTGACGTGGTGGGTCTTGAGGTAGGCCACCTCGAGCGGACGGTTGGGCGACGCCGCCGACGTGCCGTTCGAGCGGGCGGTCGCCGCGTCAATCGCCTTGATGAACTCGCGGATCTTCTCGACGCGGTCGGCAAAGTCGAGCACCACCACCGCGCGGGCCGAAGGAATCGCCCGCACCTGGCCATTGGGCGTCGACAGCAGCGAGGCCCCCTGCACGACCTCGTTGACGTCCGCGACGGCGATCGGGATGGTCTCGGAGACAAAGAACGGGTTGACCTGCCCGAGCTCGCTGAGCCGGGTCACAACCAGGCTCTGGCCAACGGGCCGGTAGCCGTAGCCGTTGCTCAGCAGGATGGAGTCGAGGATCTCACGGAGCGGGGCGTCGCGGAACACGCCGTTCACGGCGCCGTCGATCTCGCCGGTGACGATATTGATGCCCCACTGTTCGCCGATCGTGAACAGGGCCGACTTGAGCGTGCCGTTCTGCAGCGTCAGGTCGCCGTGGGTCTCGAGGGCCTCGACCAGCGAGCGGCTTGGCTTCTCGGCCGCAAGGGCGGGCCCGGCGGCGTCCGCCATTGGGGGCGACGGCAGCGTCGGCATGACCGGCAGCGGCTCTTGGGCGTCTCCTACCGCAGAGGCGCACCCCGCCCACACGGCGGCCAGCAAGGCGGCGCGTTGCACCCACGCGATACGACGTGGGCGGGTCGGGTAGTCTGCTCGGCCCGCTGGCATGCGTCCTCCGTGACGCGGTAGTTTCGAGTGTGCTACACGCTGGCGAGTGAGTAGCACCACAACTCTATGTCTAGTTGCACCGACTGCCGGTTCTTGCCCGACGATCGCATCTCTAGGAATTTCACATGCTGCATGACGCCGTCACTGCGGACGCGGCCGATCAGTTTTCTCACCGACGCGGTGCTCCCGGTGACCGACAGCGACACCGGCCGGGTTTCTACCGCAAAGGGCGTCTTCTTCCGGTCCGCCGCCGAGGCGTCGGACGCCATGACGTTGTCGTCCTCGTACCACTGCCGCGACCTCGTCGAGCCGAAGCTGATCCGACGCACCCGGCAGCCGGTGTCGCGTGCGATCGCAATCAACCGGCTGCGGAAGTCGCTCACCGCCTCTTCGTCGACTGTCCGGCTTTCGACTTCGTTGAGTTCGTTCAGCTTCTCTTTGAGCCTCTGATCGAGCTTGGGCAGGTTGTTCGCAACGCGGAGCGAATCGGCCAGCTCCTGCTCGAGCATGGATCTTTCCTCACAGAGCGCACCATACTCATCGGAAAGTGGCAGCACGGTCAGAAGGCCAATCAGAATCGTAACGGCTGTAACGATTAGCCAGCGACGCTTGCTAGCACAGAACTTGTCAATGAGATCGTTCATCGTCGGCCTCCAATTTGGGGCTCTGTCCCCCGGATAGGTCGAATTCGACCGTCATATTGAAGCTGGTTACTGGCCCTTGAGGCGCCTGACGGACGCCGGTTTCCTGCAGCGAGGCGTTGTTCGCACCGGGCATTGACTCGATGTGACCGACAAACTCAAACACCCCGCTCTCGGTGAAACCAGAGCCCGATATGGTCGTTTCCACCTGATTGGTCACCGCCAGGCGATCGACCCACACATCGCCTGGCAAGCAGTGTCCGATCCGCTGCACGACCTCGTCGACCGGATTGCTCGGGAGCCCGTCCGCTAGACGCCTGAGCGAGGATAATTTCGCTTCGGAGGCCGACAGCTCTGCCCGGAGCTGGTCGTAGCGGGTTCTTACCGGTTCGGCCTCCGCGACGCGGTCGACCAGGCTCTGGTTCCGCATCGACACCGAGAGATTCATCCCGAGCATCACCGCGGCGATCAGCAGCACCGCCGCTAGCGGAGCGGCGGACCGCAGCAAGATGGGGCGGAGGTGCTTGCGGCTCTCGCGGATCCAGTTCTCCAGCAGGTTCGGGGCGTCGTCGAGCTGGTCGGGGTAGCGTTTCACCATCGACGCGCCCAAGCCCGCGGCAAATTCCTCGCCCGGCTCGCCGTCCCGCAGCCGCCAGTGCCGGTCGGGCGATGCGACGAGGGTCCTGACGTTCAGACTCGGGGTCTTCTGGAGGGCCGCCACCGCGGCCTTGCACGCCACTGGCGAGCCGGTCACGTACGCGGTGGTCAGCTCGTGCTTATCGCCCACTATCGCCCGCTGGGCGACCCGCTGGAAACGGCCCAGGTGCTGGTCGAGCATCTGGTGCGCCTGGTCAGAGGTCTGCGACCCGCCCGGCAAGTACTCCAACAGCAGACGCCCGTTGTGGGTAACGCCGATCGACAGCCCCTCTTCGTGCGCCGAAACGAGCAGCGCTGGCGCCTGCTCGTCGGGGTGCAGCATGCGGTGCGCCCGGCACAGCGAGACCATCGACGACTCGACCCGCCGCAGGTTCAAACCGGCCTGGTGCGCCGCTTCGGCGACCGCGTCGACCACGCGTTGGCTCGCCATCGAGACCATCGCGTGCCGGTGCCGGGCGTCGATCGCCGCGACGCTCTTAGCGATGCAGACGTCGCCTCCGCCGAGGGCCAGGTACAGCTGGCCACGCTCCTCGAGCTCCTTGACCTGCCGGTCGGCCTCGCTCGCGCCGCCCGTGGCGGTCCGCGTAACGCAGAGGCGGGCGCCCAGCAGGACGACCGCCTCGGAGCCGCTGAGGCGTTCCTCGGCCGCGAGCGTCTTGAACGCCGCGGCCAGCTCGGTCGGGTCGACCGCCGACGCCGGCGACGAGGCTTCGTCCCGCCACGGGTGCAGACGGGTGATCAGCAGCGGAGGCTCGTCTGACGAACCTCGCACCGTGATCACCGCACGCAGCTTAGTGTCGCAGACCTCAATCACGACATGCCTGTCGTCCGAGTTGCGGCGACGCTCGCCGCTGCCTCGGCGTTCGCTGGCCTGTCGGCGGTCATTGGTGGAAGTAGATAAGCTCATAATTGCGTGAGGTTAAAACTCGATGGTGGCTTGGACCGTGCGGGTGGCTTCGCCGGCGATCCCCACAGCAAGAACATCCACCTGCCCGGCGGCGCCGTCGGCGATGGAGATCGTGAACGAGTCGTCGCCTGGGTAGCCGCCGTCGGTCAGCAGGCCGCGGAAGTTGGGGTCGGCGATAAGCTCGGCGCAGCCCTGGTGGACGCCGGCGTTGGCCAGGTAGAGCGCGCGTTCGTAGTCCCGCACGTTCCGCGCAACCGCCGCCTGCTGGGTCTCGGTGACCAGGACGTTGAGCGTCAGCGAGCTCACCATGAACACCACGAACATCACCACCAGCAGGGCGGCTCCGCGTCGCGGCGGGCGGCGATGGGTGCTCGTAGCCATCAACATGCGGCGGGCTCCTACCATGATCGGATCCAGGCTGAACAGGTGACCGTGCGGTCGCCGCCCGACGGCATGCCGAACCGGGCCCGCACGCGGACCAGCTGCACCAACGACGGGTCGGACGCAACGGTCACGCCGTCGGCCTCCAGGCCGGTGAAGACCAGGCTGTCGACGTCGCGTGTCAGGGGCGAGCCGACCGGACCCGGGTAGGTCCAGTACCAAACCGAGCCGGGCGCGTCCGCGGTGTAGGCGATCGTGTCACCCGAGGCGAGCACTACCGCCAGCTCGCCGGCGTCGTCGGTGGGGCCGGTGATGCTGGTCACGGCGGTCGCCTGGCGGAGCGTCCGCACGATGTGCCGCAGCACGCCGTGGGCGTTCTCGGCCTGCTCGTGGTCGGCGTCGTGGGCCTGCCAGACGGCGTAGCTCGAGCGCAGCAGCACCACCGACGACGCCATCAGCGCGCCGGTAATGGCGGCGGCGGCCATGACCTCGATGAGGCTCATCGCCGCGCGTCTAGTTGGTGGCTTTATCGACATAGCTCTGGAGCGAGGCGACCTTGGTGCGGAACGAGCAGCTCGGCTCGCCGGTGTCGTAGGTGGTGTTGGCGTTCTCGTCGACGTAGGTCGTGACGTGGATGTGCATCAAAGCATTTGGCTCGCCGCCGTCGGTCGCCGAGTCGGACGCGGTGGCCGTGTAGCGGATCGAGGCGAACCCGTCCGCGGCGAAGCTCCCGCTGGCCGCTGTGTCGTCCCAGCTCGCCGAGGCCGCCGCCATCCGTTCCTCAAGGATCTGTATCGCATAGTTGGTCAGCAGCAGCTGCTGGTCGGTCTCTCGACTCACGGTCATCCCGTCGCGCAGCAAGGCCAGGGCGGGCGCTAGCGTGCCGCCGGCCAATGCGATGGCGAGCACCAACTCGAGCAGCGAGTACCCAGAGCGGCGGCGCGGTTTCGGCGGTGTGCTGTCGGGTGGCATAGCGGCCAAGCCTGGAGAACCTGCGGCGGGAGCGGTAAGTCTCTGTGGAAGCGTAGGTTACGCCGCCCGCCGGTCAACGTCGTGGAGCGATCGATCACGGGGCAGCCTGCTTCACGCACTCCACCAGCCCGGTGGGGTGGTAGCAAGTAACGACCCACTGGAAGGTGTCGCTGGTGATGGTTGCGGCGGTGCTGCCGCCTACGCCCTGCAGGGCGCCGTCGAAGCCGAAGGTCCACGTGTCCGAGGCGGTCGCGACCGTCAGCCCCGCCGGGATGGGCCGGGTGTCGTCTTCTGGGTCGCCGCCGCTGCGGCAGAGCACGAAGCCGACCACAGCGCCGCCAGAGCGGTTGAACTGGACATAGTGGTCGACGCCGGTGGTGATGGTGCGGCGGCGGGCCTGCCGCAGGTCAAGCGTCAGCTGGCGCGCCAACCCCTCGCCGTCGGTCACCGCCAGGGCGCCGTGGCCGAAACGCGTGACCGCCATCGTGCTGAGCAGGCCCAGCACGGCGAGCACAAGCATCATCTCCAGCAACGAAAACGCACGCCGCGGCCAGGCCGGGCGTGCGCCGTTGTTTGTGGATTGGGTGCACATTGGCTAGCCTGGCTCACGGAGGGGGCGAACCAGAGTCCTGGGCGCGGTGGTCCGTGTTGAGCTCGTAGAGGTTGCCATTAACCGGGTTGAGCGGGATGCCGTCCGGGAAGTAGTTGGTGTCGGCGGCTAGGGTGGCTAGGTCGGCCGGCCACGAGCCCTTCTCGATATACCAACGCTCGACGGCCGAGTTGATCGTGGCGAGGTTGTGGCTGTTGACCTTAGTCTTCGCGGTGGAACTTGAGACGCTCACACGCGGCACGATGATCGCCGCGATGATGCCGAGGATGGTCACCACGGCCAGCAGTTCCATCAGCGAGAAGCCTGGTCGGCGTTTTGTAAACATCGTTCTACTCCAGAAAGCACTTAGGGAGTTGTCGTCGGGGAGTTGATTCTTAATCCGCATCGGGAAGGGTCTCCCCGGCACGTTAAAAGCTAGGTCAAGAACCGGGGGCAGCAAGACTGTCTAGACGGAATTCCGAAAAGCTTTGTTAGTGACTGTGGCCTAAGACCCTGCCGGTGGCCGTGTCGATCGTGTAAGCCGAACCATCTACCGGACAAACCGGCAGCCCGTCCGGGAAATACGACGTCAGGGCGCCAATGTCCGACAGGTTAGCCGCAGGGAACGAGCCGCTGGCCCGCCGCCAGAGCTGCACCTGCAGCTCGATCTCACCGCGGTTCAGGTCGCAGGCGACGGTCTTACCCCTGGAGGAGTGCTCGCTCACCCGCGGGATCAGCAGCACCGACAAAATGCCGACAACCGCCACCACCGCCAGCATCTCGATCAGGGACAGCCCGCGCCTGGTCCGCGAAGTGTTCATGGTCAGGCGCCAATCGTGTTGATCATGTCGAACATGGGCAGGTAGATCGCAAGCAGGATCACCGCCACCGCAGCCGCGAGCGTGATGGTCAGCGCGGGCTCGATGAACCCAACCAGCGCGTTCGCCTTCCGCTCGATCTCGTCCTCCAGGTGACGCTGGATGTGGCGGGCGGCGTTGAGCAGGTTGCCGGTTCGTTCGCCCACGATGATCAGCTGACTGACCATCGGCGGGAACAGGTCGGCGTGCTCCTCGACCGTGCGGCTGAAGCGTTCGCCGCGGTCCACGCCGGCGTACAAATCGCGGACGCACAGCTTGACCGCCCGGTTGCTGACCGAGGTGCGGGCCTCCGCCAGCGATTCCACCAGCGTGTAGCCGGAGCCCATCAGGTTGGTGAGCGCGTCGATCAGCTCGAGCACGGCGATGTTCCGCAGCCAGGGTCCGAACAGCGGCGTCCGCAGCATCCACTGGTCCATCGCCAGGGCGACGTTGTCCCGCTCTCGCAGCTTCTTGAACAAGAACGCCAGGGCCGCCAGCCCGAGCAGCAGCCAAGGACCGTAGCTCTGAGCAAAGGCCCCCACGGCGATCATCAGCCGGGTCACCCCAGGGAGCGGCACCTTGGCCGAGTTGTAGGTCTCCTCGAAGACGGGCACCACGTACCCCAGCAGGAACGCGATGACGCCGCTGCCAACCAGCATCAGCATGGCCGGGTACGCCAGCTTCTTGGTGACCTCGGCGCGGAGCTTGCCCGACTTCTCCCGCTGCATCGCGATGTGGTCGAGGGTCGAGGCGAGCGCGCCGGTGCGCTCGCCCACCTTGATCTGGTTGACCGTAACGCGGTCGAAAGTTTCCGGGTGCGTCTGCAGGGCGGCGCTGAAGCTCGAGCCGTTCTCGAGGCGCCGCTGCAAGTCCTTGACGACGTGCTGCGAGCGCTCCATCGCGCGTTCTTCGGCCAGCGCACCGAGCGACTTCGGCAGCGACACGCCGCTGTCGACCAGCGTCGCTAGGCTGCGGAACAGGAACGTGATGTCCGCACTGCTAAGGTGGTCGCGCCGCATCCATTTGGCGAGGCTCTTCCGCAGGTCGTCGAAGCCGGCCAGCCAGCCTTCTTGGCCGGCGCCCGAGCGATTGCGGCGGGCGGACGCGGGCAGCGCTGATGCTCTGGCGTTCATGTGGCGAGCCTTCCCTAGCTAGAGATCTTGTAGAAGACTTCTTCGAGGGTCGTCCGCCCGGCCGCGACCTGCTCCAGGCCGGCGGTCGTGAGCTCGACCATCCCCTCGCTGAGGGCCAGCTCGCGGATGCGGCTGCCGGGGACGCCCTTCTCGATCGCCGCGGCGACCGCCGGGGTGACGGTCAAGATCTCGTAGATCGGGATCCGGCCGGAGTAGCCGGTGCCGAGGCACTTCTTGCAGCCCCGCCCGCGGTAGAACAGCCCGTCGTTCTCGAGGGGCTGCCCCTTGGTCATGGCGTCCAGCAGCTTGCGGTTGGGCTCGACCGGCTCCTTGCACTCGGCGCAGATCGAGCGGAGCAGACGCTGGGCGACGGAGCCGAGCAGCGCGCCGCCGCTCTTGAACCCGTCGATGCCGAGGTCGGCGAGCCGCGCCACGGCGCCCACGGCGTCGTTGGTGTGCAGGGTGCTGATCAGCAGGTGGCCCGTGAGCGCCGCCTGGACGGCGGTGGCCGCAGTCTCGTGGTCGCGGATCTCGCCGACCATGATGACGTCCGGGTCCTGACGCATGATGTACTTCAGCGCGTTGGCGAAGCCGAGCCCGTGCTCGTTGTCCGACGCCACCTGGTTGATGCCGGGCAGCCGGTACTCAACCGGGTCCTCGACCGTCACGATGTTGCGGCTCACGGCGTTGAGCTTCGAGAGCATCGCGTACATCGTGGTGCTCTTGCCGGAGCCGGTCGGCCCGGTCACGACGATCATGCCGTGCGGCTTGTCGATCAGCGCCTGGATGGTCGCGACGTCGCGCGACTTTAACCCCAGACGCTCGAGGTCGAAGATCTGGTTGCCCTCGTCCAGCAGCCGCATCACGACCTTCTCGCCGCCGACCGTAGGGATCGTGCTGACGCGGAAGTTGACCCTCGATCCACCCTCGTCGACAGCCAGGCGGCCGTCTTGCGGGCGGCGGTTCTCGGTGGTGTCCATGTCGGCCATCACCTTGATGCGCGAGACCACCGCCTCCTCGATGTGGCTGGGGATGGTCATCACCGGCTGCAGCTCGCCGTCGACGCGGTAGCGGACCCGCATCTCGGGCGTGTGCGGCTCGAGGTGGATGTCGCTGGTGTTGGCGTTGATGGCGCCCATCAGGATCGCCCGCACGAGCTTGACGACCGGCGCCTGCTCCTCGTCGGACTTCACCTCGGCGGTGAGGTCGTCGTCGTCGATCTCCTCGGCGGCCTCGAGGTCGGCCATCTTGAGGTCGACCAGCGTCTGCCGGGCGACTAGCCGGTCGTCGAAGCCGCGGTCGATAACCGCCTGCACCGGGCTGTCGAGCGCGACGAACGGCTCGACGCGGTAGCCGGTAATCAGCTCGGCCTCGGAGATGGTCTCGAGGTCGTCGGGGCTCGCCATCGCGAGCTGCATGGTGTCGCCGTGGACCGCCACCGGCACGCAGCCGCGAGAACGCACGAGCTTCTCCGGCAGCAACCGCGCCACCTGCGGGTTGACCATCTGGGGGGTCAGGTCGAGGTACGGTGTGCAGTACTGCTCGGCGAGGGCGTCGCCGAGTTGGTCGAGCGTGATCAACCCGCGGCGGACCAGCAGCTGGCCCAGCCGGCCGCGTTCGTCGCCCTGGGCGGCGAGCGCACTCTCCAACTGACCCGGGGTGATCAGGTGGTCGCGGATCAGGATGTCGCCGAGTCGGGCCATTCGTCAGAGCAGCGGGCGGGGATTCTGTGTAGGGGGCCTAGGTGGCCGTGGGCCTGCGCGAGGCGAGCTTGTGGATCTTGTCCTGCAGCACCATGGGGTCGTAGGGCGCGACAAGATACTCCTTGGCGCCCGCGGTGTAGGCGCGTTGCACGTGGTCGAGGTCCGCGTTGGGCGAGAGCAGCATCACCGGCACCGAGCTGGTGCGGATGTCGTTGCTGACGCGGTCGATCAGCTCGATGCCGCTCATCCCCGGCAGGAAGTGGCCCACGATCATCAGGTCGGGCAGCTCGCCGGAGAGTCGGTCCAATGCCTGCTCGGCCGACTCGACGCACTCGACCCGGTAGCCGAGCAGCTCGAGCCTGAACGAGGTGATCTCGCGCAGCATCGGCTCCTCTTCGATGAGCAGCACATTGATGGGTTTGTCTTGCATAGCGGGCGCCTGTTGTCTGCGCGTAAAGCGTCAGCAATAGGTACTTCCGCCAGGATGCAAGTCAATGTTCTGGTCGAAAACCAGACGGGTTGGCGCGCCGCTCCCGCGGTTTGTGCGGGCGGCGACCGGCGCGGGTCACGCCGTGCACACGGGCGCCCGCTCCGAGATCAGCGCGTTGAGGATGTCGTGGCGTGACAGCAGCCCGACAAGGCGTCCCCCCTCGACAACCGGCAGACGGCGGACGCGGTGCAGGATAAACAGGTCGGTCGCCCGGCTAATCGAGTCGCTCGAGTCGACCGTGATCACGTCGCGCGTCATGTGACGCTCGATCGGGTCGTCCTGGAGATCCTGGTCGTAGGCCATCGCCAACAGCGCGAACTCCGTAATGATGCCGACCAGCTGACCCGTCGGACCGATCACCGGCAGGCCGCTGATGCGCCGACGCACCAGCAACTCGATGGCGTCCTGGATGGTCGCCGTCGACGAAATGGTGACCACGTCGGTCGTCATAATCTGAGCGGTGGTCAGCATCTTGGGCGCCCCGGGAGGGTCTCGGTGATGCGGTCGGCGCCGTCGTGGCGCAGACCCAGCACCCTAAACTCTAGGTCACGGCCCCCCCTCAGGGCGGAATTGTTGCGGCGGTCCGTCCGGAGCCGGCGATCCCGTGCCGGCACGGCGCCGGTTGGCATGAATGCGCCGCCGTGGGCGCGTTTCCGCGGCCCGCTTGGGCGTCAGGAGGTATCCTAGAAGGTGATGACGACTCCTCTCGAAACGCTGCTCCCGCGGTCGGCGCTAGCCTTCCGCGGCTACAACACGACCAACCTGGGTCGCACGCCGGAATTGATCGAGCGACCGGCCTACCGGGAGATCCTCACACGCCGCTTGGATGAGGTAAGCCACATCGCCAGCGACGAGCTGCAGCGGTCGGTCGACCTTGTCGACCGCGTGGTCTGCCGCAGGCCGACCGGGTTTGACGACTACGCCGATTCCGTGGCGTTGATCTACGCGGTGGAGCTTGGTCATGTCGACCTGCTCCGCGAGGTGCACGGGCTCGATATTGGGCAGGCGCAGATGGCCTACGGTTACAGCCTGGGCGAGGTGGTCGCGTTGGCGGCCGCCGGGGCGACTCCCCAGAGTGAGGCGATCCGCGCCCCACTAGCGATGGCCACCGACTGCGCCGCTCTGGCGGAGGACGTCACCATGGGGGTGGTGTTCTCGCGGAAGCTCGCCATCAGCGAGGTCGAGGCCCACCGCCTGTGCGCCGACATCACCTCCGAGGGGCACGGCGTGATTGCCGTCTCCGCGGTGCTGTCGCCCAATACGCTGATCGTCCTCGGGCAGGACAACACGCTCGATCGGTTCCGCGCCGAGATGAAGGTGCTCAGCCCGTCGCGGGTGTACTTGCGGCAGAACGACTCCAAGTGGCCGCCGCTGCACACCCCTATTGTCCGGCAGCGCTGCGTCCCCGACCGGGCCTCCGTGATGATCCAGACGATGCGGGCCGACGCGTCCGTCGCCCGGCCGCCGGTGTTCTCGCTAGTCACCGGTCGGATGACCGCCAGCGAGCCGAGCCTGCACGAACTGCTCCGCGCATGGATCGACCACCCGCAGCGGCTGTGGGACGCGGTCTGCGTCACGCTGAGCTCGAACGTGCGGGGCGTGATCCACATCGGCCCGGAGCCCAACCTGATCCCCGCAACCTTCAAGCGGCTGTCGGACAACGTCACGCAGCAGACCTCGGGGACGACGGTCTCGGGGCTCAGCATGCGGGCGCTGAAGCAGCTCGCCGGCCGGCCGTGGCTGGCGTCGATCGTGCCGCAGCGGGCGTCGCTGCTCCGCGCGGCCGAGGTCGAGCACGTGATCCTCGAGGACTGGCTGCTCGAAAACTCGCCCGATTGACCGGCGGTCGCCTCCCCTGCCCTGTTCGTCACGGGTAGAATGACGCGATGGCCGAACCGACCGCCCCCCTAGCTCAGACGCTCGCCGGAAAAACGGCGGCGGTTACCGGCGCCTCGTCGGGGATTGGTCGAGCGGTTGCCTTAGCGCTGGGCGGCCTGGGGGCGGACCTGGTGATCCAGGCCCGACGCAACGCGGCCGGCCTCGATGAAACCGCCGCCGCCCTGCGGGCGCTGGGGCGGGACTGCCACTGCCTGCTGGGCGACCTGTCCGAGCCGGCGGCCTGCGGGCGGCTGGCGTCCGACTCGTGGGCCTGGCGGCCGATCGACATCTGGGTGCAGAACGCGGGGGCTGATGTGCTGACCGGCGAGGCCGCCCAGATGCCGTTCGCCGAGAAGCTGGACCTGCTCTACCAGACGGACGTTCGCGGCGGCATGCTCACCTGCCGTGAGGTCGGCAAGCGGATGCAGCAGCGCGGCGAGGGCGTCATCCTCACAGTCGGCTGGGACCAGGCCGAGACCGGCATGGCCGGCGACAGCGGCGAGATGTTCGCCGCCATCAAGGGCGCCGTGATGGCCTTCACCCGCAGCCTGGCAAAGTCGCTCGCCCCCCAGGTCCGGGTCAACTGCTTGGCGCCGGGCTGGATCCAGACCAAGTGGGGCGAGACCGCCCCCGACTACTGGCAGGACCGCGCCCGCCTCGAGTCGCTACTCGAGCGTTGGGGCGCCCCCGACGACGTCGCCGCGGCCGCCGCCTACCTGGCGTCGCCGCAAGCGGCGTTTGTCACCGGTCAGGTGCTGAACATCAACGGCGGTTTCGCCGGCTCCGCCGACTCCTAAGAAATCGACCTCGCGCCGCTCTATGCCTGAACATCTGCATCTCGTCACGGGCCGGTTGGCCGAACCGTCGCTGCGGCGGGTGCTGGCGACCCTGTCGGACGAGCTGCCGCTGGGTTACTCGGTGGACGTGCTGCCGATTACGGTCGCGGCGTTGATGACGCCCGACTGGATCGCCAAGCGGGTGGCGGCCCCGGCCGCCTCGAGCAGGGTCATCGTGCCCGGATACTGCGAGGGGGACCTGAGTCCGATTCAGCAAGCAACCGGCAAGCCCGTGGAGCGCGGCCCACGCGACCTGCGGGACCTGCCACGGTTCCTGGGGGGAACCAATCGCCCCCCCGAGTACGGCGCCCACCGCATCGAGATCATCGCCGAGATCAACCACTGCCCACGGCTCGAGCTGGCCGAGATCGTGCGGATCGGCAAGCGGCTCGCGGCAGAGGGCGCGGATGTCATCGATATTGGCTGCGAGCCAGGCGGCGCCTGGGCGGGCGTCGGCGACGCCGTGCGGGCGCTGCGTGACGCAGGCCTGCGGGTGTCGATCGACAGCCTGAACCCGCAAGAGATTGCCCCCGCCGTGGCGGCCGACGCCGAGCTCGTGCTGTCGGTAAACAGCTGCAACCGAGAAGCCGCGGCCGACTGGGGCTGCGAGGTGATCGCGATCCCCGACGAACCGAAATCGCTCGCCGGGCTCGACGAGACCATCGACTTGCTGGCCAAGCAGGGCGTGCCGCTGCGGGTCGACCCGATCCTCGAGCCGATCGGGTTCGGCTTCGCCGCGAGCCTCACCCGCTACGCCGACGTCCGCCGCCGGTACCCCGACGCCGAGATGCTGATGGGGATCGGCAACCTGACCGAGCTGACCGAGGTCGACTCGGCGGGCGTCAACACGCTGCTGCTCGGCTTTTGTGAAGAACTAGGGGTCCGCAGCGTGCTGACGACCCAGGTCATCCCGTGGGCGGCCACGAGCGTGAAGGAGTGCGACCTGGCCCGCCGACTCGTGCACCACGCGGTGTCGCAGCAGACGCTGCCAAAGCACCTCGACTCGGGATTGGTGACGCTCCGCGGCGGCCAGACAACAGAGATTGCGCCCGAGTTGCTCGACCAACTAGCCAGCGAGATCCGCGACCCCAACTACCGAGTGTTCGCCGCGGCGGGAGAGATTCACCTGGTCGGCAAGCAGCTCCACCTGCACGACCGCGACCCGTTTGTGGTGTTCCAGCAGCTGCTCGACGCGGTGCAGTCGGGCGCGGTCGACCGGCCGATCGACGCAAGCCACGCGTTCTACCTGGGCCACGAACTCTCCAAGGCGGCCACCGCGCTCGCCCTCGGCAAGTCGTACGAGCAGGACGAATCGCTCGACTGGGGGTACCTGACGCAGCCGGAGTCGAGCCACCGACTCGCCCGGTACGCCGACCGCCCTCGGGGTTGACGATCAGCGATTGACGACCAGCGATTAGTGGCGATTGCAAGAGGGCTGCCGGTCGGGCGCCGGGTCGGCCATAATCGCCTAATGCCGCCTGCCCCGCTACAAACCACCGCTGAGGGCGCCTGCTGGCTTCAGCAGCCCCTTGCCGATGCGCCCACGACGCTCGACGTGTTCGCCGCGCTACGCGGACTGCCTGGGTGTGTGTTTTTCGATAGCTCTATGCGCGACGAGCAGCTCGGTCGCTACTCCTACGTAGCCGCCGATCCGTTTGCGTGGATCACCGCCGACGGTGACACCGACGGGTTCGGACGCGTCGCCGAGCAGCTCTCTCCGCATTCCACCGCGACCATCCCCGGACTCCCGCCGTTCCAGGGGGGCGCAGCGGGCTACTTCGGCTACGAGCTTTGCCACGCCCTGGAAACCCTTCCCACGGCCAGGCACTCGGGGTTGGATACGGCAACTATGGCGGTGGGCCTGTACGATGTGGTGTTCGCGTTCGATCACTTCGCGCAGGACCTCTTTGTCGTCTCACAGGGCCTGCCCGAGCACGATTCCGCAGCCCGCGCCGAACGCGCGCGGGGGCGTTTGCAGTCGTTCTGGAAGCTGGTCGAGGCGGGGCCGCCCAAGTTCACCGGCGCACCGCCGGATACTGCGGGCGTGCTCGATCTCCCGCCGCAATGCCCTTTGCAAGACCAGCCTGGCGTCACCAGCGACTTCACACGGGAGGGGTACCTGGCCGCCGTGCAGCGGTCAGTCGACTACATCCACGCCGGCGATGTGTTTCAGGTCAACTTGACGCAGCGTCTGCTCGCCCCCCTCAGCGAGCTCCCGTCCTCCTACTACTTGCGGCTACGCGAGCAGAGCCCGGCGCCGTTTGCGGGGTACTTCGACGCCGGCGACGCCGTGCTGTGCAGCGCGTCGCCCGAGCGGTTCCTCCGGATCGACAACCGCCGGGTCGAGACCCGCCCCATCAAGGGAACCCGCCCCCGCTCTGCCGACCCCGCGGTCGATCAACGGCTGGCCGCCGAGCTGGCCGGCTCCGTCAAGGACCGGGCCGAGAACACGATGATTGTCGACCTGCTCCGCAACGACCTCTCGCGTGTTTGCACCGACGACTCGATTGAGGTCCCGGTGCTGTGCGGGCTCGAGTCGTACCAGCAGGTGCACCACCTGGTGTCGGTGGTGGAGGGGCGTCTGCGCGACGACGCCGAGCCACTCGACGTGCTCAAGGCGTGCTTCCCTGGCGGGTCGATCACCGGCGCGCCGAAGGTGCGGGCGATGGAGATCATCGCCGAGCTCGAGAGCTCCACCCGCGGCCCGTACTGTGGATCGCTGGCGTTCATCGGCTTCAACGGGGCGATGGACAGCAGTATCCTAATCCGTACCGCGGTGGCGTCGCACGGCTGGCTGCAGATGTCGGTTGGCGGCGGGGTGGTGGCCGACTCGGTCCCCGCCGACGAGTACGAGGAAACCCTGCAGAAGGCGGCCGGCATGCTGGCCGCCCTGCCCCGCGAGACGCGATGATCCTGCTGATCGACAACTACGACAGCTTCGTGCACAACCTGGCCCGGTACTTCCGGCTGCTCGGCTGCGAGACCGTGGTCGTCCGGAACGACGCGCTGACCGTCGGCGAAGTGCGAAGGTTGGCGCCCGCCGCGGTGGTGCTCTCGCCCGGCCCGTGCACGCCCTGCGAAGCCGGTATCTCCGTCGATCTGGTCCGGCGATTGAGTGGCGAGCTGCCAATCCTGGGCATCTGCCTGGGGCACCAGGCGATCGTCGCGGCGTTTGGCGGCGAGGTCACGGTCGCCCAGCGGCCGCTGCACGGCCAGGCAACGGCGGTGCGGCACGACGATCAGGGAGTCTTCGCCGGTCTGCCGAACCCGATGCCGTGCGGCCGCTACCACTCGCTGATCGCCGATCCAACGAGCCTCCCCGACGCGCTCGTCCCGACCGCCTGGACCGACGACGGCGTGCTGATGGCGGTCCGTCACCGCGGGCACCCAACGGTCGGGCTGCAGTTCCACCCCGAGTCGATCTTGACCGAGCGGGGGCTCGACCTGCTGCGGAACTTTGTGAGCCAAACCGCGGCCCGCCCGACCTCAATTGGGAGGGCATAGTCCGATGCCGCCCTGGCCGACCGACACCGACGACGCGCCCTCGCTGCCCGACGGCCTGCTGCTGGAGTGCCTGGTCACAACACTCGATCAAGACGGCGCAGTCCACTTGGCGCCGATGGGGCCAATCGTCGACGCCCGGTTCGAGCGGCTGCTGCTGCGGCCCTACGCCCCGTCGCGGACGCTGGAGAATCTCGAGTGGACCGGCTGCGGCGTGCTGCACATTACGGACGACGCCGCGCTGCTGGCCCGCTGCGCGATCGGCGTTCTGCAAGCGCCGCCTGCCACGCACCCGACGCCCGATGGCCGAGGCGCGGTGCTGGCCGATGCGTGCCGGTGGCGGCAGTTCGAGGTCGAGGCATTCGACGCCGCCCCGCAGCCGGCCCGGGTCGTCGGTCGACTCACGTCTGGGGCCACGCTCCGCGATTTCGTCGGCTTCAACCGTGCCAAGCACGCGTTGATTGAGGCCGCGATCCTCGCCACCCGGCTCGATTTCCTGCCGCACGATGAAGTGCTCCCGCAGTTTACCGCACTCGAATCGCCAGTCATCAAGACCGGCTCGCACTACGAGCTGGCTGCATTCCGAGAAGTCCAGGACTTCGTGAACCGAAGAATCAGCGGGGCTTCGTCATGACGACTCCGCTCGCGGTTGAGGTCCGCGCCCCTAGCCGGCTGCACTTCGGCCTGTTCTCGTTCAACGACCCGCGCTGCCCGCTCAGCTACGGCGGCGTGGGGGCGATGGTCGACACGCCCGGGGTGCGATTGAACGTGGCGGTTGACGACCGCGTGGTAGTGCCAGACGGTCCGCTCGCCGCTCGCGTGGGCGAGCTGGCCGAGCGGGTGCTCAATCAGCCGGGCATCTCGATCAACGGCTGCCACGCCGAATTGGAGGGCGAACCCCGCCACCACATCGGCTTGGGGGTTGGGACCCAATTAGGGATGTCGGTCGCGGCGGGGTTGTTTGCCCTGTCGGGGCGAGGTTCTAGCTCCGCTGATCAGCTCGCCGCCGCCAGCGGCAGGGGGCAGCGGTCGGCGATCGGCGCCCACGGGTTCTGCCGCGGCGGGCTGCTGATTGACGGCGGGCACCAGCGGCCCGGCGTGCTCGGCTCGCTGGCCCAGCGGGAGGACCTGCCCAATGAATGGCGGTTCGTGCTGGTGATTCCCATCGGCGAGACCGGCCTCGCCAACGAGTCAGAGCGGCGGGCGTTCGCCAGCCTGCCGGCGCCTTCCGAGGCGACAACCCGTCGGCTGCACCAACTGGCGGTGGCCGAGCTGGCGCCCGCCGCTGCGGAGTCCGACTACGAACGCTTCGCCGAATCGCTGTACGACTACGGCCTGACCGCGGGCGGCTGTTTTGGGCCGGTCCAGGGCGGACCGTTCGCGACAACGGCGATCGAACGCCGCGTCGATCTCATCCGCTCGCTCGGCTTCCCGGGCTGCGGGCAATCGTCTTGGGGACCCACCGTTTACGCGTTGGCGCCGGACGAAGCATCGGCGAAACGGCTGGTTGATCTACTCGGCGCCGAGCCCGCGGCCGAGCGCTGCGAACTGATCGTCGCGGCTCCGTGCAACACGGGCGCGGAGGTCCGCCCGACCTACAGCAGGCCGTAGGCGGTCAGCGACTGCTTGAGCTGTACGCGTCCGGCGTCGTCGAGCGGGGTCATCGGCAGCCGCATCTCGCCGGTGTCGCGGCCGAGCATTTCCATGGCGGCCTTGAGAGGGATCGGGTTGGTCGCCAGGCCGAGCATCTCGCGGCAGAGGGCGAACAGCTTGTGGTGCTGCGCACGGGCGGCGGCCATGTCGCCGCTGGCGGCGGCGTTGACTAGCGCGATCATGTCCCGCGGCACGATGTTGCCGACCACCGAGATAACGCCCTCGCCGCCGACCGCCATGTACGGCAGGGTCATGCTGTCGTCGCCGCTGAGCAGCGTCAGGTTGGTGGTGCCCAGGATCTGCGAGGCCTGGTCCATCTGGCCGGTCGCTTCCTTGACCATCGTGATGTTCTCGAGCTCCGCCAGCCGGGCGATGGTCTCGGGCTCAACGTTCTTGCCGGTGCGTCCCGGGATGTTGTAGACGCACTGCTGCAGGCCGGTCTCCTCGGCCAGCGCCTTGAAGTGCTGGTAGAAGCCCTCTTGGGTCGGCTTGTTGTAGTACGGGGCGACCTGCAGAGCGGCGTCGGCGCCTGCTTTCTCGGCCGACTTGGTCAGCCGCAGGGCCTCGGCGGTGCTATTCGAGCCGACGCCCGGCATCACTTTGATCCGGCCGGCCGCCTTCTGAACGACAAAGTCGATGACGCGGTCGTGCTCGTCGTGGCTGAGGGTCGGCGACTCGCCGGTGGTCCCGACCGGGACCAGGCAGGTGGTGCCGGCCTCGATCTGGAACTCGATCTGGGCGCCGAAGGTGTCGTAGTCGACCTCGCCCTGCTTGAAGGGGGTCACCAGTGCTACAGAAAGGCCTGCGAAGTCCTTGCCCTTGGTCGCCATCGTTCCGTCCGCTGTGTTGGTATCTGTCTGAAAAACGTCAAAAAATCTCGCGGTTGCGAGAACTCGGCATGATAGGCCTCGCTAGGCGTGCTTTCAAGCGGCCCGAGCCGCACCGCCCGCCCGCCGTCCAGCGCTGTGCAGTCGCTTCTGCGGCGAATCCGCCTACTTGGCCGCTTCGCGGACCAGCCGCTTCATGTCGCTGACTGCCTGCTGCAGGCCGATCATGATCGAGCGGGAGATAATGCTGTGGCCGATGTTGAGCTCCCGCATCTGTGGGATCGCCGCCACGGGCTGGACGTTGCGGTAGGTGAGGCCATGCCCCGCGTGCAGCAGCAGCCCAGCGGAGGTGATGTCGGACGCGGCTTTATGCAAGATCTCGAGCTCTTTGTCCCCCAGCGCCGAGCCGGCCGCGTGCGCGTAGGCGCCGGTGTGCAGCTCGATCGCCTCGGCCCCGGACTTGATCGAGGCCTCAATCTGGGCCGGGTCGGGATCGACGAACAGGCTGACACGGATGCCGGCGTCCCGCAGCTGCTGCGAGGCGTCGACGATGCGGTCCTTGCTGCCCACCACGTCCAGACCGCCCTCGGTGGTCACTTCCTCGCGTTTTTCGGGCACCAGCGTCGCCTGTTGGGGTCGGCAATCGACCGCGATGTCGAGCACGTCTTGGGTGCATGCGAGCTCGAGGTTCACCGGCGCCGCGACCGTCTGCAGCATGATGCGGAGGTCACGCTCCTGGATGTGGCGGCGGTCCTCCCGCAGGTGCAGTGTGATGCCGTCGGCGCCACCGAGCTCGGCCAAAGTTGCGGCCCAGACCGGGTCGGGCTCGTTGGT
The DNA here is from genome assembly GCF_007859935.1 of Posidoniimonas polymericola. Taxonomy (NCBI): domain Bacteria; kingdom Pseudomonadati; phylum Planctomycetota; class Planctomycetia; order Pirellulales; family Lacipirellulaceae; genus Posidoniimonas; species Posidoniimonas polymericola. Next base: position 14,169 of record NZ_SJPO01000016.1, on the reverse strand, counting down.
CTTGCGGGCCTCGCGCACCGTGGCGACGTGGTCGATGTTTACGCCGAGAAGCACCATTCGGGGGGAATCCGGTGGGTGGGGATGGCGGCGGCTCTGCGTGAGAACGCCGGGAAACGCCTATTCGATCCGAATTCGGGCGGCAGCTCAACGGTCGAGGCTCTTAACGGGGCCCCCGAGCCGCCTGGGCCGGTTAGACAGGCTGCGCCGCAAGGTGGTTCACCGAATCCTTCCGGGGAGTGTTGCCTACGGGCAGCATCGGCCGCCCGAAAGGTTGGCCCCACGCCACCACGGCGGGCCCCGACGCGTGGCCGAATCACGACATCCAACGCCCCGTTTCCCGCCGATCGTACTGACCCCGCTGACCGTACCCACGGGGCGGTTGTAACGCGAGACCGCGCCGCTTGGTCGCCCTCATGGTAAGCAACACGTAAGCTACGTTCTGACAGAAGCGTTCCCTCAGGGACGCCGCGGCTTGAAGCGCCCCCACCACACGGCGACACCCTTCAGGCGCCTTACGACTCTGCCCGCCAAGACAGAACTACCTGCCATGACGTGTCGCGAACTCGCACAACACATCGAACAACTCCAGCCCGAGGCCTCTGCTCAGGACGTCGCGCGGCTGTGCCTGCTGCTCGCTAATGGCGAGGACGACCTCGACGCCCTGGCCGACCGTCAGACGCTGCGGGCGGCGTGGAAGGATGTTGGTCTGCGGCTACAACTGGCGACCGACCAGCACGCCGCGATGACGGGCGAGCTCGAAGACCTCGCGCAGAGCGACCCGCAGTCGTTCACCAAGGACCAGATCTGGGTGCTGATCCGCGCCATCAAGGTGCAGAGCCAGATCCTGCAGATGTACGTCGGCCAGCCGCTGCTGGACGTTTAGCCGCTGCCGCCGGCCGGCTACCACAGCCCCGGCACCATGATCATCGCGACCGTCATGTAGATCAGGATGCCGGCGATGTCGACGATGCCGGCCACAAACTGATTGCTCATCAACGCCGGGTCGAGGCCCATCCGCTGGAACAGCAGCGGCAGCAGCCCGCCGGTCATCGTGCCGCACATCACGACCAGCAGCAGCGTGATCGGCACCACCAGCACCTCCCACAGCGTGGGCACGGCGTTCACCGCCGAGGCCACGCCGTCGGCCGACTCGGGCACGCTGCGGGTTAGCATCACCGCGCACAGGTAGCCGATCGCCGCCAGCGAACCGCCCAGGCAGAGGCCCATCGCTAGCTCCTTGCGGAGCACCCGCCGCCAGTCGCGCAGGTTGACGTCGCCGGTGGTGAGGCCGCGGATCACCAGCGTTGCCGACTGGCTGCCGGTGTTGCCGCCGCTGGAGATCACCAGCGGGATGAACAGCACCAGCCAGGTCACCTTCTGGAAGTCCTCCTCGTAGCCCCGCAGCGCGAGCGCCGTGAGCAGAGCGGCGACAAACAGCACCGTCAGCCAGATGCCACGCTTCCACGCGAGCTGGTGCCAGACGGTCTCGAGATAGCCATCCTCGAGCGGATCGACCGACGCGCTGCGGTGGGCGTCCTCGGTGGCCTCTTCCTGCAGGACGTCGATGACGTCGTCGTGGGTGATGATGCCCAGCAGCTTGCGGTGGTGGTCGACTACCGGGATGGCGATGAAGTTGTAGTTGGCTACCTTCTCGGCGACCGCCTCCTGGTCGTCGGTCACCAGCACGGTCACCACGTCGCGCTGCATGAGGTCGCTGATCGGCGTGTCGGGCCGCGTGAAGTTGACCACCAGGTCGCGGGCCGAGACCAGCCCCAGCAGGTGATCCTGGTCGTCCACCACGTAGTTGTAGTAGACGGTTTCGAGGTCCTGCGACTGGCGGCTGATCGCCTCGAGGGCGTCGTGCACGGTAAGCGTCTGGGACAGCCGGGCCACCTCGGTGGTCATCAGCGCGCCGGCGGTCCCCTCGGCGTATCCGAGCAGCCGCAGGGTCTCGCGTCGGTCTTCCTGCGGGAGCAGCGGCAGGGTCTGCTCCATCACCTCCTGGTCGACCTCGCTCAGCAGGTCGACCCGGTCATCGGCCGGCATGTCGGCGATCAGGCGGCTGATCCCCTCCGGGCCGACGGTCTCGACGATCTCTACCTGCTTGGCTTCCTCGACGAAGCTAAAAATGTCGGCCCGCACGTCCGGTTCGGTCGCCTGCAGCACCTGCCACATCTCGATGGCTTCGAGGCCTTCCATGAACTCGGCGACCCGCGCCGGGTGCAGCGCCCCGCAGAACTCCTGCAGCCCGGTCCGGTCGTTCTCGGCCAGCATCTCACGTAGTTCGGGCAGGTAGAGCGTGTTGATCATCGTTTCGCGGGGGCGGGGCGTGGGGCTAGGGGGGCGGGGTGGCCGCGGGGCGAGCAGGCCGGCTTGGATTGACGCAGTGCTAGCTGCGAGTTAGTTTGACTGCACAGAAGTAGAGTTGTCACATGGGTTTGCGCCTAGCGTCGGCAGCACTGCCGGCGAACCACGCGTCCCTGGGGCGCCTCACCACGGCGACCCACCGCGGCGAAGCAGCAGGTGGGTGAGGCGACACGGTGGTCGGACACGGTAATCGATGGCCTGGTGGTCGATCGCTTGGCGGTCGACGGCTTGGCCCTGGCCTGCGTGGCGCCGGCCTGCGGGCGGCTCAGACTCTCGGCTAACAACGCCCACCAGCACCCAGTGCGGACGGCGGCAAGGGCGATCAGGCGTAGTGGACGCTCATTAAGCATATCATGGTGGACACGGACAAGCCCGAGGAAGACCGCCTGGTAGCCTGTCAGGCGAAGCTCAGCTACCAGTTCGCGGATCTCAACCTGCTCGAAGCGGCGTTAACGCACGCTTCCGGTGCCGATCACCGACTCGAGTCGAACGAGCGGATGGAGTTTCTCGGCGACGCGATCCTCGGCGGCGTCGTGTGCGAGCGGCTCTACCACATGTTCCCCGACTACCTGGAGGGGGACCTCACGCGGCTCAAGTCGGTCGTGGTTAGCCGCCAGACCTGCGCCAAAATTAGCCGCGGGCTGGGGCTCGACGCCTACCTGATCCTCGGCAAGGGGATGACCACCAACCCGGAAGTCCCCATGTCGGTCCTGGCCGACGTGTTCGAGTCGCTGATCGCGGCCATCTTCCTCGACGGCGGACGCGACGCCGCCGCCGAGTTTATCCTGACCCATGTGACGCCCGAGATCGAGTCGACCGCCTCGGGCGAGACCGGCGGCAACTACAAGTCGCAGCTGCAGCAGTTCGCCCAGCGCGAGCACGGCGTGACCCCGACCTACTCGCTGATCGAAGAGCGGGGGCCCGACCACTGCAAGTGCTTCAAAGTGGCCGCCCAGGTCGGCAAACGCCGCTTCCCGCCCGCCTGGGGACGCAGCAAAAAGGAGTCGGAGCAGCGGGCCGCCCAGAACGCCATCTGCGACATTTGCGGGGAACCCGCTCCCCACCCGCCCGACGAGTTTGCCGAACTGGACGCCGAGTAACCGGCCACGCGGCCGTGCGGGCGACGCGTTGTAGCGGCAGGTCCGGTTCTGCGGGCCAGCGGGCCCCTCGATTGCTTGACAGGCCCCGGTAGGCAGCTCATTCTCGGGTCTTGGGGCCGCTAGCTGCCGATGAGAAGCCTGAGGCGGTCCGCGCCCGCTATGCCCTCGACACTCCCTGGCCCGCCCCAGCAATGCGTATCTCTCCCCGATCCTCGGCAGCCGCGGCGATCCTGCTGCTCGCCGCGATGCAGATCGGGTGCGACCAGGGCGCGCGACAGCAGGGCAAGTCCGCCGAGCTCGGCCCCCGCAGCGTCTACGCCTTGGGCACGCTCCAGCCAACCAGTGGCGTGATCAGCATCACCGGCACGCCTGGCGACAAGCTCAAGTCGTTCGACCCGCAGGTGGCCGAGAACGAGCTGACCCCCGCCGACGGCAGATTGGGGGTCCTGGCGAGCTACGACGCCCGCCACGCCCAGCTCGAGGCCCTCCGCACCCGCCGCCGACTCGCCGAAGAGAAGCAGCAGGTTGACCTGCTGCTCGCCCAGGCCCAGCTCCGCGGCGCCCGCGCCAAGGTCAAACAGGCCGAGGCAAACCAGGCCGAGGCCCGGCTGCAGTCTGCCCAGGTCAAGAACCTAGAAGAGGCCGCCGCCATCGCCCGTGACGAGCTCGAGTCGATCGAGGACCTCCGCGAGTCGGACCCCGAGTTGGTCACCGAGCACCAGGTCCGCAAGCAGCGCAACCGGGTCGCCCGCGCCGAGTCGGAGGTCCAGCTGGCCGCCCAGCGGATCGCGCCGATGAGCGAAGCGGCCGAGGCCGCGCTGCAGGCCGCCCAATCGAGCGTTGAAGCGGCCGAGGTGAGCGTCGAGAGCCTGAAGAAGAACGGCACGCTTGACGCCATCGACACGGAGATCGCGGTCGCTCAGCAGTCGCTTGCCCAGTCGGTCCTGTGGGCGCCCGGCGCCGACACCAGCCACGCCGAGGGCGACGCCCCCACCGCCGCTCCCGACGAGCCCCAGCCAGAGCCGCAGCGATACACCGTCTTAAAGATTTTCACCAAGCCGGGGGAGATGGTCTCTCAGTTGCCGGTCATCGACCTGGCCGATGTTAGCGAGATCGAGTGCATCGCCGAGGTCTACGAGGCCGACGCCCAAGAGATCACCCTCGGCCAGGGGGCGACCATCACCAGCCCGGCGTTCAGCGGCCAGCTGAGCGAGGGCCTGCGGGGCGAGGTGCAGCACATCTCGCGGATGGTCGGCAGCCCCGGCCTCGACGCCCGCAACCCGCTGGCCCCTAAGGACCGGTCGATCGTCGAGGTGCGGATCGCGATCACCACCACCGACGAGGCCAAGCTCGCCGAGGCCGCCAAACGCATCGGCCTGCAGGTAACCGTCCGGTTCGATGCGAACGAGTCGGCGAACGAGGCCAAGGAGTAGCGGCTTCGGCCGGTTACTCGTCTTCTGCTTCTGCCTCGGGCTTGAACGCCAGGAGTTCGGCGATCGATGGGATCTCTGGTTTCGAGTTCATATAGCCTTTGAGCTGCGGCCACGTGACGTTCTGCGTGGACGTTTTATAGTCGTCACCGTGGATCTCGATCAGATTCACCGCGCCTGGCAGCGAAAGCACGTCACTGTTCGGCAATTCCACTGTCCCGGTGTGGTCGATATCGTCGCTCGACCACCTCGTGGTCACACGCGAATTCAGCGACCCACTGGTGCTGCGCTGGATGACGACAAAGTCGACCAGGCGCCTCGAAGCGTCGGTCCTGTCTTTCCGCGTTCCGTAAGTGTACGAGAAGACGGCGCCGCCATTCGTAGCGCCTGTGTGGCTTTCTATTTCTCGCGGCCCATACGACGCGTCGGACCACTGCACACCAGACAGCGCAATGGCGAGAACCGTGGTCGCAAGCAAGATTGACCTAATCCCAAACCGGTAGGGTTCGCTGGCCCGTCTTCTCTTGTCAAACCAATCGTTGGCCGCCTGCGTGTGCAGGCCTCGTAGGAGATAGATTGCCGAGCCAATCGCGAGCACCCCCAACGCGGCCCCGGGGAGATTTACTTCCCAGTCCTCCCATCCGAACAGCATCCACGGTAGCAGGGCGACCGCAGGAACGAGGATCAGCCCTGCGCACAGATCAACCAGCCAACGTGCGATCCAAGACCCCCGCCGCAGGCCATACCCGACGCCAAACGGCGCCATTGCCCACAGCAATCGAACGAGGCCATCCCCGCCCGACACGCCAAACTTCAACAGCGACTCAATTGCTGAACCAAGCGACAGGGCGCCGATCAGCAGACAGACGAGGAACGCGACGTAGACCGGCAGAGGTATTGGTTGCATAGTCGCCTAAGGCTCTTGCTGCGAGGGCCCGGTGGCGTGAGCAGACCGTCGTCCGGCCTCCTCGCCCCAGCGGCGGCCGGCAATCGTGACGTAGAGCTGTCCATATACTAGTGTGAACGCCGCCACGAAGACGCCGACCAGGATCGCCCAGCAGAACACCACGAACAACGCCAGCGGACCGCCCGGCAGGGCAAGCAGCGGGCACAGGGCGGTCGTGAGCAGCAGCAACTGCCGCAGCGAGAACTGTTTGGGATTCATGCCTGGTCCTCGTCCGCAGCGGCGCCGGCGATCGGTGGCGGCGTGTACGCGTCCCGCTCGGCGTTGTAACGCAGCCGGTCGAGCCCCGCGATGATCCGCTTGGGCCCGGCAAGGACTACCAAACCGAGCGTCACGTAGACGGCGGTCGAGATCAGCTCCCGCGGACCCGAGGCGGCAAGCTGCTGCCGCCACGACACGTTCGAGTAGGCCGCAACGGCGATGGCATTGGCGACGTACGTCAGCAGCGTGTGCACCGCCAGGACCAACAGGTACGCGCCGAGCAGCCGCAGCCCGAGCTCCAACATCCGGTCGGGCAGGTCCTGGGCGGTCGGCCGCGACTCAGCAGCGGAACCAGGATAGAACCGGGCGGCGATCGCCGGAGCGAACAGCAGCAGGAACAGTCCTAATCCGGTGTAGACGACTACCCACAGCAGGACAATGAAGAACTCAAACGGCGTATTCCCCCCGCTCGCCAGCGACGCAACCAGCATCGCCAGGTACGGCACGACGCTCGACAGCTGCCACACGCCCATCACCCGCAGGGCCAAACAAAACCACTCGCGGCTATTCATCCGACTCCTCGGATTCGCCGGTTTTCGTTTCGTCGATCTCGGCGAGGTCAAGCCGCGTCAGCGGCACGGATGAGAAGGTCTCGGTCTGGCCCCAGATCTCGGTGACTTCGGCGTCGGCCTCGAATAACTCAGGGGCCGGGGTCAGCACCAGATCGACCTTGTTGACCTCCGCTGGCAGCGAGTCGAGCTCCGCGGTCAGCAGGAACGGCGCCGACTCGTAGTCTTCGTCCTTCATAGTGTGAGCGATCCCCTTGCCAAGCGGGATCGACTGCTCGTCGATCTTCATCTCGACCGTGAAGGCGCAGGGAATCATCGGGGTCTCGTCGCCGAAGCACCCCGACATCCAGGGCGACCAGCAGCCGAGCAACTCGACACGTCGACGCTCGTCCTCCGCCCGCCAGACCCGCACCGATGAGACCTGCAGCACCTCGCCCACGCCCGGGTCCCGCGCGGCGTCGGTGACCAGCGCGAGGGCCTCGCGTTCTAGCGCTGCGACCTTTCCGAACTCCTTCGTGACGGTCGCCCGCCAGCGGCGGTGGACCTCCGGCGGCGCCTGGTGCGTGAGCGATCCAAGCGTTGGGCCGCCGTAGTCGTTGACGTCCCACAGCGACTCCACGTACGCGAGGTCCAGGTCGGCCGCGAGCTCGACCGCCTCGGTTCCCGGCGGCAGCTCGCAGGCGTAGACCCGCCGCGAGGCGGCGCTCGAGTACTCGTCGGCCAGGGCGGCTTCGGCCTCAAAAGGGGTCGCCGCGCCGTTCACGCGGACCTCCAGCAGGTTGATGGCCAGGTCGAACGGGGCGCCGGTCATCTCGCCGAGTTCGTTCCCCAAGTCGATCGTGAACCGGACTCGCCTCGCATTCAGGTCGACCGGCTTGGCGAGCCGGATCGTTGGGGTCTGGCCGTAGTACTCGTCGCAGATCGACAGCACCACCGGCTTCTGCACCAGGCGCCTCTTAAGCGAAGTCGCGAAGAACCCCGACTGGTAGCTCACGGTCTCGTCCCAGCCGCTGTTCTCGTCCTGGATGTGGTCGAGGAACAACGAGGCCACGTGATCCGCCTGCTCGGGCGTGAGCTGGTCCGACGCCGCCCGGCGCTCTAGCTCGTCCCAGACGTCGGAGTTGTAGTCGAGATCCTTGGGCAGCTCGGTGTGCACCAGGTAGCCGGTGCTAGACGCCAGGTAGGGCGAGGGCCGGTTGTCGATGAACCACTCAAGGGCGACAACCGATGACAGGCCCACCACTGGTATTAGCACGGTCACGGCGATGAGCCCCGCAAGCCAACCCCAACGCTGCTGCCGCGTCCGACGCCGCCAAGCCAGCACGGCGTAAGTTGCCAGCGCAATCAGCAGCGGCGCGACGAGCGACCCCATCGCTAACACGCCGAGGAACACGTAGTGGTCGTACATCCACAGCCGCCCCATCAGCCCCATGCCGGCGCCCAGCACCACCAGCGAGATCAGCCACCACTTCAGGCTGACGCGGAAACCGCCCGGGGATTCTTCCATGGCGTCGCCGGGCGGGGCGGCTTCGGCCGCTGCAGACGAGGGCCATTCAGAGGCGGTCCAATCGGATTCGGTCATGGCGGCGTCGGGTGAGGAGCGGGGCCGGGATTGCCGTTATGATAACAGCAACCCGCAATCCGATCGAACCAGCACGCCGCAGCAGGCGGCCGACACGGCCCCTACGACCGGCGTTCGCGGAACTACAATAGCAGATTAACGCGCCGCGACGCCGATCTGCCTCGACGGCGCCCGGTAGGACGCAGATACTGTTAAACGCGTCCTTTCGAAATCGCCCCATTCGCTCCCCATGCTCAACCAACAGCTCGCCTGGAAGAACCTGCTGCAGAACCGGGTGCGGACCGCGGTCGGCATGGCCGGCGTGGGGTTCGCGGCGATGCTGATGTTCATGCAGCTCGGCTTCAAGGGCGCCATCGAAAAGACCGCCACGCAGATCTACGACGCGGTCGAGTTCGACCTGATGCTCCGCTCGCCGGCCTACCTCCACCTGACCGAGGCCCGGGACTTCCCCCGCGCGCGGCTCCACCAGGCGGCCTCGCTGCCGCAGGTGCGGCGGGCGCGGCCGTTCTACATCGGGCTGAGCGTCTGGCAGGCGCCGAGCGAATCGGCCTACCAGCCGGGCGACCTGCAGAACGTCCCCGGCATGGGCCGCAGCATCATCACGATGGGCGTCGAGCCGGCCGACCCGCCGTTCTCGCGGCCCGACCTCCGCGCAGCGGCCGCCAGGCTGACCAGCGAGGAGTTCGTGCTGGTCGACTCCAAGAGCAAGCAGGAGTACGGCCCCAAGGACGGCAAGCGGTTCAGCGAGGAGGACGTCGGCACGGTCACGGCACTCGGCGCTCAAACCGTGCGGGTGATTGGGCTGTTCGAGCTCGGCACTGGCATGGCCAGCAACGGCGCGTGCATGGCGAGTCTCGACGGCTACCTGCGGGCCAACCCGTGGCAGGACCGAGAGGACATCACGCTCGGGCTGCTCTCACTCGCCGAGGGCGCCGACCCGCTGCGGGTGCGTGACGAATTGCAGACGCTCTTCGCCGGCGAGGACGTCGAGGTGCTCACCCGCGACGAGGTCCGGGCGCACGAAGAAGAACGCTGGATGGTGCAGACGCCGTTCGGGCTGATCTTCACGTTCCTGGTGGTGGTCGCGGTGCTGGTCGGCGTGGCGATCGTCTACCAGGTGCTGTCGAACGACATCGCCAACCTGATGAGCGAGTACGCCACGCTCAAGGCCATGGGCTACAGCAACCGCTACCTCTGCACGGTAATCCTGCAGCAGTCGGTGCTGCTGGCGCTGGTCGGGTTCGCCCCCGCCCTGCTGCTCTGCTGGCAGCTCTACGCATTGGTGGGTGGCTACGCCGGCATCCCAATGGTGATGACGCCCGGCATCATGCTCGGCGTGCTCGGCCTGTCGGTCGGAATGTGCGTCGCGTCGGGCGTGTTCGCGCTGCAGAAGTTGTTCAAGGCCGACCCGGCCGAGTTGTTTTAAGTTTCCAATTGCCACGAAAGCCATTAGCCGCGGGGCGTTAGCCCCCGGTTGAACGACCAAACCACCGCTGACACCCGAACGCAGTACAACTGCAGAGCTGAACATCAACTAACCGGGTGCTAACGCCCTGCGGCTGAAAACGGCCCCGAAGCAGCAAATACTTTTTGTGCCTTTTCCTGGCCGTCAAACTACCCAGAAACACGTCACGACCCCTCTTACGGCCTGTGTACAAGACCCCGCTAGCCTGGAAGAACCTGATGCACGACCGCCGGCGGCTCGCCACGGCGATCGCGGGCATCGGGTTCGCCGTGCTGCTGATGTTTGTGCAGGTCGGCTTCCAGAACGCGCTGTATGACAGCCAGGTGCGGCTGGTCGACGCGCTGGGTGGCGACCTGTTTATCACCAGCCGCGACCGGTTCGCCATCGCCGCCGAGACCCGCTTCCCGGTGCAGCGGCTGCTGCAGGCGCGGTCGCTGCCCGGCGTCACCGGGGCCTACCCGCTGTACAGCGAGCTTACGACCTCGGTCTTCAAGAACTTCGGCAGCCGCGCGTCGAGTAAGGGGCACCAGATCCGCTCGATGGCGATCGAGCTCGGCACGCCCGTCTTCCAAATGGATGGGCTCGCCGAGAGCCTGCCGCGTCTGCGGGGCCCGTTTACGGCGATTGTCGACCGGCAGAGCAAGCCGACCAAATTCGCCGTCCCAACCGACGACGACGCCCTGCTGGCCGAGGCCAATGTCGAGGTCAGCGACCAGCGGCTCAATCTTGTTGGCACGTTCGAGCTGGGGACCGACTTCGTCAACGAGGGCAACCTGATCATGAGCACCGCGACCTTCGCCAAGCTCTTCCCGCACCGCGTCCCCGGTGGCGACCCGCTGAGCGTCGTTGACCTCGGGATCGTCGACCTGGCCGAGGGCGCCAACCCCGAAGAGGCCCGTGACGCGCTGGCCGCGATGCTCGGCGAGCAGGTCAGCGTCTACACCCGCGAGGGCTTCCGCGAAAAAGAAATGAAGTTCTGGCGGAGCACCACGCCGATCGGCGCGGTGTTCTCGGCCGGCAAGGTGATCGGCTTCGTGGTCGGCGTGGTGATCTGCTACCAGGTGATCTTCAGCGGGATCTCCGACCACATGCCCGAATTCGCCACCTTAAAAGCGATGGGCTACCAGCGGTCGTACTTTGTCGGCCTGATTGTGGTCGAGGCGGTCTGGCTCGCCGTGTTCGGCTTCCTGCCGGGCGCGGTGCTCAGCACGGGCCTGTACCACTGGCTGGCAGACCAGACCGGGCTGTTGATGCAGATGACGCTGTCGACCCTGCTGTTCGTGTTTGTGATTACCGTGATAATGTGCGTCGCGTCGGGGCTGCTGGCGGTCCGCAAGCTGCTGACCGCCGACCCGGCAAGTTTGTTCTAGAGGCTTCGTCGCTGTGAGCGTCCGTATCATCAACCCAACGCCGAAGGCCGCGCCGTCTACTCCCCTCCCTTCCGGGGAGGGGCCGGGGGGAGGGTCTAACTGTCACAGGATGAGTTGCACAGCGGAGCAGAATCGACACCCTCCCCTAACCCCTCCCTAAAAGGGAGGGGGATTTGCTTCATGCCACTTGTGAGCGGCGTCGCCCCGAACCAGTTTTTGTGTCTTCTCGTGCCTTTTCGTGGCCATCCCCAGCCTTCAAGCTTGCGATAATCAAACCTAGATGATCACCGAGACCGACCAATCCGGCCTCCACACCGCCTACGGCCAGACCGGCAGGCCGACGGTCGCCGTGCGCGAGCTGAACCACTTCTTCGGCTCGGGCGAGCTCCGCAAGCAGGCCCTGCACCAGAACAACCTCGAGGTCTGGCCCGGTGAGATCGTCATCATGACCGGCCCGTCCGGCTCGGGTAAAACCACGCTCTTGACCCTGATCGGCACGCTGCGGACCGTGATGGAGGGGAGCCTCGTGGTGCTCGATAAGGAGCTGCTGAATGCCAGCAACACGCTGATCACGCAGCTCCGCCTACAGATGGGCTTTATCTTCCAGGCGCACAACCTGTTCGAGTCGCTCACGGCGTACGAGAACGTCAACATGGCGGCCGAGCTCGCCGGCATGGACCGCAAGCAGGCCGACGAGCGGATCAAGTACCTGCTGACGCGGCTCGGCCTCGGCAAGCACATCCACAAGAAGCCAAAGCAGCTCTCCGGCGGCCAGAAGCAGCGGGTCGCGATCGCCCGCGGGCTGGTGCACGGGCCGCGGCTGGTGCTGGCCGACGAGCCGACCGCGGCGCTCGACGCGACCAGCGGACGCGAGGTAGTCACGCTGTTCCAGGAGCTGACCCGCCAAGAAGACCACCCGTGCACCATCATCATGGTGACGCACGACAACCGCATCCTGGACGTCGCGGACCGGATCGTGAACATGGTCGACGGCCGCATCTCGTCGGACGTGTCGGTCAGCGAGGCCGAGGAACGCTGCGGCTTCCTCCGCAATATCACGCTGTTCCAGACGCTCACCCCGTCGACCATGCTGCAGGTGGCCGACAAGATGCAGGTGCAGGAGTCGCCCGCCGGCGAGACCGTCATCCGCCAGGGCGACCCGGGCGAGCTGTTCTACCTGATCCGCTCCGGCAAGGCCGACGTCGTGGTGCGCGACGCGCAGGGCGAGCGGACGGTCGCCAACCTGGGCGAGGGCGACTACTTCGGCGAGACCGCCCTGATCACCGACGAGCCCCGCAACGCCACGATCGTCACCCGCGAGGACGCCGTCTACTACACGCTCGGCAAAGAAGACTTCCGCTCGGTGCTCGACACGAGCCACACGTTCGAGGAGGAACTGCGGCGGGCGTTGTTTAGCCGGCAGTAGGGTCGCATTGCCAACTTGCACAGGACGATGAAGCCGGTGCAGGTTGGACGGTCCTTATTCTCGCCAAGGTCGTGACAACCTCAGCGCGCTAGATGCCTGCCCGATTGCCGTAGGAGCGTGCCAACGCGGTCGAAAAGCAGGTAGCTTGAGAAGGCCCGCGGCAGCCCGCTGGAAAGGCAGCCTGCTTACTGAAGGTCTCCTTCAATATGCCGGGCATACTGAAGAAGTTTCTGTCTAATAACAAGTTAGGCCATGAATACCAGAGCCAGAGCCAGAGCCAGAGCCAGAGCCAGAGCCAGAGCCAGAGCCAGAGCCAGAGCCAGAGCCAGAGCCAGAGCCGTGTTGGCGTTTCGCCAAAACGTGGCGTGGTAGCGTCCTGCGGTATCGTGACTCTGTCGGCTGCGTGCTCCTCACCCTTTGTGTTGCGCGAAAATGACAACTGAGTGCGGCGGGATCGATTCGGTTCGAGACAACTACCTTCAACGTTACGGCGAAGCCATACGCTCCTACCAGCGTGCGGGACGCAACGTATTCACGGAACTCTGCCTGGACGTTACGTCCGCAGTGCGCCGTCATTCCGTCTATCGCCTGATCGTGGTGGATTGCCTCGAAAAACTGCCTGACGGACAGACGAAGGTGATCGAGATCAACGTCGACCCAATTGACGCAAAGCTACCGGGACTCCCAATCGATGCACCCATTGTCTGGAATGGTGTCGAATTCCGCTGCGATATGGAGGAGTTCCCGGAAGCGTCCGTAATCTCCTGGGCTGAGCGGTGGATCTCGGACGAAAGCCCCCCTCTTGGCCCTCAAGGGCCTTGGACTGGAATCATCCACTCCGTTACCGAACCAACGCAGCGAGGAGACAGGATCGAGTTTTCTGTTGATTTTGGCAGCGCTCCAGTGACTGCCTTTTTCGAACTGGTCGGAATCCTGGCTGGGAGAATCCAAGCAGTCGGTAGCTATGCAATGGCCGCGGGAGGAGAGGCCTAACCAAGCGTTGGAGCAGACTTGCGATAGCGTCCTGCGGTATGGTGAGTCTGTTGGCTGCGAGCTGCTCAACTTTTACGTTCTGCCACTAACACGAAATTACTTCAAACTTCGCGACTAGATCAACCATATGCCATCACCGACACCCAGCGAACTCATCCCATACCTCAGCATCACCGATGCCGCAAAGGCAGTCGCGTTTTACGCCGATGTGTTTGGCGTTGCCCCATACATTCAGCTCAACATGCCCGACGGGCGTGTGATGCATTGCGAATTTCGCATTGGCAACGCTCGCTTCTTCCTCAGCGAAGAACTCCCGGAACATGGAGGCACGCCAAGCCCAACGCGACTTGACGCTACAAGTGTCGCGATTCATCTCTACGTCGACGACTGTGATGCAATGATCGAAACGATGAAAGACAATGGCTCGACTGTTCTAATGGAACCCACTGATATGTTTTGGGGTGAACGATTTGGACGTGTACGTGACCCATTCGGCCACGAATGGGGAATCGCAACTCAACTTCGTGAAATGTCGCCTGACGAAATTCAAGCAGCTGTCAAAAAGATGTTTGAGGAGATGTCTGAGTAGTTCGTGAGACATCAGCCGCAAGCACAATGTGGCATAACCGGGTAAGGGCCACCGTTGCCGGTGACCCTCCCCACACCACCTAGCATGCGGGTCCGCACTAGGCGGTTCGACGA
>NZ_SJPO01000015.1 GCF_007859935.1 Posidoniimonas polymericola | reverse complement strand
CGAGACCCTCACAAGGGGACTCTCACGCACATTCCGACTGCACGACCTTCTAAGTACACTTATCCCGGACGCTACTGGGCTCTGCCAGTGCATTGGCACGAATGCTGTTCTTGCGCTCACTGGCGGAGCCAGTGGCACCCGCATGCAGAGCCTAGCAACTTGGCGATTTAGGAGGCAGAACTGGACAAAACCCTGTCCCCAACCAGAAGAAGAATAGCGCAAGGCATTGCCAGCTAAGCCTTTAAGACGAGAGGGCCCGTGCCGCGTCTGGGGTTTTGTCCCCTCCGATCGAATATTCGGACAAAACCAGTCGGACAAAACCCTACCGGCGGGTTCGCTACAGCGAGATCGGGATCTCGAGCTCGGCCTCGCAGGGGCAGGAGTCACCCGTGGGGCATGGGAGCTCGACCGGGCGGACCTCGTAGTTCGACTGGGGCTCGCAGCAGAGGTGGGCGCCCAGGCCGCACTCGTCGGCCAGCAGGCCCTGCTCCTGGCGGAGCGCGACCTCGGCGACCTTCAGCTCGACCACCTGCTCGACGAGGGTCGCCTCGGCGGTGAAGACGCGGCCCCTGGCGGTGCTGATCTCGAAGATCGAGGTGTCGTTCACGTCGCGGAGTTTTTCGAGCGACCGCAGGTCGCCGCGGCGGTCGAGCACTGCCTGGCGGGCGACGGCAACCCGCTGCTGCTGGATCGCGACCTGGAACGCGGCGCCCTTGATCTTGGCGATCGCGGCCTCGCGGGACTCGGCCAGCAGCGTGCGGAGCTGGCGGCGGCGGATTGGTTCCTCTTGGTCGTAGCAGCACGAGCAGCGGATCAGGTGGCACAGCCCGCTCTGCGGCTCGACCGAGCCGAGGGCCGGGTCGGCGACGGCCAGCACGGCGCGGGCGACCGGCAGGGTCGCCTTCTCGAGCCGGCAGGCCGCGAGACGGACGCTGCGGACGTCGCTGCGGTGGGCCAGGCCGTCGGCGGCGAGGGCTTCGAAGTCGGGGTTGCTCAGCTGGCAGCTCCAGTCGACGCTCGGCTGGAACATGCCGTTCTCGTTGAGCGGGCAGCCGAGCAGCCGCATGAGCTGGCCGTTGAGCTGGATCCGGGCGAGGCTCAGTTGGAGCTCTTGGTCCTCCAGCCCGGCAAGCATCTGGGCGACCTCGGCCCGGTTGACCTCGGCGGGGACTTCGAGGCCCTTTTGTCGGAGGGCGTCGATGCGGCGGAGGGTGGCGCGGGCTTCTTCGACGCCGCGGCGGACGTACGTGAGCTGGGTCTCGGCTCCGGCGAGCATGTAGAACGTGGTCAGCGCCGAGCCGGCGGCCGCGTTGCGGACGTCTGCCTCGCGGAGCTTCAGCAGGTCGCGCGTCAGGCAGAGCGCCTTCTGCACGGCGTCGGTGTCGCAGTCGATGAGGATGCTGGCCCAGTGCTGCTCGAGGTCGAGCATGTAGGCGACCCGGGCGTTGCGGGCCGCGTTGCAGCCGGCGGTGGGGGCGTCGATCAGCCGGTACTCGTCGCTCGGCGAGGGGAGCTGGCAGGGGAACAGGAACAGCGCGTCCCGGTCGATGCTGGCGAGCTCGGTCAGGTCGGGGGCGTGGTGAAGCGGGGCGGTCTGCTCGTAGACGCACGGCGCCACGTTCGCGCACGGCGTCCGGCTGCTCGACGGGCAGCGGCACCCGGCGAGCAAAGTCGCAGCAATCAGCAAGGTCGGGAGCGAGTCCCTGCGTAGGTTCATACCGTCCGTGGCGTTTGGCGCGTGGATTCTTCCTGAAACGGGTATCGACGCTCCGCCGACGCGTGCTGTGCGAGTCGTTCGGCGTTTTCGGCATGTTTGGGTAGCGGGGAGTTTGCCGGCGCCGAGGGCGTCCAGCCGGTACGGGCGGACGAACCGGCAGCGGCGGCGCCGTGGAGGCGATAAAATAGGGGGAAGATCAGGGGCGAAACCCGCTGGCCATGAGTAAAACGGAGAGAGCGGCCCTCCCTGGGGCGCGCGAGCCGGTCGGTTTAGACTATTGGTTCTGGGCCCGACTCCGACCACGGAGCGGGCGAACGTCACTCAGCAGGCTTTTTCTACTTCCATGGCGAATCAAAGCTTCCCTATCCGCGCCCAAAGCGACTCTCGTTTCTACCGCCGGTTCATCCTGATGGGCCTGGGCGCGTTAGGCTTTGCCGGTTGGTGCGTCTATGACGGCGCCATCGGCTGGCCGCAGAAGAACGCCATCTGGGAGGCCTACGAGGCGATCCCCGAGAAGGACCGCCCTGAAGAATGGCCGACGGTCGCCGCCGAGAACGGCTGGAGCGCCGAGAAGCCCAACGAGCACGACTACCACCACACCGACGCCCAGATGCAGATGCAGTACTACATGGCTGTGCCGATCGCGCTGGTCGGCCTGTGGTTCCTGTCCGGCGTGGTGCGGGCGCGGGGCAGCTGGATCGAGGGCACGGCCGAGGGCGTGACCTCGAGCTGGGGCCAATCGTTCAACTGGAGCGACGTCGAGCAGGTCGACAAAAAGAAGTGGCGTAACAAGGGCATCGCCAAGGTCAAGTACGCGAAGGACGGCCGCAAGCGGACCTTCGTCATCGACGACTACAAGTTTATGCGCGATCCGACCGACGCCATCATGCTCGAGCTCGAAGACCGCGTGCCGCGTGAGGCGATCGTCAACGGCCCGACCGAGAAGGAAGTGGCCGAGGGCGAGGCGACCGCCGGCGGCGAGGTGGGCCAAGAGTCGACCTAGTCGACCCCGAAGCCCGCCAGTTCGAGCGCCCGGCGGTACGCCCGGTCGTCGTTGCAGTTGGTCAGGCTGAACAGGTATGGGTCGGCTTGTCGGGCGAGGTGCTCGGGGAGGACGTTCCCAGGGTTCGCGGACAGCAGGCCGCGGAGGCTCGATTTGCCATCGGCTAGCTGCGTGGCGATAGCGGCCGCAAGGCTGACTCGCAGGACGGCAGGCAGCGGCTGTAGCTGGTCACCGATCTGCACCGACGCCCAGGGTTTGTCGTCGAGGTGTGAGTAGAGCAGCTCGACGAACGCGGTGGATAGCAATGGGTAGTCGCAGCCGACGGCGAGCACCGCGTCGCAGCGATCGGAGAGCGTCTCAAGCCCCCAGCCCAGCGCCGGCAGTGGACCCTTGCCCGGCTTGCGGTCACGCACGACCCGCACCCCGGCCGGCAGTTTAGGGAGAGTTTGGTTGGCGGCTGCGACGCACACCAGGTTGTCCGCCGGCGCCCAGTCGGCCGCGCGGCGGAGGGTGCGGCTGAGGAGGGTCTCATCGCCAAACGGCAGCGACGCCTTGTCGCGGCCCATGCGGCGGCTCTCGCCCCCGCAGAGGACTACCGCCCCGCGCCTCGCGAACGGGGTGCTCATCGGCGGCCCAGCAGGATCCGCAGGTGCCGCCAGACCCGCGTCCCCGCGGCCCGCAGCGTGATCAGAACGAACATCAGCGACACCATCGCCAAGCACAGCGAGGCCCAGCGGGACATCAGGCTGGTCATTTCGCCGAAATCCGACGTCGGGTAGCGGGTCGACACGAGGAAAAAGACCGCGGCCAAGATCCCACACCCCGAAGCAAGCAGGATGCCGCCGAGGTACTCGTTCCGCAGTTCCAGATCGGACCGGCGTTGCTTGGCCGGTCGCGATTCGACCGCGGTCGGGGGAGCGAACGGGTTGACTTCATCAGGCTTGGCTGCGCTCATGACCATTCATCCTACGAAGATGCCCTGCGCGAGGCAACGCGACCGCCGCCTCCCGCCCACCACGTCCAGCCACCGAACCATCGCACCGGCATGCTCTCGCTGACGCTCAAGTCCCCGCCGACCGTGCCCGTGGACGCCGAGGGGTTGCTGCCCGGCCGGGAAGACGCCACGCCGCTGGCGGAGCGAACCGTGCTGGCGGGCGGCGTCCCGACGCCGGCTGGCGAGCTGTTCACGATCCGTGGCAATCCCCGCGACCTTGAGTGGCGGTTCGAGGGCGACCTCTCGCGCGTGCGTCACCTCGGCGCCGGGTTGCGGGCCGGGCGGATCGTCATCGACGGCGACGTCGGCCGGCACTGCGGCGCGGCCCTGCGGGGTGGCGAGATTGTCGTTCACGGCGACGCGGGGGATTGGCTCGGCGCCGAGATGCGCGGCGGCGAGATACACGTGCGCGGCTCCGCGGGCAATTGCGTCGGGGGCGGGTATACTGGCTCCAAATTCGGAATGCGGGGCGGGGCGATTGTGGTCGACGGGCCGGTTGGCAACTACGCCGGCCGGCAGATGCGGCGGGGAGTGCTGATCGCTGTCGGCGGCTGCGGCGACTTGCCCGGCTTCCGGATGCGGGCCGGGTCGCTGCTGGTGCTGGGCCGATGCGGCGCCAACCCGGGGCTGGAGATGCTGCGGGGGACCCTCGGCCTGTTCGGCGGAGGCGCCCCGCCAGCGACCTTCAGCCCCGCCTGCACGATCAGCCCGCCGACGCTCACACTGCTGCGCCGGGAGGTCCGGCGTCGGGCCGGCGGCGAGGCGGCCGACGCGGTGCCGGCGACCGTCACGCTGCACAACGGCGACCTGCTGCGTGGCGGACGTGGCGAATTGCTGACGCTCACAAACTAACCCGGTTGGCAACAGGCCTCACTCAAACGCAAACCGCTGCCCCACACGCACGCCGCATATGCAAGATCACCCCTATGGCTGGCTGAGTATCGTTCCCCCGCTAGCGACGGTCGCCGTCGCGTTGCTGACCCGGCGGGTGCTGGTGTCGCTGCTGCTTGGGATCGCCGCGGGGGCGTTGATCACGTCAGGCGGCGCCCCGCTGCCGGCCGTTTACCACTTCTTTGAGACCCACCTGTGGTCCACCCTGATCGACCCCGGCAAGCTGCGCGTGCTCTGCTTCACGCTGCTGATGGGCGCGATGATCGGCGTGCTCAACGCCGGCGGAGGTATGCGTGGACTCGTCGAGCTGCTGACGCCGCTGATCAATTCTACCCGCCGGTGCGAGGTGGTGACCTGGTTCCTGGGACTGGTGGTGTTCTTTGACGACTACACAAACACACTGCTGCTGGGCAACACGATGCGGGCCACGTTCGACCGGCTTAAGCTGTCGCGGGAGAAGCTCGCCTACATTGTCGACTCGACCGCGGCGCCGGTCGCCTGCCTGGCGCCGTTCTCAGTGTGGGTGCTGTTTGAGCTCGAGTGTATCCAGGACGGCATCAACAATATCGACCCGTCCATCGCCGCCCGCCCCGCCGCGATGGACCTGTTTATTGCCTGCCTGCCCTACCGGTTCTACGTCATCTTGGCGTTGGCGTTGGTGCTGCTCGTGGCGCTGCTGCGACGCGACATCGGCCCGATGGTCAAGGCCGAACGCCACGCGCGGCTCGGCGACCCAACCAAGGGCACTCCGGTTGACGACGCGCCGCCCATCGACCAGCCGGCGACGCACTGGTCGAACGCGTTGGGTCCAATCCTGGTGACCCTGGCGGTAGTGATCGCGCTGATCTTGGTCGGCGGCAGAGCGGCCTTGTCGCCCGGCGATCAGTCGGCCGAGCAGGCCGCGGAGCTCGTTGACGAGCCGGCCCCTCAGGCCGCGGCCGGGCCGTCGTTGATCGAGATTGTTGGCGCCGCCGACGCGTCGGTCGCCCTGATGTACGGGGCGTTGGTCGGGCTGTTTGCGGCCGCGGCGTTGTTGCTGGTACGGGGAGTGCTGACCACGCCGCAGATTCAGGCCGCCGCCTTCAACGGCGTCCGCATGGTCCTGCCGGCGTTGGCGATCCTGTGGTTCGCGGGCACGATGTCGCGGATGACCGGCAACCGGGGCGCCGAAGGGCAGACCCAAACCGTGGCCTACGAGTTTCAGGACTACCGACTGTACACCGGCGACTACCTCAAGGAGCTGCTGCCGCAGGGGGACGAAACCGGCGCCGGCAGCACGACCGCGCTGCTGCCGAGTGTGGTGTTCCTGCTCGCCTGCCTGGTGGCGTTCGCCACGGGCACCAGCTTCGGCACGATGGGAATCCTGCTGCCATTCGTGGTTCCGGTCTCGGTGGCGACCATCGCCGTAGACGGGGTCTTCGACCCGCACCACCCGCTGCTGCTCGCCTCGATCGGCAGCGTGCTGGCGGGCGCCATTTTTGGTGACCACTGCTCGCCGATCTCGGACACCACAATTCTGTCGTCTCAGGCGAGCGGCTGCGACCACATGGCGCACGTCGTGACGCAGATGCCCTACGCCATATCTGCCGGACTGGTCAGCGCGGTCGGGGTTGCGGCGGTCGGCTACGGAGCCGGCGTCTGGCTGGTGCTGCCGGCTCAGGTAGCCGGGCTGGTAGTTATTTTGCTGGTGTTCGGGCAGCGGGTCGAGGACGCCGCGCAGGTCCCAGGCTGACGCCTGTATTCATTCCACCTGGATCAACGACCAAGCGATATGTACCACACGGTAGCCAAGACGTCCGACATCGCCCCCGGCCAAGGGGGAACCTACCAGGTCGGCGACCGTCGCGTCGCGGTGTTCAACAAAGGGGGCGAGTTCTTCGCCATCGACGACCACTGCCCCCACCAGGGCGCGTCACTCGGGGCCGGCTACCTTGACGATGACGGCGCGGTGTCGTGCCCGTGGCACGCCTGGCGGTTCTGCGTCACCGACGGCAAGTGGTGTGACAACCCACGGCTGGGGGTCGACACGTTCGAGGTCCGTGTCGTGGGCGACGACGTCCAGGTTCGTGAGCGCGCCAAAGACGAGGCGTAAACACCCGTGCTAATCTTCGACCGGCCCGGCCTCGACGACAACCGATTGGGTCGCCTCGCCGGTGGTCGGCTCATCGCCAACCTTGATTGCTAGCGCGAACCGCGACTTCAGCCGGGCAGAGTAGACAACGCCGGCCTCTCGGTCGAACAGCACCTCGCCGCCCGACTCGATCACCTGGATGTCGATTGACTGGTCGCTCTTCTCGGGCGGCTTGAATCCGGTGAGCTCGACGTCGATCGCCGCGTAGGTCCGGCCGCCGACCTCGCGTTCGCCGCGGTATGAATAGGTGAGCGTCGCGGCTCCAAGCCCGGGAGTCGCCACCGGCATGCCGACCGTGGCGGTCCACTGCTGCCCCGGCTCGACTTCGCCGGCGGGGAACTGACACACCGCCGGGCGGAGCAGCTGCACGTAGATATCCGCACCCTCCCCTGCCGCCGCGGCCCCCGGCAGGTTCTTGAGCGACTCGAGCACCGCTTCGGGCGGCTCGAAGCCGGAAACGTCGCCGCGGGCCGACAGCAGGAAGGCCGCATTGTTCTCAACCATAGCGCGGTAGAGGGAAGCGATCATTGCCGCCAGCCCCTGCGGCGGCTCGCTGGAATCGGTGTCGAACTCGTAGCCCTGCCCGCCGGGTGCGTTGAAGCCAAAGCGGATTCGGGAGATTTCCTGCTCGATCCGGACGGCTCCGACTTGCTCGGCGCCATCGTTTGCCTTCCAAGAGAGGTCCACCTGCTGCGTCGAGCTCGAACTAACATCGCCCGACCCGGTGTGCAGCGTGCTCTCGTAGGTCTGCTCGATTGCGAGCGGCAACGATTGGCCAGGATTGAGCTTCCACTGCAGCGGCTCATCGGCGGCGGCGTGACCTACGGCGATAATTACAATCAGCAACGGCAGTTGACGGTGCAGCATCTCGGACTCCAAGCAGGCGACGGGTTTCGACGCCGCAGAGGGTGGACAGAGGGGGCAATCAGACGGCGAAGCGTTCGCCAACCACGGGCACAAGCGGCTCGGAACCGGTGTTGCGGCGGACCTGGTCCGCCCACGCCGCTGCGTCCTGGGCAATCGGAGGCCAGGTGTCGTAGTGGCACGGCGCCACCCGCTTCGGGGCCAGCATCCGGGTCGCCTCGACCGCGTCGGCGGGGCCCATCGTGAATAGATCGCCGATCGGCAGCACGGCCAGGTCGAGGCCCCCCGCCGCGATCAGTTTCATGTCTACGAATAGCGCGGTGTCGCAGGCAAAGTACAGCCGCTTTCCGCCCGACTCGAACAGCAAACCACACGCCACCCCGCCGTAGCTTCCGTCGGGCATGCTGCTAGAGTGGTGCGCAATGGTGAGCTTCAGGTGCCCGAACGGCTGGCTAACGCCGCCGCCGGGGTTCATGCCGATCACCTTGTCTTCGGCGACGCCCTGGGCCTTGAGCCAATTGCCGACCTCAAAGTTTGCCATCACAACCGCGTCGGTCCGCTGGGCGATCGACACCGCGTCTTGCACGTGGTCAAAGTGCCCGTGCGACACCACGATGAAGTCGGCCTCGGCCTGGTCGGCCTCGATCGGCGCCTTTGGGTTGTCGTTCAGGAACGGGTCGATCAGGATCTTGTGAGAATCGAGCTCGAGCAGCCAAGTGCTGTGGCCGAACCACGTCAGGTGGGCAGTCATAGGACAGAGAGTGCGGTTTGCGGAGACGGAGTCGTATCCCGCTAAGACTAGAGGGTTTGCGGCGTGCGTCAAGCTAACCGCCCACGCCGCTGGCGAGTCCCCGCGGGCGAAAATCGCCGCCTACTCGTCCGACGAACCTGGCGAGTAGCAGAACAGCACAATCTGCTCCGCCGCGGTTGCCGGCCGCAGCACAACCCGCTGTGGCAGCTTGGTGGACGCGTCGATGAGGATCGTTGCGGGGAGCCTCGTCACTCCCTGCGTCAGCTGGAGGTCGACCTCGATCCCATCAGCAACGGAACGGGGCCACGACTGGCCGACCTCAATCGTGGCGCCGTTATCCGGGAGCCCGGCAAGGTCGAACAACGCGGCCGCTATTTCGGCCCCAACCAACTCGGCACGCCGCGCGGTTGGCAGCAGTTTCGAGCCCTCTTCCCCCCCAAGCTGACGCATCACCGTGCCGGAAATGTTGAGGTACGAGGCCGTTGTCGGCCGGTTTCTCCCTGTTTGATCTCGCCGAGTCGCGATCGTCAACGGCTCGGCGGGCGAGTGCTGTCCGACCAGTCGAACCGAAGGCTCATGCCGGACCGCGTCGACAACCTCCGTCCAGCGGAAACCGGGCTGATTCCACAGGCAGACCAACAGCACCGCGGCCGCCGCCCCAACCAAAGCCAGTCGGCGGTGGATTCCCATCCGCCGCTCGGGCGGGGCCGCCAGGTCGTGCAACTCGGCCCGCAATCGGGAGATCTCGCCACGCTCGACCGCTGGCGGCGTATCGCTGCCGACCAGTTCATACTTTTTCTCGAGCAAGGCCGACAGCGAACCTTGCTGCGCGGCCCGGATGGGGTCGTTGGCGTCAGCAAACTCCTGCTCCATGCGCAGGCTGAGCCTCGCCTGCAGATCGGCAGGCATCCCGGGTGCGGCCATCGCGCCGCCAATCAGGTTGGCGATCGGATCCCCATCCTGGCGTGGCGTGTTGTCAGCGGGGTCTGGCAATTGGTTCACTCTCGGCCCCCCTTCGCGTCTGGGGAGGATAGGGCGTCATTTTCGTTTTTCAGCGGCCAAGCCGACGCGAGCGGCTCGAGCCCGTCTGGTTCGCTAGGTTCTAGCTCGAGATACGCCTGCCGGAACTCCCGTCGCGCCCGGTACAGCGAAGCTTCTACCGACTTCTCGGTGGCTCCCAGTCGCTCGGCGATCTGCCGCACGCTCATCCCCTCGGCGTACTTCCACTCCAGCACCAGCCGGTGGCGTTGCTTCAGTGTCGCCATCGCCTGCTCGACCTGATCGCGGCGTTCGCAATGCGAGAGGTTGTCGCTGGGCCGCTCGACGGCGTCCCACTCCAATGTTTGCGCCACCCCTTCGGCCGCCTTGCGGAAGCGGGCGCCGCGGCGGTGGTGGTCGGCGCACTTGTGGCGGACGACGCTCCGCAGCCAGGCGGCCGCCTGGGGGGCGTCGGTCCCGGTCGTGTGGAAGTTCCTGACCCAGGCGGTCATCGCCTCGCTGGTAACGTCCTCGGCGGCATGGGCGTCCTGAACCAGCGCGTACGCGCACCGCCACACCCACGGCATCCACCGTGTGTAGAGCTCTCGCCAGGCTTGGCTGTCGCCCCGCCTGGCGGCAATAATCAGTTGGCTGTCAGTCAAGGCTGTCTCCTGCCCACTGGCCAGCGAGGCGCTCCGTTGCTCGGCTGGCGGCCGCGAGTACAGTAGAGTCGATCCCCCCGCGGATTTCACTCAAAAATTGCGGGCGGAAGCGTTGCGAAGGACCACGAAACGCGCCCGCCACTTACAAAACGCCAGGGCCGGGGCCCCGGGAAGTTTACGAGCCCGGCCACTCCCAATCCCGTAAGCCCTTTGGTTCATAACACTTGCGACGCCCGACAGGCGCCCAGCGGACGGTTAGCAACCAGCTTGATGGATGAGCCGAGCTGGTGGCTCGCCGCCGGCGTAACCGATACTGTTGGGGGTAAGAGCCCCGTCGAACCGACCAACCCGAAGCGTTGACCCATCGCGTGCGTTCGCAAGACTGCCGAACCCAGAACACCGCCTCGCCGCGGCCACGGCTTGCCGCTGGCCACAACTGCTAGCTCTATGTCATCGATCTCAGATCAACAATCGCCGACTCAGTCGACCAAGAAGCAGCGATACTTCCCCGCGCACTTGGCTCCGATCGACAAATTTCTGCTCGACGACGATGTCCCCAAGTACCCGATGACCTATGTCATCCAGTTCGATTTCGAGGGGTCTTTCGACCGTGAAGACTTTGAGTTCGCTCTCGCAGGCGCGGTTGAGCGTCACCCCTACGTAGCGGCCAAGATTGGGCCGGGCAAACGGGGCCTGCTCAGCTGGGTCGACGGCGGCGGCGATCTGCCGACCATCGACTGGGGCGGCATCGACGACCCGATCGTTCCGCCCGGCGGCGAGCCGATCGACATCCGCAACGAGGTCGGCCTGCGGGTATGGGTGCGTCAGGACGACTCGCGGGGAGTCGTCGTGTTCCAGTGGCACCACAGCGTGACCGACGGCACCGGCGCGTTCCGATTCATGGGCGACATCCTGGTGCACTACGACCAGCGGCAGGGGGGCGAGAAGAGCAAGATGCTCGGCCTTGCCCCGGCGCTGCTCCGCGAGCGACGCGCACGGATGGCGCGGGCCTACACCGCCGGCGACCAGAAGGGCGTCCGCCAGGCGCTCTGGAAGCAGCTCCGCGAGGTGTTTATGCGCTGGTCGGCCCCGCTGGCCCCTGCCGACACGAAGGGGGCCGCCTCGTTTCCCGGCGTGATGATCACCACGCTCTCCAAGGACGAGACCGCCCAGCTGCGGGGCTCGGCCGACCGTGCTAACGTCATGCTGAACGACCTGCTGCTAGAGCGGCTGTTCCAGACGATGGCGGAGTGGAATCAGGAGCACGCCAAGCGACCCTCACGGCGGCCGCTGCGGGTCATGATGCCGACCGACCTCCGCGAGTCGAGCGAGACCGAGATGCCCGCCGCCAACATGGTCGGCTACACCTTCATCTCCCGCCCCGCGTCGGAGTGCGGCGACTCCGAATCGCTGCTGCGAAGCATCGCCAACGAGACCGATCAGATCAAGCACTCGCAGGGCGGCAAGGCCTTTATCGACGCGATCACCGCCGCCGAAATCGCGCCGTGGGCGATGCCGTGGCTGCTGCACCGCGGCTGGTGCCTCGCGACCGCTGTGCTGACCAACAACGGCGACCCGGCCCGGCGGATGAACGCGCGGCTCCCAAGAGACGAGGGGCGGCTGGCGGCCGGCAACGTGGTGGTGACCCGCTTCAGTGGCGTGCCGCCGCTCCGCGAGCGGACCAGTCTGGTCGTGTCCGCCATGACCTACGCCAAGGAGCTGACGCTGTCGGTCCGCTGCTCTCCGCACGAGTTCGGCGACCAGGAGTCGCAGCAATTCCTCGACCGGTACGTCGCAAAACTCCGCGAATCGCTAGCTCCCACTGCGGGGTGACCGCATCCCGGTTCAGGGTTGCATCTGCCCCACTGGAAGCTAGAATTACGCAACTCGGGCCCGCCAAGGGCCCCACCGGGGGCGTAGCTCAGCTGGGAGAGCGGCGGCTTTGCAAGCCGTAGGTCGCAGGTTCGATCCCTGTCGCCTCCACTTTTACTGGTTCACGACTGCAGCTGTTTTGCAGGTCGTGTCTTCTCCGAACGAGTGTTCCGATCTCGGGCTCCAGATGCTGGCGTGGCTTTGGTCCACTCGGCCCTATCGGCGACGGCGCCAGAGACCGGCGACTGATAAAACGAGTGTAAACGCGGCGCCGGTTGGCGCCGGAACGCTCGCGCCAGCGACGCCGGTGCTGGCCCCCTGATAGTTTTGCCGCCACGCCTGATAGTCCGACGTGCCGACCGCGCCGTTGCCAGAGCCATCGGCGGCCAGCCCGATGCCCTGATCGCCGGTTGTGCTACGCCAAATCGTGTAGTCGGCAGCATCTACCGCGCCGTCGTTGTTGTAGTCGCCGGCTAACTCTGACGGGTACATGCGGTTCCAGTACCGGACGTAGTCGACGTACATCGTCTGCGGCCATATGGTCGTTTGATTGGGGTCGCCGCCGAAGTCGCCGCCGACCGCCAAGTTCACGATAATATTCTTGGCGGTTTCGAAGATTGGGCGATTGGGCGTTTCGGTGACAGTGAAGTACAAATCCCCATCGACGAAGAAACGCAGCAGCGTCTCGTCCCATTCTGCGGCGAAGGTGTGGAACCCCGTGTGGAAGTCGACCGGGGCCCCCGCGTCGGCCGCGGTGTACTCGTCGTAGACGTACTGGTGTTGCCCACAGCAGGGCCCTGGGTCGGTCTGCCAGTGGTACGCACTGCTGGTTAGGTTGGGTTGGCTGCCCCGGTTCTCGAGGATGTCGATCTCGCCGCCCTGCGGCCAGGCGACATGATTGGCGTTCAGCCAAAACGCCGGCCACATGCCCTGAGAAGTCGGCAGGTCGACCCGCGCCTCAAACCGCCCCGGTCCAAAGATCTGCCGGGATACGAGGAGTCCCGACTGGTACTGCTTGCCGGCCCTCGGTTGATCGATTGCCGTGATCTGCAGCAGGCCGTCTGCCACCACAACCTGGTCGGGGTGGTAGTACTGCTTCTCGTTGTTGTGGCTGTCGCGGCGGTCGAGTGCCTCCCACTTGGTCTGGTCGAGGGCCGATCCCTCGAACTCGTCGTGCCAGACAAGCCGCCAGCCGCTCACGTCGGGCACAACGACCGCGGGCGCCACGTTGGCAAACACCAGAAGCAGGAGGGCGACTGCCGCGGCAGTCCAGAAGCGAGGATTCAAGGCGGGCCTGGTGCGGGTTGGAGGACTCTATCGAGGTAGCTACTCAGTGGCGCCGGCGACTTACTCACCAGGTTCGCGGCCGGTGGTCAGTTCGACCTCGTCAATGATGACGGCGCCGGCGTCCAGCGCGGGCTGCTCGAACACAATTGCGACCC
Source organism: Posidoniimonas polymericola (assembly GCF_007859935.1). NCBI lineage: Bacteria > Pseudomonadati > Planctomycetota > Planctomycetia > Pirellulales > Lacipirellulaceae > Posidoniimonas > Posidoniimonas polymericola. The sequence continues at coordinate 71,949 of NZ_SJPO01000015.1, read as the reverse complement.
GGGCTTCAACAGCTTCGGCAGGAGCAATGGCCTCGAGGACGTGCCGCCGCCACTTGTTATTCTCGGCATCCTTGTCGGCGACGACAAGCTTCTGGACGCCGACCAGGTCGGAAGAGTCAAATTTGCCGCCGAAAACGCGGTAGAACTCGATCTTCATCTCAACAACATTCGCTGTGCCCGTGATGCTGTCGGCCGCGTCGATGTAGGTCTTTAGCGAGGCACGGACGGGCGCTCCCACGGCGACGTCAATTCCCTGGGCGACCCCGGAGTAGGTCGTCCCCCCCTGAAAGACGCCGAACATCTTGAGCGCCGAGGAGCCGTCGACGCCCAGCCCAGGCGCCGCGACCACGTTTGGGTTGTCCCGCAGGTCGACGCCAAAAGTGGACCAGCCGGCTAGCGAGCCGCCGTCGGCGTCGAAGCCGCCGTTCTGCAGCGCCGGCCGCGCCTGGTGCTCCGTGGCGCGGTAGACCCGCACCCAGTCGATCTCGAAGCGTTGAGGCCAGACCGTCGAGTCGTCGGGATCTGGCAAGAAGCCGCCGCCGATCGCCGTGTTGAGCACGAGCTGCATCGGCGTGACCCGCTGCGACAAGAATCCGTTGACATCGTGATCGTAGACCGTGAAGTAGTTGACGCCGTCGACGTAGTACCGCACCGAGCGTTCATCCCACTCGGCGGCGTAGATGTGGAAGCCGGCGGTGTAGTCGACCAGCTCGCCGTTGCGGCGGGCCTGGTGCTCGTCGAACACGAAGTCGTGCTTGTAGGGCGTCTGTGACCCGTAGTGGAACGCGCTGCTGGTGAGCGTCGGCTCGTTGCCACGGTTTTCCATGATGTCGATCTCCCCGCCGCTCGGCCACGGGTACTTCTCGACATCCGGGAGCAGCCAGATAGCGGGCCACATCCCTCGAGTGGCCGGCAGCTTGGCCCGCACTTCCCAGCGGCCGTGCTTCCACTCGGGCTTGGAGATTACCTGCCCTGAACGGTAGGGCAGGTCACGCGAGGAAATGTTCTCCGACAGCAGGACCAGGCGTCCGTCCTGCACACTCGCTTGGCTTGGCAGGTAGTCCTGCTGTGAGTTGTTGGTCGGAACGTTGGTGTCGACTAGCGTCCACTTGGTCTCGTCAAGCTTGTCGAAATCATCCGACCAGACGAGCTCCCAGTTGCGGTCCGAGGCGTCAGCGGCGGTGGTCGGCATTGGGGCGCCCTGCCAGGCTACGCACGCCGCCAGACAGAGCAGAACCGGGTTCCCGCTCCAGCGGCCTTTGCGTTGTTCGTTTTCAGTCTCTGACATGGGAAAGCTATGGGCCGTCTGAGGATAGTGCAAAGTCGAATCGGTTGGCGCCGGGCTCAACACTAACCTTGAGGCCAGACGTGGTAGGGTTTGCGTAGGCGCGAGGAGTGAGGGGTCTGCCGCTCCGGGCCATACCCGTGTCTTCTTTGCCAACCAGTTGCGAAGCGGAGATCGACACCAGGTACTCGCCAGGCTGCACGCCGTTGGCGGCGCCGGTGCCGAGCTCGAATTCGCCATTCGCGTCGGCGATGCCCGAAGGCGTCGCTCCGCTGCCGCTGGCCGGCGAGAACGTCACGGTGCAGCGGGTGTCGCCGCCGCCACGGATCGGCTGGCCGTCAAGGCTCACGGCGCCCGTCACCTCAGACAGCCCACCGCCGCACCCGACGAGCGTCAGGGCAAGCACGGCCGCCGAGACCGCCCGCGGCAGCCTAGAGCGTCTCATTGATGACCTCCTCGCCGTTGCGGGTGCAGCTGGTTCGGTACAGGGTGTTGTCGACGCCGTCGGTCAAGAATTTGACGGAGCCGTCGACCGCGCAGAAGTTGGCGCCGCCCGGGTGGAGGCTGCGGAACCCACGCTGATCCCACCAGAAGGCCGAGTCGACCGACTCGGGCGGCAGGTTCATCAGGTTGTTGATCGGCGTATTGCAGCTGCACCAGTCGCCGTCCGCATAGAAAGCGGCCGAGTGGAAGTTGTACTTCGGAACGTCCTCGCCGAAGAGCATCGTGTTGCTCGTGCCGTCGGAGACCTTACTCATGCTGACCGGCTTACGCCACGACTGGCGGAAGAAGATGCCGCGGCAGCGGGTGTCCCGGTGGCAGTCGCGGGCGGTCGTGCCGAAGCCTGCTGGCGCGGGCTTGTCGTAGTTGCCGCTGGGGAACTGAGAATTGGCGTTCGTGAACGTGGTGCCGTCCGACTCACCGACGACGGTGTCGCCGAGCACACCCTTGTAGCTCGTCACCGCGACCGGCCAATTTACCCAGCCGTACTGCTTGTCCGAGAGCTGCTGCGCCTCGCCGTCGGACGGGCAGGCGAGCATTTCGAGCTGCGACTTCATCAACTCTGGCACGGAGATGCCGTTGTTTTTTGAAGCCAGACCGTTCTGGCCGGGCCCGCCGCCGCGCACGATTAAGCCTGGATTGAACAGGCCCTCAAACGCGCCGCCGTCCTTGAATTGATCGTGCAGGGCCTGCTGCTCTAGCTGCGGCAGGAGCTGCGTGATCCAGCCAGCGGCGGGGCCGTCGCCCTCAGCGCCGTCGAAGCCCCTGGCCATCCCTTGACTCACTGGGAAGTGCCCGGCTGAATCATGGTGGTTGTGCGCCGCCAGTCCCAGGTTCTTTAGCTTGTTGGTGCAGCTGATCCGCCGCGCCGCCTCGCGGGCGGACTGCACCGCGGGCAGCAACAGCGCCATCAGCACGCCGATGATGGCGATCACGACGAGCAGCTCGACCAGCGTGAAGCCGGGCCGGGCCCGGTCCGATGAGGGTCGCATTCTAACGCCTCCTTAGAAATGATTGCGTGACCAGCCAACTAGCGGCCGCGGCGGAGCAGCGGCGCCGACGCAAGACCCAGCAGCAGAACGATCGCCGAAGGCTCCGGCGCTGCGCCGGTCGCGGCCACTCCGGGCTGCGGCGTGGACTCGCCGTAGTTCGCGGCCCAGAGGTCGTAGTCTGCGTCGTCGACGCCGCCGGCGCCATTGCCAGCGCCGTTCAGCGCGCCCTCGTCGGCGGCCCCAAAGTTGTCCCGCCAGACGGTGTAGTCGGCGGCGTTCACGAGGCCATCGGCATTGAAATCGCCGGACAGGGCCGTGACGCCCACCGGCATTGGGTTCGGGTTGGCGGTGCTGTTGAGCTCGGCCTCGGTCGCAAATATCTCAAGCAGGACGTTGTCCACCCAGACGCTTCCCGCACCCGTGAGATTGGTGCCGGCGTAGTCGCCTAGGAACATCACAGCGCGGACTTCTTCAATTGCGTCGACCGAGAAGAAGTCCCCGCCGATCGACCAGTTCAGGGTGTCGTCAAGCGGGTCGTCGTCGATGACGAGCGTGGCCTCGATCAGCCGCCACTCGTCGGCTACGAGTGACTGGGCAACCGGCTTGGAGAATGAGGTTGAGCCGGAATTGTTCATGTCGACCCAAGACGCTTGGCTCTGATTAAACCCGTTGAAGGTCGCGTCACCCGCGTTCTGATCAGTATCCCAGATGCGGTCACCGAAGCCCGGGAAAGCGGTTGAGCTGAAGTCGGCGTTGCCGGAGCCGGCCTCTTTCCACAGCTCGAATTTGACGACCGGCTCGATCTGGGGCACGGCCGACACCGGGTCTGCCGGATCCTGCCGCATCCACATCGAAACACGGAACGCGTTGCCGTTCTGAAGCTTGCCGCCGCCGTTTACCGACGCAATCGCGGGATTGACCGGCTGGAGGTTGGGCACGTCGGCATTGGCGCCGTCCTCGGTGCTGTCGATGCCGTTCTCGCCATTCGAGACCGCGATGGAGAAGCCGGCGCCGTTGTTCGCGCTGGCGCCGTCCATCGTGTAGACGGCGATATTGTTGCCCTCGTTCGCCGCAGTCACGTCGATAAAGAACGGCGAGGCGTCGGCGAAGTAGTTGACCTGACCAAGCCCGGTCCCGAGGTCAGTTTCCGGACTGCCTAGCAGAGGGAAGACTTCTAAGGCCCCTGCGGTTGAAGTGACTAGGCAAAGGAATGTTGACGCGACAAGTCTACGAATTCTCATGAGTTGCTCCGTTGGGCTAGCCGGTTGAACGGCTGCAGCGATTTCGGGTGCTGTGTGAAGTGTTTCCGCCTGTGCGCGATCGCCCATTTCGATGAGTCACTAGGTGGCTCCCGCGGCTCTCCAACTCCGATTGGAAAGCCGCGGGCTGCCCCGCCACCGCCGCAATTCAGTCCCGCCAAAGTCGGCCTGCTGCCGGTTCGCTCAAGGCGAGCGAACCGGCAGCAGGCTCGGGGACGCCACTGATCGCCGACGACGGTTCGTCGACGTGACGCCGGCTCCAGCTACAGTCGCGAATTTCGCGGTCATTGTCATGAGATGCACCTCTCAGTCGATGAGGTCGTTGCCCGTCGCAGATGAAAGCGCTTGCTAGGGCGAATGATTTAGGAGCCAGCTGTCGGAAAAGGTATCGCCACTCGAGCTTCAAGCGATCGAGAGCGGCAGTCGTCAAGAAAAGTGATCAATCGACCGGTGGTTGGCTGATTGAGTAACAGACGAGTAACTGTTAATCAAAGTGTCTCTGGAATCGCTGTCGGCGTCAAGCAGAATTTGCCGATTCCTCCGATTCAATCAAGAATTGCCTCAATTTTCGCTTTGCTTCCCCGCAGGCGTGAGTTACCATAAAGCGAGAAACAGTTTCTTGCTGTAAACTCTGGGTCTCGGCCCGTCCAGGAAACGGTAGGCAATGGCCTCTATTAGGGAAGTCGCGAAGCACGCAGGCGTGTCGATTGCCACGGTTTCTCGCGTGGTGAACGGGGTGGAAAGCGTAGCGCCAAAACTCCGGCGCGACGTGCTGCAGGCCGTCGAGGCCTGCGGCTACAAGCCGGCCGAGCAGCGCCGCTCTGCGTCTAGTATCGCCCTGATTTATGCGGGGCCGTTCACTATTGGCTCTCCATACGACTCGGCGTGCGTTGACGGCATCGTCTCGGCGATGCGTGAGTCTCGCTACGATCTGTCGGTCATCGATATCCGCCGAGACCGCGCGGCGAACGAGTCGTTCAAGCAGGTCTTCGCGCGGAAGGGCATCGCGGGAGCCATCGTCCGCTGCACGATCGAGGACCGCCCACTGGTAGTCGAGATGGCGGCGGAGCAACTGCCGATCGTCGTCCTCGGAGACCACTTCGAGCACCCCACGATCGCGTTCGCCTACACGGAGTCCGCGCAGGCCAGCCGCGAAGCGATCGAGCATCTGGTCTCGCTCGGGCATCAACGGATCGCGTTTGTCGCCTGCCACCGCGAAGACGGCGACCACGCAGACCGGTTCCGCGCGTACTGCGATGTGCTCACGGAGCACCAGCTACTCAACGAGTCGCTGGTCTACCGCGTCCCACCGTCGCGGCGGGACGGCGGCCCCGTGCTGCGTAAGCTTGTCGGTAGCGCCGACCGACCAACTGCGGTGTACATCGCCGACCCGCTGATTGCCGCCGGGGCGATCAACGAGGCGCACCACATGGGGGTGAGAATCCCCGACGACCTCTCGATCGTAGGCTTCGACGACACCGACCTAAGGCACCTGGTCTACCCAAGCATGTCCGCCGTCTGCCAAGACTCAGAAGAGCTTGGCCGCTCGGCCTTTCAGCTCTTGCTGGGGCTGATCGACGGCGAGGGGGACGCGGAAAGCAGCTCCACCCGCCAGCAAGCCTGGCTCGAGGTGCACGGCAGCACCGGCCCGCCCCCGGTCAATGTCGATCGCGTGATGCCGTCTGGATCTCGACTTCCTGCACGGTAGGAACGAATCGGCAAGGAGCCCGGACGCCTGCGGCCTAACGCCCGGTTGTTCCGGAATCCCGGCCACTAGGTGACGTCACCTCCCTAAGCGGCCTCGGCCGGCGCCGCGTACGGTGTATCGGTCGGCTTCCGCTCGCGAGGCGGCCCCGCCGGACGCTTCGAAGAGGGCGGGTCTTCGGCGGGAACCTCGAGCTCGGACCGCAGGCGATCGAGCTCGGCCGCGAGCCGCTCGCGGACCGGCTTGTAGACCGGGTTCTCCGCGACGTCGTTGATCTCGTTAGGGTCGCATAGCAAATCGTAAAGCTCCCAGGAGTCGACCCCCGGCTCGTAGAAGCGGATCAGCTTGTAGCGTCCGTCGGTCACGCCGTAGTGCTTGCGGACGTAGTGCCAGGCCGGGTACTCGTAGTAGTGGTAGTAGAAGGTCTGACGCCAGTCCTCGGGCGGCTCGCCCTTGAGCAGCGGCATCAGAGAGCGACCCTGCATGTCTGCCGGAATTTCCGCGCCGGCGGCCTCCAGGAAGGTCTCGGCAAAGTCCAACGGCGACACGATATGGTCGTCAAAGCGGCCCGGCTGGACGACCGCGGGCCACCGGACCAGGCACGGCGTGCGGAGCGACTCCTCGTACATCCACCGCTTGTCAAACCAGCCGTGCTCGCCGAGGTAGAAGCCCTGATCGGACGAGTAGATCACGAGGGTGTTCTCGGACAGCCCCGACTCGTCGAGGTAGTCGAGCATCCGGCCGAGTTGGTCGTCCACCGACGAGACACACCGCAGGTAGTCCTTTATGTAGCGCTGGTACTTCCATCGGACTAAGTCCTTGCCGGAAAGGTTGGCGCGCTGCATGGCGAGGTTTTTGGGGCCGTAGGCCTGCTCCCAAACCTTGCGCTGCTCTGCGTTAAGGCTGGAGGGCGTGGTGAGTTTCAGGTCCCCCGGGGTCATGGTCTCGGCGATGGTCATGTCCTGATGCTGGGCCGGCTTGCCACGCAGTGAGTAGTCCTCGAACAGCGTCGGGGGCTCGGGGATCGTGACGCCGTCGTACATGTGGAGCTTGCTGAGCGGCGGCGCCCACTCCCGGTGCGGCGCCTTCTGCTGGTACATCAGCATGAACGGCTTGTCCGCGTCCCGGCTTTTCTTGAGCCAATCGAGCGCCAGGTCGGTGACAATCTCGGTGCAGTACCCCTCAACCCGACGCTGGCCCGACTGGCTGAGGAGCACCGGGTTGTAGTACGAGCCCTGCCCTTTGAGTACGTCCCAGTAGTCGAATCCGGTCGGGTCACTCTTGAGGTGCCACTTTCCGATCACCGCGGTCTGATAGCCGGCTTTTCGCAGCAGCTTGGGGAAGGTCTGCTGCGATCCGTCGAATGTGTTGCCATTGGTGTAGAACCCGTTCTTGTGGTTGTACTTGCCGGTCAGCACCACCGCTCGGCAAGGGCCGCAGATCGAGTTGGGCACGTAGCAACGGTTGAACCGCACGCCCTCGATCGCCAGTCGGTCGATGTTTGGGGTCTGGTTGATGCGTGAGCCGTAGGCGCTGATCGCCTGCGTGGCGTGGTCGTCGGTGAACACCAGCAAGATATTCGGCCGCTGGGTCGTGGCCGCTATCGCGGCGCCTTGTAAGCAGAGCCCGAGCAGCCCGCTGGCGATGAGACTCAATGGAAAGAGTGGGCCGTGCATCAATTGCGTTTCTCCAGAAGTAGAGTCTCCACGGACAGCTCGCCGAATTTTGTCCCATCTGTTCATCGGGGGGACAAAACTCGCAGCCTGCCGCCTCTCGCGGTGGCCGTTAGGCCCTGCAGCGGCAGGGTTTGCGGCCGTCGACCCCGATTACTGCTCACCGAGTTTTGTCCATAAAGCCGTAAGAATGATTCATAGGGACAAAACTCCTGCTCTATTAGCGGTGGTGACTTCCGCAACCCACTGCAAAACAACGACTTGCGAAAATTCCACCGGCGCCTGGTCGCCGAGTTTTGTCCCAATCCGCATGTCATTGGACGAATCTCTCGCCAGCACTCGGCCGCCAACCGACGCCCGGGCGCACCCGTTGGTGAGCACCTATTGGAACCCACTGAGCAGCGGCTTTCTACCAAAATCTCCGAGAAAACTCGCCAATACCGGCACGGAGATCCGGACGCTCCAAGTCAGCTGCCTGGGCTCTTGAGCGAAGTCAGAAAAAGAGCGTGCTCCGGCGATCCGCGTCCGGTTAGTGGTCGTGATCATGGTCGTCGTGATCGTGGTGCGGCAACGCGCCGCGGAACTGCGATCCGTTGATCGACACCACGAGCTGACCATCCGCGTGGTCGTGCTCGATTTCTTCGAGCAGTTCGGCGTCACTGGATGAGAACCGCGAGGCTCCGCCGGTGGCGTCCCCTTCCTCGGGGTCGGCGACGAGCTTGAACTGCTCGGGCTTCCCGTCGTGGCTCAGGTTGACGGTGATCTCTTCGGCGTCAATGGAAACCGCCTGCTTGGCGGCGCCGTCAAGCAGGTAGACGTAGAGCTTGCCCGCGTCGTCGTCGTGCACGATCTCCGCGTGGTACTCTTCCTCACCCAGTTCGGCCAGCGCGCCGTGGTGCGGGCCCTCGGTCGGGTGGACGTGCTCCGCGTGTGCGTCTCCCGGATTGGGCGTGGTGGTGGCCTGAGGACCGCACCCGGCAGTGGCGACGCCCAACAGACACGCTGCGGCAAGACTCAAGGGCTGCTTACGCATCAAAAACTCCATTGTCCGGTGTTCAATTCCTAACAAGAACATCAACTGTCGCGGGTTATCCAAAACGGCGTTCACCGTCTTGCGAATCGTCCAGCGGCGGCAGCTCGTCGGCGCTCTCGACGACCCGCCGCGCGGCGTCCAGTCCAAAGGTCCAGAACATCGCGGGCCGCACCAGGAACTCCAGCAAAGTGCAAGTAATCAGTCCGCCAATGATGACGGTCGCCACTGGGTAAAGTATTTCCTTGCCAGGTTCGCCGGCCGACAGTGCCAGCGGCGCCAGGCCGATGCCGGAGGTCAACGCCGTCATCAGCATCGGGGAAAGCCGTTCCTGCCCGGCGCGGACCAGCATCTCGCGTGTCCAGCCCTCCCCCTCGTGGCGCACCAGGTTCAGGTAGTGGCTGAGCAGCAGGATCCCGTTGCGCGACGCGATGCCGCAGAGCGAGATGAAACCAACCATGCTAGCGATGGTCAGTGTCTGCCCGGTAAGCCACAACGCCGCGACACTGCCGATAAACGCCATGGGCAGCGCAACCATCACCTGCAACGCGAGGTTTGCGGAGCCAAACATCTTGTACAGCACCAGGAACATCCCGACGAGCGACACCAGGAACAGCAGGCCGATCACGCGGGAGGCGACCTGCTGGCTCTCAAACTGCCCGCCGTATTCGATGTAATAGCCGGTAGGCAGTTCCGCGACGATCGGCTCGAGCCGCTGCTTGATGGCGTTGACCACGTCGACCAGGCCGCGGCCCGAGACGTTGCACTGCACCGCGATCCGCCGACTGACTTGTTCGCGTTTGATGGTGTTCGGGCCGCCCGACCGGTAGATGTTAGCGACGTCCTCCAGCTTCACACTGCCGCCGGCGGGCAGGTCGATCCTCAGCCGGCGGAGCGAATCGATGTCTTCGCGGTGCTGCTCGCCGAATCGCACCAGCAGGTCGAACGTCCGCTGGCCCTCGCGCACCTGCGAGATCACCTCGCCCTGCATGGCGGTCTCGATCAGCTCGTTGACATCGGCCCGCCGCAGGCCGAAGAAGCGGAGCTTCTCGCCGTCGGCCTCGACGCGCAGCTGCGGCACGATCGACTGCAGCTCAACAATCAGGTCCCGCACGCCCGGCACCGGCTTGATCGCGTTGCGGATCGCCTCGGCCTCGGCTCGGAGGGTGTCGAGGTCGGGGCCGTAGAGCTTGATCGCTACCTGCGCCTTCACGCCCGACAGCATATGCGAGATCAGGTGCGCGATCGGCTGTTCGACCGAAGCGACAACGCCGGGCGTTTCGGCCAAGGCGGCGCTGATCTCGTCGATGACCTCTTCGCGCGAACGCGGGCTGGCCGGGTCGATCGTGGCGATGTACTCGGTGACGTTCACCCCTTCGGCGTGCTCGTCGAGTTCGGCGCGTCCCGTCTTGCGGGCGAACGACAGGATGTCCGGGATCTGCACCAGGCGTTTCTCGACCAGGCCGGCGACGCGGTTAGACTCCGCGAGCGACGCGCCGGGGGGGAGGAGCACGTTGACCTGGACGGCGCCCTCATTGAAGGGGGGCAGGAAGTCGCGTTCAAGGCTCACCATTGCCCAGCCGGCGACCCCAACCGCGACCGCGGCCAGTAAGATCACAGCCGCCGCCCACCGCACACTCGCGGCGACCGCCGCCCCGGCGACGGCCTTGAGCAGGCGGACGAGAAAGCTGTCGCCAGCGTGCAGCTTCAGCTGCCGCCGCCCCAGGAGCAGGTAGCTCAGCACCGGAGTCAGCGTCAGCGACACCAGCAGCGAAGACAGGATAGAAACGATGTAGGCGATGCCCAGCGGCGTGAAGAGCCGCCCCTCCATGCCGGACAGGGCGAACAGCGGCACGAACACCAGCACCACGATCATCGTCCCGTAGACGATGGATCCGCGGACCTCGATGCTTGCCTGGTAGACCACCTGCAGCGGGTGGCGAGGCGTGCCAGACGCCCGGTTCTCCCGGAGTCGGCGGTAGATGTTCTCGACGTCGACGATGGCGTCGTCCACCAGCTCGCCGATGGCGACCGCCAAACCGCCGAGCGTCATGGTGTTGACCGACAAGCCGAGCATCGCAAAGACGATCGCCGTCACCGCGATCGACAACGGGATGGCGGTGAGCGTGATGAAGGTCGTCCGCAGGCTGAGCAGGAACGCGAACAAGCAGACCACCACCAGCAGCGAGCCGTCCCGCAGCGCGTCGACAACATTCTGTACGGCAAGGTCGATGAAGGTGCGTTGCTGGTAAAGCGAGGGGGTGATCCGGACGCCCTCCGGCAGTGTTGGGGAGAGCGTCCTGAGCGCGTCCAACACCTCCTCGGTCACCTTCCGCGTGTCGGCCCGCGGCTGCTTGAGCACAGTGAGCAGCACCGAATCGCCGGGGACGGAGGTCTCGTCCGCACGGACGAACGCCGAGCTGTCGCCCCGCTTCACCTGCGGTCCCTCGACGACCGTGGCGACCTGCGAAAGCGTGACCGACTGGCGGTCGCGGTGCGTCACCACGACGTCCCGCAACTCGGCGACCGTGTGCACGCGCCCGAGTGAGCGGACCAGCAGCTCGTTTGGGCCCTGTTCGTCGAGGTAGCCGCCGGTGGTGTTCTGATTGCTGTCGGCGATCGCCTCCTTGACTTCCTGCAGCGAGACGCCGTACTGGATCAACCGATCGGGGTCGACCAGCACCTGCAGCTGCCGCCGCTCGCCCCCCATGACGATGATCTGCGAGACCCCCTTGATCGCCAGCAGCCGCTGGCGCACGGTCCAGTCGGCGATCGTTCTCAGCTCCATCGGCGAGACCCTCTCGTCCGCTTGCATCCCGACGACCATGATCTGCCCCATCAGCGAAGAGATCGGCATTAGCTGGGGCCGAACGCCGCGCGGGAGCGACTCCTGGGCGACCGCGACGCGCTCGCTCACGATCTGGCGGTCGTCGTAGATGTCGGTGCCCCACTCGAACTCGACGTAGATTACCGACAAGCCGATGCCCGACGAGCTGCGCACCGCCTCGACCCCGGTGACGCCGTTCAGGGCGGTCTCGAGCGGAAAGGTGACGAGGGTCTCGACCTCCTCGGGCGCGAGCCCGTGGGCCTCGGTCATGATCACGACCCGGGGCCGGTTGAGGTCGGGGAACACATCGATCGGCAACCGCAGCGCCTGCCAGACGCCGACGCCTAGCACCGCCACCGCGGCGGCGAGCACCAGCGGGCGGTTGGTCAGCGCAAAACGAATGATCGCATTCAGCATGTGGGACTCTCGGACAGCGGCGGGGCGGACTAGTGGTTGTGTCCGGCGTGGGGGTCGACCCCGCCGCCGGCTTGGTTCTTCAAAGCCAGGTGGAGCTGGTAGGCTCCCCGCCCGGCGATGACGTCCCCCTCGTACAGGGCGCCGTCGTTTGCGGCGACGACCCACTCCTTGTCCCGTGACAGCAGGTGCACCGGCGTCTGTTGAAACTGGCCGCCGTTCTGCCGGTAGACATAGTTCTCGGCGCCATCGCTCACGACCGCGGCGGCCGGCAGCACAAGCTGGCCGGGCGTCCGTTCGACAACCAGGTCGATCTGCATCCGCTGGCCGGGCTTGTACAACCACTCAAAGAACCGCACCCCGTCGTCGGTGGTCTTGTCGAGCGCCGTCTTGTTCGGGAGGTTCAGGTAGATTTTGAACGCCCGCGACACCGGGTCGACCTGCCCTGCGACATACTGGATCTTTAGTCCCGACACGGCGGCGTTGTCGCCGCTGACTAGCCGCGCGGTCACGGCGCGCCCCTTGGCCGCGGACTCGCGGACCTGCTCGGCGTCGTCTTCGAAGGCCGCCCCCTCGATCTGCAGCAGGTGGTGGTCGGCCAGCACAGCCATCTCCTCGCCAACCTGCACCTGCTGGCCAACCGAAATCCCCAATCGCTGCACGACCAAGGGGTGCTCGTGCTCGTCCTCCGACTCTCCGTGCGTGTGCCCCGGGGCGAAGATGTCCACCGACGGCAGCAGTTCTTGAGACTCGCGTATGGAGCGGACCTGCTCCTTGGTCAGACCGTGCAGCAGCATCGCCTGCTCCTCGGCCGCGAGCGAGGCCCGCAGCTTTCGCCGCTCGTACTGCTGCTCGATGATCCGCTTGCCCGCCACGACGCCGTCGCCGAGCTCTTTGAGGCGGGCGACCTCGCGTTCCACCACCTCGAGGTTGGCCAGGTCCTGCAGGAAGTCCCGCTGGGCGCCGACCAGTTCCTCGTGCGTCAGCTTCAACCGGAACAGCAGCGTGCCGGGCGTAACGGCCTGCCCCTGCACCACCTCAATCGAAGTCACGATCCCGGTGAGCGGCGCGGTGATGTGGGTCTGCGACTTGCCGGGCCGCTCGACCACGATGGCGGGCAGCACAAGCCGGCGTTCGTACTCCCGGAACGCCACCGTGTACGGCTCGTAGCCGATGTTCTGCAGCCCGCGTTTGCTGACCTGCAGGGCCGGGCTCGCGGTAGCCTCGTTCGCGTGACCGGCCTCCTGTTGATGGTCATCGGTCGCCGCGACGACCGGCGAACCATCGCCGGGGATGCCGGGAAGTCGGTCTTTGAGCAGCATGAACGCGGCGGTTGCCGAGAGGCCCAGAACAATCATTGCCGCGACAAGCAAGGTACGTGGATTTCTTGGCGCCATGAGACTTTCCGACCGACGGCACAAACGCGGCCATCGGAATTGGTGAGGATCCGCAGCGGGTGCGCAACGCACCCGGAACAGGAAGGAGAAAGGGATGCCGAACAGGTCGCAGCATGCGACCTGCTGGGCGGTCCTGCCCGATTAGATCAGCAGAACGCCAAGCAGAAGGTGCGCGCGCACCGGCAGCGGGATCGGGATCCCGGCATCGCCTCGCGTGGTGGAGAGCATGCCGCTGGTGGAGCGACGCACGGGCTCAGCGACCAGGGCAGCCACCCCGTAGCTAGAATCGAGCGAGAGCTCGACCACGCCGCGGGCGCCGTCGGCGGTCCACTTGCACAGGGTGTGGTCGCACGATTCTAGCGGGACATCGTCCGGATGGCGCTGGTCACACGCGTGCGTGCTAAGGGCATGCCCCTCTTGCGGGTCGCAATGGACGTCCGCTGAATCCCGAGAGCTCGCATGGCTCTTAGCGCGTACGTGCCCATGCTCTCCCGCACACTTGTGGTGAGCGGCGCAGCCGAGCGAGGCGTGCGCGAAGACGCACAACGCGATCAGGATTCGTACGAAGGTCTGCACAGCGAGAATGGTACCGCGGCTCGACGATTTGGAGAACCCGAGATTTTGGACCTCTGGCGGCCTTATTAGTACTCGGCGGAAAGGCTCTCTTCCAACAACAGCCCATCGATAAGCACCTTGCTCCGCCAGAGGTTGCCGAGGGCGTCGAGGTAGGCGAGGTTGGTTTGAGAATTCGTCTGCTGAGCGGCAAGCAACGCCAGGTAGCCGATCTCCCCCTCCTGGTAGCCCGACTGGACCAGCTGGAACGTCCGCTGAGACCGCGGCAGAACCTCATTCAGATAGGTCTCGGCGGTGACCCGGGCGTCGGCGTAGTCGCGGAACGCCCTTGCGAGCCGCTGCTGCAGCGCCAGCTCTAGTCGGTCTACGTTGTGGCTTGTGCGGGTGATCTCGGCACGCGCCTGACTGATCGCGCCCTGGTTTCGATTCCACAACGGAAGCGGCATGCCAATCTGCACGCTGGTAATGGTGTCGCTGCTGCTGTAGTCGTACTGCACGCCGACCTGACCCGTAATGTTCGGACGCGGCTCAACACATTCGCGATTAAGCACCCTGCGGGCCCGCTCGACCTCGGCGATCGCCGCGGAGAGCTCCGGACTCTCGGTCCTCAGCCGCGCGAGTTCCAGCTCCCAGTCGAGTGGCTCCGGCAGCGGCGTTAGGTCGCCCGCCAGCGGTTGTGGGGGCAGGGTTTCCGCGCCGAGCACGGCGGACAATTCGCGCCACGCCTGCTCAAGACGGTTCTGGGCGGTGGCGGCCTGCAGCAACGCGTTCTGCTGCTGAACCTCGGTCTGCAGCAGGCCAGCGACCGGGATCTCCTGGGCGTCCAGCAATGCCTGGGATGCCGACGCCGCCCTGTTGGCGAGCCTGGAGAGCTCGCCGGCCAGCTCAACACGGCGCTGGGCGAGCAGCGTCTCGTAGAACCGGGCCTGAACGTCGGTCTTGACCCGCCGCTCGGCGGCCGCGACGTCCTGGTAAGCCTTGCGGATCTCGGCCGAGACAATCGCCTGGTCGCGTTGCAGCTTGTGGGCGACGATGAACTCCTGACCCACGTAGGCCCCCTGCTGACCAGCGGCGCTGCCGTTGCCGATCTCGCTGCCCTGGTAGCCGATGGTGGGATTGGGCGGCAGGCCGGCCTGGAGTCGCTTGCCGCAGAGCGCGCGGACCTTTGCGTGGGCCTGCTTGACCACCGGGTTGTTGGCCAGCGCCGCTTCCTCGAGGCTCGCGAGCGTCAAACCGGTCTGCTGGGGCGGCAGACGGCGCGGGACCGCGGCGGGCGGGGGGCTAGCGCTTGCGAGGTCGGCCGGCTGCTGCAGCGGCTCGGCGACCAGCGCGGGACCCGGGTCGGAAGGGATCACCTCCTGCTCAAACGCGACCGCCTGCAATTCTGCGTTAGTTGTCGCCTGAGCCGGCTCTAGGTGCGAAGTCGTTTCAGCCGGTTGGAACGCACTGCAACCGGTTAGCAGCGCGGCGGCGGTGATGTGGAACGCGTTGTATTTCATATGGAATCCCCCTGCCGTCACCTGATCGACTCGCACGACCCCTGCAGTCTACGATTCCGCTTCGACCCTGCTCGATCGCCCCTGCTTGCCTAGACTCCGCGTGCAGCGACGGCCGCGAAGCGACAAATCTCGCGGTATAGGGACTGGCGCCGGCTGCTTTGACGGATACCGACCGGGGGCTTATGCTGTCGGTTTTCCGAAGGCGACTGCTAGCAGCCATGTCTGTCCCCTCAGATCGTTCGATTACGTGCTGGATCGCCGACCTCAAGGAAGGCGACGACTCTGAGGCTCAGCACGCGCTCTGGCAGCGGTACTTCAACCGGCTGGTCGGACTCGCTCGCCAGACGCTCGGCGCCAGCCCGCGCGGCGCCGAGGACGAAGAGGACGTAGCGCTCAGCGCGTTGAAGAGCTTTTTTGACGGAGTCAATCAGGGCGAGTTCCCCGACCTGCACGACCGCGACGGACTCTGGCCGCTCCTGGCAAAGATCACCGCCCGCAAGGCCATCAATCAGCGCAAACGTCAGCTGGCCGCCAAACGAGGTGGGGGCCGGGTGGTGACCGCCTCCGAGGCCGGCGGCCACGGCCGCGACGGCGAGCCGCGCCAGCTCGACTTCGTCGAGGACGATCTCTCACCAGCGTCGATCGTAGCGCTCAACGACGAGTGCAAACGACTGATCGATCTGCTCCCCGAACCAATCCTGCAGGAGATCGCCAGGCACAAGCTGGCAGGCTACACGACAGGCGAGATCGCAACTCAGCTCGGCGTGGCGCCGCGTACGGTGGAGCGGAAGACCGGGCTCATCCGGTCGCACTGGAAGCAAGAGGCCGAGAACCTCGCCGGCGACGAGTAGCCGCCGCAACGCCGACGCCTAACAGGCAACCGGCGCCGCTGGGTGCGGGAATCGTCGTCGCCGCTGCCGGCCCCGGCGACGCCGGCAGGTTGTCCCGCCACACGGTGTAGTCGGCGGCGTCGACGATTCGGTCGAACGTCCCGTCGGCGGCGTAGTTGCCGCCGGCGTACTCGGATTCCCACACCGTGTAGTCGTCGGTGTCGACGTCGCCGTCGGCGTCGTAGTCACCGAGCTTGACAAATGAGACGACCGCGTCGGGGTCGTCATCGCCGTGTATGAGATGGTAGTCGTTCTCTGGATCGTATGGGGGCGGGGCCGCCCCAATCGAGTCGACGCCGAACGTCACCTCCATATCGCCCGGGAATTCTCCCGCGTGGCTCATGCCGTTGAGTCCCACCTGCAGGTACAGCTCAGCCGAGCCCACTGACGCCGACGGGACAAGCGAGAACGAGGCGACCAGCCACGACTCGACGCCGGAGGAGTCGTCGCAGTAGGCGTCCTTCGTGTCGCAAACGCCGCCGAAGCCATCGGCCGCGGAGCTGTCGAAAGTGAACCCCTGCAGGCCTGCGATGCCGCGATTGAAACCAAGCGGCAGGCCAGAGTCGACGCCGATCAGGCCCTCGGCCGAGTCGTTGACAAACTCGAACCGCGGTCGAGAACTCGCCAGCACCGGGTTGTAAACCTCGACCGTGTCGGCATCGATGTCGAAATCGGTAGACGACGACACAATGTTGAGCGAGAAGTTCTCCATCTGCGTGCTGCCCGCTGTCTGCGGCCTGGCCCAGACGTGCACCCGCAGCGCGACGCCATCGGCCCCGACGCCGGTAGCGACCGCCGGGCCAGTGGCGTTGTGGTCGTCTAATGACAGCCAGAATTGCGCGGGCGCAGCGCCGGCCGGCGCCTGCCCGACGAGCAGCATTAACAGCAGGATTTTAGTCTGGCGCCAGAACAACGGTGTGACTCAGGGGACTCGAGGAGGAAGAGGAAACGCGGCCCCACGGCTTTGCATTCTAGGCGGTCCCTGGCATTTTCTCCAGAAAGTTTGGCGGGGGCGGGGGGCATTTGTTGATTGGCTTGTTGTGGGCCAAACCAAGCGAAATCACCATGGTTTCTTCAAAACCTGAACCCCGGCGGCAGATTCCTTGCCAGGCAAACGACGCGCCCAGGCGCGGTCGGGCTATACTGGGAGGCGGTCCCTGGCCCCGGGTCTCCGCCTCCCAGTTTGCTATGCTCGCGCCCCCTTCCAGCCTGATCCGCCTACGCCTGCTCGTTACGGCGGCGGCCCTGCTCGCGGCTGCCGCGGCCCAGGCTCAGATCCAGGGCGTCCCGGAGATTATCACGCTCTCCTCGCTCAACATGACGTCGGGCGACACGCTTTACGTGGACGTCGGTGGGCTTGCTCCGGGCCAGCAGCACGACCAGTACTTGATCCCTAACGGCAGCGTCAACCTGGCGGGGAACCTGGAGCTGAACTTCCTCAACGGCTTCCAGCCAGCAAGCGGCGACCAGATCCAGGCAATCTTCGGCGCCGCGGTCGACGGCGAGTTCGACTCATTCTTCTTCGACACGCCGCCGCCCGCTGACATCGCAGTCCAGCTTCTGTATGGTCCGAATTCGCTCGACGTAGCGTTCGTCGCCCCGAAGGAAGGCCTAACCCTGCAGTCTCAGGTGACGCAGAACAATTGGTTCCAGCCGGAGATCTGGCAGGGCAACCGGGTCCCAACCTCGATCGACGTCCTGAACCTTGTTAACCCTCCCGGCGCCGGAGCTCAGGTCGTTACGGTCAACTCGTTCACCGGCGGTCCGGTGTCAGCGTTCGTGCACGAGCTCACCATCGCTGGCGCTAATCAGCAGACAATGGCCTTGAGGGTTCAGAGCCCTGCGTCGACGCTCTCGGCCACTCGACGGGTGACCGTCGAAGCAGGCGGATCCCTGCAGCTCTTGGGGGGACGGCTCGCGACCAGTGAGTTGGATGTCGAGCCTGGGGGCGAGCTGCTCATGCTGGGCGGCCAGCTCTCGAGCGGGGCAGCCCCTGTGCAGATGCGGTCGCAGATGATCGGCAACGGCCTGGTGTCGGGCGGGGTGGACGTTGTGGCCGGCGGGGTGGTTCGGCCCGGCACGAGTCGCGCTAGTTCGATCGGCGAGTTCTCGATAGACGGCAACTACCTTCAGAAGCAGGGCGGCGAGCTGCAGATGGAAGTATTTGGCGAGACGCCCGACGAGATCGACCGCCTGGCCATCAACGGCGACGCGATCCTGGGCGGCACGCTGGACGTCGACTTTTCTAAGCTTAAGTCGCCCGAGCGGGGGCAGAAGTTCGAACTCATCACGGCCGGATCAATTGCCCGGAACGAGCAGTTCGACCAGGTGAACATCCACGGGCTGCTGCCGTTCGGCCTGTTCGCCGCGCCCGTCTACTACACCACGAGCATGGCGATGGTCATCGCCGAGACCGGCGACATGAACTTCGACGGCGTTTTTGACGACGCCGACGTCGACCTCTTCGTGCTGGCCCTCCGCAACCGCGACGCCTACTTCAACTACGAACTGGACGGCTACCCGATCGGCTTCGAGGCGGACTACACGGGCGACACCAACGCCAATGGGCGGCTCGATTTTGGCGACATCGACGCCTTCCTCGACAAGCTGCCCGCCCCGGCCGCGGCGTACGCAAACGTGCAGCTGGGGCTAGTCGCGGTTCCCGAGCCATCCGCGGCGCTGCTGCTGGCTGTGGGTCTCGCGCCGTGGTGCGGCAGGCGTCGGCGACCCACAGCGCGTCGTGTCGGGTTTACTCTGGTGGAACTGCTGGTCGTGATCACCATTATATCGGTGTTGATCGCGTTGCTGCTTCCTGCGGTCCAAGCAGCGCGGGAAGCGGCCCGCAGGTCGACCTGCAAGAACAACCTCAAACAGCAGGGCCTCGGCTTGCTGCTCTATCACGACCAGCACAAGCGTTTGCCGCCCGCGGCCCGATTGGCCAAGGAGCGGGGTGTTCCCGGAACCCCGTGGCGAGTGCTGATCTTGCCGTACCTCGAGGAGGGCGGCCTGTACGAACAGATTGCCGCTGTCGAGGACCGCGCGGAAGACAATTACGGCGGGATGGCGAACGTCCAGGCCAGTGAGATTGAAGTACCCCTGTACCGGTGCCCTAGCAAGGTGATGGATGAGGGGACTAACAAAAGCGCGCACTACGACGCGGTTGCAGGGGCTTCAGGAGACCCGGACTCCTGGAGCGCCGGCGATCAGACCTGCGGCGACGTCATGCAGAACGGATCGATGTACCCAGAGAGCAAAGTGCAGATCTCGCGCATCACCGATGGAACTTCTCACACGCTTGCGATCGGCGAGCGGTCGTACATCTACCAGACCCACTGGCTCCTGGGCGCGACCTGGGGAGGGAATCCTGGGATGTACAGCCGGATCTGCATGGGCGCCGCCAAGAATGTGGTCTACCCGATAAACGCGAGCCGCGAAACGTTCGGCTACGGCCTGACGGATCACGGCGCGCCGGGGCCGAGGAAGCTGTCCTTCAACGACCTCGAATTCGCCAGCGAGCACGCCGGCGGCGCCAGCTTCTTGATGACCGATGGCAGCGTGCAGTTCCTCCAGCAGGACCTGGACGTCAATATCCTGCGGGCTCTGTCGACCCGCAACGGCGACGAGGTTGTCGCTCCCCTGTAGCGTCCTTACAGCCGCAATAATCGGCACGAGCGTTCGCGAATCCGACTGAGTTGGCCCCGATCGTTTGACCCTCGTCCCGGCCGAGCGAGAATGGGGTAACCCCAGGATTCCGCCGTGCCACGTCGCTTTTGGATGATCTTCTGCTCGCTGCTGCTCGCCGCGAGCGCATGCGCGTCGACCATTCAGATGGACGACGGCCGCACTATGATCGGGGACATTGGCCAGACGTCCGGGGTAGCCGAGGACCCGACGCGTCCCTCCCCGTCCGCGGGCGAGGTCAAGGTGACGCCGATCCTGATCATCGACGACGGCCTGCGGCGGACGTTCGTCAACAAGTTCCGGGTCCGCAATATCCTGGACGTTGACCGCGAGAAGCCGATTGTCATCAGCGTTTGGCAGGACCACGCCGAGCACGGCGCAATGGTTGGGGCGGTCGGCAGGCAGCTGAGGGTCACCCCGTTCGATGACTACGGGCGGCGTATCTACGAGATGCAGGCCGCAGGCGGCTCGATCTCAGTGGTCCAGGGCATCACCGAGGTGACCCCTACCTACACGCGTGTCCGCGGACTGAATGTTGAGCCGCGGAGCTACGTCTGGGACCAGCGGCTCGCGACCAGCAGCATCCCACGCGAGACCCTCAGCCGGATCCTGCAGAACGCGGTCCCGGAGAACAATCCCGACGCCCGGCTGCAGATTGTGCGGCTGTACTTGCAGGCCGAACGCTACACCGACGCCCGGCGGGAATTGGAAAGCGTCCTCGAGGACTTCCCTCAGCTCGAGGACCTACGCGACGAGCTCCACCAGCTGCGGCAGCTCGGCGCCAAAGCGATCCTCGACGAGATCGAGTTACGCCAGCAGTCCGGGCAGCACAAGCTGGTGCGTCTGCTTCTAGAAAACTTCCCGGCCGGCGACGTCGACGGCAAGACACTTGAGCGGGTCCGCGAGATGCTGGTCGCGCTCGACGAGCAGGACGCCCGCATCGCGCTGGTGCACCGGCTGCTCGACGAGCTCGTGGCCGCGATCACCGAGCCGGCGGTGCAGCGTGTGGCCGGTGAGATCCAGGCAGAGATCAAGCAGGAGCTGAACGCCGCCTCGCTGGACCGCATGACGGCGTTCATCAACTTGGCCGATGGCGACGCGCTCGACTCCGACCGCAAGGCGGCCCTCGCGATCAGCGGGTGGCTGCTCGGGTCCAACCAGGCGAGCGACAACCTGGCGTCGGCGTTGTCGCTGTTCGACGTGCGGGCTAAGGTGCTCGCGTACCTGCGGGCTCCGCTGGCCGGCGAGCGGGAGAAACTGCTGATCGATATCCGCGACAGCGAGGCCGGGGACGTCCGCCGGGTCGCGCAACTGCTCAAGCTAGTCAAACCGCCGCTGCCGCTTCCCGAGGAGCAGGAACGCTCGCCCGGCGTATTCGAGCTGGGGACCGCCATCGGCCCGGGCCTGGGGAACGTCCGGTATCTGGTGCAGCTGCCTCCTGAGTACGATCCGCTGCAGCGGTACCCAACAGTAATCTCGCTCAACGGGGCCGGGTTCCGACCCGAGATGCAGCTCGACTACTGGGCCGGCGGCCAGGGAACCGACGGCGTCCGCCGTGGCCAGGCGATGCGGCACGGGTACATTACCATCGCGGTCGACTGGCTCCAGCCGCACCAGTACTCCTACGGCTTCACAGCCGACGAGCACCAGAAGGTGCTGGCCGCCTACCGCGACGCGTTGCGGCGGCTCTCAATCGATACCGACCGCGTCTACCTTTCGGGGCACGACATTGGATCGGTGGCGGCGTGGGACATCGCCCTCGCCCACCCCGACCTGTGGGCCGGCGTCATCCCGGTGCTGGCGGCCGCGGACGAGTACATCAAGTTTTACACCGAGAACGCGCTGTTTCTGTCCTGGTACTTTGTCTGCGGCGAGCTCGACGGGGACAAGATCGAACAGAACGCCTACGAGTTCGACCGCTACCTGAAGCCCAAAGTGGACACGACGATCGTCGAGCTGCTGGGCCGCGGGCACGAGCCGTTCACCGACGAGATCCAGCGGCTATTCGACTGGATGGGCCGCAAGACGCGGCGCCCCAGCCCCGAAGAATTCGAGGTCCACTCGATGCGTCCCTGGGACAACTACTTCTGGTGGGTCGAATTCGACGAGCTGCCCGCCAAGTCGATGGTCTCGCCGAGCTCGTGGCCGCCCCGCCGCGGCACCCGCCCAGCCAGACTCATTGGGCGTAAGTACCCCAACAATAAACTTGGCGTGCGTGGGCAGGCGGGCAAGACCACGGTGTGGCTGTCGCCCGACCTGGTCGACTTCGACAAGCCGATCGAGGTCGAGGTAAACGGCCGCCGGGTGACCGACCGCGACAACCCGATCGAGCCCGAGTTGCGGGTGCTGCTCGAGGACGCGCGCACCCGGGGCGAGCGGCAGCGCCCGTACTGGGCGAAGCTTGAGTACCCGTAGCCCGCTGCCGCCACGCGACCTTACTGGGGCCGCCCCAATTACTGGCCCGCCTTGTTCAGCACCACGCCGGTAATGAACCAGCCGTCGTCCTCGGCGGTGACCGCGCGGGCGGAGGGGCCGAAGTAGCGCCGGGCGAGTTCGAACGAGGGCAGCTCGCTGCCGTCCAGTCGCTGACGGCGGACGATCGCCTTCTCCTGCTCTTCCGGTGTGGTGAGCAGCTTGTTGAGCAGCTGAGCGAAGAAGGTCTTGCCCTCGGGCAGCCGGCCTTCGCGGAGCAGCTCGTAGGTGGGGCGGACGGTTTCGTCGGTGCGGGTGAAAGACCAGCTGCAGCGTGGTTGGTTGGTGATGGCGTCGAGCTGACGCATCGCGGCCTGGAAGTCGTAGCTGCCGGCCAGCGACTCTTGAGGCGTGACCCCAAAGATCGCCTGCTCCAGGAACTCTACATCCGACGCGACGATCAGGTAGCCGCCGTGCACACAGACCGCCGCGCGGCGGATCAGCGACTCCTCGGCCGGGTCGGCGGCTTGATTGTCGAGCGGGATTAGGCCGCCGCCGAGCTCGACGGTGACTTCGGTCTCGTCCTCGGGGAGGATCTCCCAGTACTTCACGCCGCGGACTTCTTGCAGGATGGCTCCGTCGGTGTCCATCCACTTGTCGATCGGCTCGGCGAGCTTGGCCGGGTCCTTGGCTTCGATGACGAACAGGAACCGCTCGCAGTCGGTGTCGACCGGCAGCTCGTAGTCCGCCATCCGGGTAACGCGATCGCCGAGGTGGCGGATGATCTCGTCCCGCACCTTGATCTTCGGGCCGAACTCGTCGCGTTCGAAGCCCTCCAGCGTGTAGCGGAACGCGCCCTCGTAGCCGGACATCGCGTCGAACACGCTCTCGAGGTTCTCGAAGGCGTTCTGGATGTCGATGCTGAAGGTGCTGTAGTTGGCGGTGCTCCGCGGCGCCCACGGCTCGACCCCAAAGTTTGCCTGCTGGTTGGGCGTTTCCGCCATCCGCATGCCGAGCTCGTACCGCTGGCTGGCCGGTTTGCCGGCTGTCCCCGGCTTGGCGGGGGCGTAGATCGCCGTGTGGTGCACAAAGTCTTTGGCGCCGTCGACCGCCACCTGCACGTGGCCTCCGACGCCGCGGATGGCGTCGAAGCCCTGCTCACGCAGGATTGTGAAGGTGTCCTTCTTGTCCGCCAGGTTCTTCTTTTGCTCCCGCGACCGGCGGGCCAAGTCGTATTTGAACGGCGCCAGGAACCAACGCGCATCGGGCGTCGCGGTCGATTCGCGGGCGCAGCGGGCCATGGTCTTCCGGAAGTCTTCCAGGTCGGCCAGGCTGTCGCCCTGCCCCGCGATGCGGGCCCGGACGGCCTGTGCTTCTGCTACGCTCTCAACAAAACAAATCAGGCCGCCGTCTTCAAAGAGCACCAGGTCTTCACGCTGAATCTTGGCGTCTGGCTTGGCGGGCATCTTGTAGACCGTGGCGACCAGGCCGGCCAGGTTCTGCGACGAGCGGCGGGCCCCGCGGCTCGTTAGGGCGGCGTCGACCTTGGCGATCAGCCGGTCGGCCCCGGCCCGCTTGCCGGCGGGGTCGACGACCAGCACCGATACGGCCCGCTGGCCCTCGCGGTGCGCAATGCCCAATGCGAGCTCACCACCGGCAGCCGCGAGAACGTCGTCGAGCGACACGCCGAGCGTATCGCGGACCTCGCCAAACTGATCGAGCGTCTGCCGACAGATGTGTTCTGCGAACGGCTTGAGGGAATCGTCTTGGGCGAGCATGCCCAGCTGCGTGCGGGAGAACTTGTCCCGGAAGCCGGCCGCTTCTGGGAGCGAAACCCAGAACACCGTTTGAGACGGGAACACCTGCTGACCGGCTGGCGCGGCGTCGACGCGCGGGGGCGCGAGCAGGGTTAACCCAAGGATGACGGACGCCGGCCAAAGCTTCAGGAGGGAGATGCTCAAGGGATGACTCCAAAAGTAGTGGGTCGCTGGGGCCCCTCGCGACGCGGTTGGCGTCTTACTCACCCGGTTGGAAACGGGAGGGCGGTAGAGGGTTGTGGGTGGCGGATTCGCACGGGAAAGTTCTCGGCCGAACCCTGCCACCCTCCATCATCGACGACCGAAACTTTGCCCCTGCACAAGTTGCCGTTCGCGCCTCGCGGGTTTGCTAGCAGGACTTTCCGCCACGAGTCGTGTTCGTGGAGCGAGTGGCGTATCCCCCACATCCCGCGGTTGGCAAGCGGGGTAATATACACCGAGTAAGCCGGTCATCACAGCGTCATGAGGCCGGCCGGCGGGCCTGCGGGGCAATTCGCCCCAGGCCCGACATTGTTGGGCTCCGCCGGCGGAAGTCACGTGTCTCGCGAGGCGTCGGCCACCCGCGTCACCCAAAAAAACAGCAGGCCGAGGCCGCCCTGGAACACCATTGCCATGCCGATCGGCGTGGTCCACAGCAGCCCCTGCCTCCACGGTTCGATCGCGGCTTCGAACGCCTTGGCCGGGTCGCCCGCCTGCTGGTCAACCTGCCAAGACACCACGCCGTACGCCAGCACCGGCCCCAAGACAACCAGCGCAAGCCCGACCAGCAGCGAGATCAGGCAGACGCGGCGGAGCCATGGCGGGGGATTCATAGGAGCGCGTCGTGTGGGGGAGGAGCGGGGTTAGACCGCGTTGACTTCCTCTACAGCGTTGCTGTCCAACTGCGGCAGCGGGCACGAGGCGCCATCGGCCGCTGCGTCGACCAGCGCCGCGGCCATTGCCTTGCGTTCCGGGCAGCCGTTGCAGCTCCACCACTCGTTGGCGAGCTGCGAAGACCAGCGGCATGCAAGCGGCAGGTCGACCAACGCCTGCCGCAGCTGCTCGACGGTCTGGAAACGGTCTTCCGGGTCCTTCTCCAAGCACCGCATCACCACCTCCTCCAGCTCGACGCTGACAAGCGGGTTGGCGTCGCGGGGCGAGGCCGGCTGCTCGGACGCGTGGGCGACGATCACCTTGACCGCCTGCTTGTAGGGGAAGGGGTGTTCGCCGGTGAGCAGATAGAACAGCACGCAGCCGAGTGAGTAGATGTCGCTCCGCGCGTCGGCTTCGCGTTCCCCGGTCGCCTGCTCGGGGGACATGAACATCGGCGATCCGGTGATCGAACCTTCCTGGGTGAGCGTCGTGTCGGTCGCACTGAACACAGGTTTCGCCAGACCAAAGTCGAGCAGCTTGGCGACGTCGTACTCGCCGCCGCGGTACGCGCAGAAGATATTGGCCGGCTTGATGTCGCGGTGCACCAGCCCGGTGTTGTGGGCCTCGGCCAGGGCCTTGCAGACCTGCTCCAGCAGGTAGACCGTCCGCTCCGGCGGCAGCGGGCCGTACTGGTCCACCAGCTCCCCGACGTTGTGCCCCGGGAGGTACTCCATGACGTAGTAGAAGGTGCCGTCGGGCGTGTTGCCGTAGTCGTAGATGTCGATCGAATTCCAGTGCGACAGCTTGGCCGTGGAGCGGACCTCACGCTCGAAGCGGGCGAGCGTCAAAGGGTCGCCCGCCTTTTCCGGGCGGATGATCTTCACGGCGCAGGGGCGTTTCATCATCTGGTGCTCAGCCAGGTAGACCTCGCCCATGCCGCCGGCGCCCAGCTTCCGCCGCAGCACGTACTGCCCAAGGCGCTTGGCCTCGAACGCCTGAACGCGCAGCGCGTTGATGGTCTGCACCCCAAGCACGGCAATGGCCACCAGCGCGACGGCCGAGATCACCTGCTCGGTGATGTAGTTCTCAAACTCCGGCATCGAGACGCACTGCTCGAAGCCGGGGCAGACCAGACGCTGCAGCACGATCACCCCGATTGGCGCCAGCCCCATCGGCCCAATCACTGCGAGCGCCCGCCTCCAGGAGTTAGGAATGAACAGCGCGTACGTGAAGATCAGCATCGCCCACGGCACCAGGATCACGGGCAGGTGGGCGCCCGTATCAAGGGTCGCCATGTGGTGCAGCTTCTGCTGGCTAAGCACGACGAAGAAGAGGGCCGGGCCGCCAAAGGTCAGCACCTCGGCGATCCGCAATCTGACCAGCGAGAGCTGCATCGCCGAACCAAGCAGGGCGAACAACGCCGCCATCATCGTGGTCACCACGGCGTGCGTTGCGAACAGCCAGCGGTGCTCTTCCTCAACGCCAATCAACAGGCCGCGGAAGAGAAATGCGAAAAACACCGAGAATAAAATCGCCGAAACAATCCGCAGCCGGCCCCGCAAGAGGTTGCGGGTTTCGCTGGTCAGGTGGGGCGACGACCCCTCGACCAACGCCACCATCCGCCTGGCGGTTTGCCGGACGGTCTCGCGGGCGAGGCTCGGCGCGGCCTGAGGCCTGACGTCAATGGTTTCCGCGTTTTCGAACTCGGTGGGAGTCATGCCTAGGCGTGGCCGCAGGGAGGTTGGGCTGCCTGCCTCGCCACGATAGGGGTGGCGCGGCGAACGGTGCGCAGCGGCGGCCGCGAACCATTGCTACGCACGCTATCCTATCCGGTTCGGGGCCCGATGGGCAGCCCGACGCCACCCTGGGCAAGTCCGCTAAGCCGCCGCTGCCGGGCGGGCGAGCTCCGACCGCCGCCTGATTTCCTCGAGGGAGAGCCGATTGTATTGCCGCTCACCCCCAGAGCCGATCGAACCCCGCAGGACGAGCGTCTCGGCGTGGCAGATGCGGGGCAGGAAGAACCAGCCCCGCCCAAGCGCGGCGTCGTCGACTTCGGGCGAGATCAGCACCAGGTCGGTGTTCGGCAGGGAGTTCGCCATGCCTTCTACGGCGGAGGGCCCGCCGGGGGCGACACGCACCTTGGCTCCGGTGGCGTTGAGCTCCCGGTGAGCGGCGATCAGCGAGAGCCGCGGCATCGACTCCGGACGCTCCTCGAACCAGTCGACCGCCGCGTAGCGGACCACCGGCTGCGACGAATAGGATTGGCAAGCCGAGATGAGCAGCTTTGACCGCTCTAGGGATCCGACGCCGATCTCGAGCACCGAGCCAACCTGGCGGCGTTTGACCTCCCGATAGACCACGCGGTCCTCGGACGGCTTGGCAAAGTAGGCAAGCCACGTGTAACGGTACCACCCCATAGCCGACATCTTGCCACTCCTAGACGGTCCTGCTCCAGCCGGCGTGCGAACTCGCGACGCGCTCGGCGACACGGTATCGATCGACCGTTAGAACCGCGCTGATGCAAATGGAGTTGCACAGGCGTCAAAGTCTGCCGGGTCGGCTACGGCGACGCAGGAGGATCGTCGTTGTCTGCGGACAACACGATGGGGGTCGCAATCGCCGCTCCCAGGGTGATCACACCGATGGGACGGGTGAAGAACCGCTTCGCCCCCTGGACGAATTGATTGAGCATTGGCGGGGGGCTGCTTTGACCGCGAACCGCGGCGCCGTCGGCGACCATCAGCACTCCGCTGAGACTCTTGGGCGGCGCTGCCTTTTCATCCCAGACGCGGCAGACACGAAGATCATCACCCGCCTGGAGACAGAAGACGCCTCGCGGCAGGTTTTGGAACGCAAAACGACCGGCGGCGTCGGTGCGGGCGGCGATGGGCTTTTGGTTCGTCGCCGCTAGCCAGACCGGGCCGTTGGCGACCGGCTGACCGTTGGGATCGACTACCCTCCCGGACAGCACTCCGCCCTTGGCGAGCGCCACGTCGTGGCAGACAGGCGCTTGCGCAGCAGGGGTCGTGCTGTGCGCCTCGGCTCCCGCAGCGATGGGACTGACGGCGGCGAGCGGGAAGACAAGCAGGGTCGCGACAATCCGCTTCGCGATAGCTGACATGGTTTCACCTTGGCTAGTATTCGACCATCCATAGCACCAGCTAGCGTGGTGTGTGGCGGAGATACTAGCGAAGATCCGCGACTCGAAAAAGACCAACCCCGCGGAGCGGACCCAACGCTGTGCGTCGAGAACGCCCCGCGGGGCTGGTTGTGGCTGCTGGATCCCAATTACGGGGAAGCAGGACTGCCGTTGTCGGCATTGTGGATGGCGACCGGTATGGCTACGGCAGCGGCAACAATGCCGCCCACGATCCAGGGATTGGCCAGCATGTTGCGGAGCTGGCCATTAACGACTTCGTCGCCGGTGACAATCAGGGCGCCGTTGCGGGCGTTGGGGGGCGCGGTCTTGCCGTCCCAGCAGCGGAAGGTCGCTTTGCGGCCCATCGCCACGATGTCGTACTGCCCCTTCTCGAGGCCCTTCACGGCGAACACGCCGTGCTTGTCGGTCTTGGCAGCCGCAACCGCTTTTCCGCCCACAACCACGCTGACGTCGGCGCCAGCAAGCGCGTTGCCCTGAGCGTCAACGTACTGGCCGACAAACACGCCGCCGTCACGCAGGGCAATGTCGCTGGGAGCCCCAACCGGAGCGTCGGCGGCCTGCGCAGGCGGCGGCAACAGCAGCCCAACCATGGCTGCCAGAGCGGCGGCCTTCTGGATCTTCATGATCTTCATCGAAACCTTCCTTAGTTTTGCCCAAATATGCGATCGCTCGCACTGATGGCTGGCCTACCCAGCTTGTAGCGGGGCCTACCATCAGAGAAGTAGCCCTACACCTGCACGTAGGGTCGACAATCAGAGAAGTAGCCCTACACCTGCATGTAGGGTCGACAAGAAGTCGACCGCTGCATTAGCAAAGCAGGTGGATTCTCGGCGAAGCGTATGCGCCGACGGAGATACGGCCGTTGATTTGTCGGAAGAGAGGTCTCGGCCTGACCCGCCCCTGCCAAATCGGGCAGAGGCGGGCCCGCCGATTTTTAGCTGACTCCCCCGTAGGCGGCCGACCAGCGGGGAAGGGTTCGCGGCGGGGCTGTCGCCCGCCGGGTTTCGGTTACGGGCTGGCGGGAGCGTCGTCGTCGGCAGCCGCGATGCCAACCGGAATCGCAATCGCGGCGGTGACAGCGGTGGCGGTCAGCAGCGGGTACGTCTGAATGAATCCCAGGACGCCCCCCTGACCGGTCACGACGGCGTCGCCGGTGACGATCAGGGCGCCGTTGCGGGCGCTAGGAGGAGCGACTTTGCCTTCCCAGCAGCGGAAGGTGGTCTTGCTGTTCATCGCAACCACATCGTACTGGCCGCTTTGCAGACCCTTGACCGCGAAGCGGCCCTGCTTATCGGTCTTAGTAACCGCGACCGACTTGCCGCCGGCAACCATCGCCACCTCGGCGCCGGAGACGCCATTGCCCTGGGCGTCGACATACTGCCCAACAAACACGCCGCCGTTGCGCAGAGCGATGTCGCCCTGCGTTGCGGCAGGGGCTGCCGCCAGCGTCGCCTGGGGCAGCATCATCCCAAACATCGCGGCCGCCGCGGCGACCTTTTGGATCGTCATGATCTTCATCTGAACCTTCCTGAGTTTTGAGCCCGTGCTTGTTTGGCCTTCCCCGCTTTGGCGCCGGCTTTCCCTGCTTGAAACCAGGGCCCGACTCTGGAGGGACCGGAACTACACCTACTCCTTTGGTCGACACGTCGTGTCCGCAGCTTTAGGAATCGGGGCTCAGTTTTCCCAATAAGCAGGCGGCGCAAGATCGGGTGATTGGGAAGACCCGCCGCACGGGCTACTGCCGAGCCATCCGGGTCCACTTCTGAAAGTGGCGGGCGAGCTGACGCTCGACACCGGGCAGAACAGCTTCGAGTCGCTCAGACAGCGATCCCGGCGGTTCCCCTCGCCGAATCGCGGCCAAGAATGACCACAGTTGCTGCGAGGCGGCCTGCGGGCCGTGCAGCATGAAGTGCGTCCAGGCCCACGCCGAACGGTAGTCGCCCGAGTTCATCTGGGAGAGGTCCCGTTTCGCCTCGAGCGACGCCAGGCTCTCGACCAGCCCGAACCGCATGTCCCACTGCAGCAGTTTCTCGTGCGGATTGCCAAACGCTCGGTCGGCCTTCGGCATCTCGAAGTATTCCGCCAGCCCCTCATCTAGCCAAAGGGGCACCATCGCCAGGTCGGCGTGCAGCAGGGCGTGCGTGCACTCGTGACGCAGGTCGACGCCGAGCTCTTCGTCGCGGTAGGCAAAGACGGTCGCCTGGCCTCCCAGCTTAACGAACAGAGCGCGGCGGTAGGGCGTGTTCGGGAAACGGTTCTTGAGGTAGTCGCGGTGCTGCCGCTTGCTCGAGAGCACCTCGATATCGATCGGCTCCTCGCAGGGGCTCAGCGCCAGCACTCGACGCAGCTCGAGCTCCAACGCGGGCAGCTCCTGCAGCACCCCGGAGCATGAATCGAGCGGGAACGTCGAGCGGACCTGGAACGGCCCGTACTGCCGCTGGTCGACCCATGTCAATGAGCTGGCCGACGCTCCGCGGGGCGTCGCAAGACACCCCGCCGCGGCGGCCAACAGCGCCCGTCGCGAGAACTTCCCCATCAAGCCGCCTTTTTCCAGAAGGCCCAGCCTGTCTTCTTGGCCGGCCTGACGGCCGTGACTCCAGCGGGGACCGCCTGGCCGGTCACGGCCAGGCCGGGATTGCTAGAGCACCAGGCGTCGGCGGCCTCCACACCAGCCAGCTCCACACAGCGCTGGTAGGCATCGCGGATCTTGGGCCGTCGCGACCGGGCGCCGTGCGCGTCGGTTGCAATGAAGTGCACCAGGCCCCGCGAGCACATCCGCTCGGCCAACGCCCGGGCGGCGTCGCCGAAGCCGCCCGCCAGGCTGCCGGCCGTGACCTGCATCAGGCAGCCACGCTCGACCAACGGTTCTATCAGCGATGGGCGCGAGAGGATCCCGCGGTTCCGCTCTGGGTGTGTGAGAATGCCGGTGATATTGTGTGAGTCGAGCGCGTCGAGCACCGGCTCGAGAGGCTGATAGAGCTCGTGAGGCAACTCGAGCAGCACATGGCGACGCTTGTCCGCCACGGTCAGCACTTCCCCTGAGACGAGCTTCTCGACCATGCCGTCGTCGATCCGCACATCGGCGCCGGGGAGCACCCGCAGCGGGATCCCATGGGCCCTGAGCAGCTCCTGCAGCTCGACCGCCCGGACGCGGATCTCGTCGCCGCGGTTGTGCACGTAGCCGCCGAGTTGGTGGGGAGTCACCACGATCGTGTCGATGCCCTCTTCAACCGCGAGCAACGCCATCGCGAGGGAGTCGGCCGAGTCGCGGGCGCCGTCGTCAATGCCCGGCAGCATGTGGCAGTGGATGTCAACGAATCGGGGGGGCATGGCGGGAGGGGGGCCGAGGCGGTGGGTCAAAACGGCGCGGAGTATAGGGACCCCTCGGGCGAGGTCAAGACAAGCTGCCGCCGTCCGCCCCGCGGCTACGCCATCTCCAGCGGCCAATCGGTCAGCAGCTCAACGCCGGAGTCCGTCACCAGGTAGTTCTGCTCCAACCGCAGGCCGGCGCGGAGGTCTTCGTGGTACAGGCCCGGCTCAACGGTGAAGAATTCGCCGGAGCGGAAGGTGTCGTCCCAATTGGGGTTGAGGTGCGGCCCTTCGTGCGGCGCCAAGCCAACCCCGTGCCCCAGGTGGTGATTGAAGACCCACGGCGCGGCGTCTGCTAACAGCTGCTGTGCTTGCTCGAACAATGCCTTGCAGCTCACACCAGGCGCCACGGTCGCCTCGACCAGCGAGAAGACCTCCGACACCATCTCCCAGGCGCGTTGCTGGTCGTCGGTTGGCTGGCCTCCAACTGCGAGCGTGCGTGCGTTGTCCGAGTAGTAGCCCCGAAAGCCTACGCCAAGGTCCAAGATATAAAGCTCGCCCGCCTCGCACTTGCGGTCGCGAGGCGCCCCCCCCCGACTGCACGACTGGAAATCCTGCCCAAAGTAGGTCAGCGGCTCGCCAAGCGTCGAAACCGCGACCGCTTGCAGCTGGTTGTAGACGTCCAGCTCAGTGACGCCGGGCTGCACGATTTCCCGTGCCGCCGTGTACATCGCGGCGTTTGCCTCGTTGGCGCGTGCAAGCATCTGCAGCTCGTCGGCGTCCTTCTGCCGGCGCAGGCCGAATAAGACGCTATCAAAATCAAGCCAGTCGTCGGACCAGGACTTGGTCAGGTGGTGGCTCGCCACCGAGAACTCACAGGCGACCCGCCCCGATGCAGGGTGCAGGTGATCGAACAACGTGGCCACCGTGGCGACAACCTGGTCGGATCCGTCCCGCATGGTTGATAGCAGTTTCTCCGCATATCCGTGGACCTCGTCCGCGGCGACGGGAATTTTTTCCTTCCTGCTGGGGAGCACCAGCGTGACGTGCCCGTCGGAATTGATCGCCGCTAACACCGGGAACAGCGGGCCGACATAGGCTCCGGTCAGCCACTGCACGGACGCCGGTCGGGACAGCACTACCAGGCCTACGCCTAGCTGCTTCATCTCGGCTAGCAGGCGTTGTTGACGGCTACGGCAGGCCGGCTTGTTCACTGCCCAATGTTCAGACACGTAAGTACTTAGGGTTCGGGGAGGCGGCGATTTGCGGGACACGCTAGGGATACCAGATTCATCGACCGCCGGCCACCTCTTGGTGGCTGCCGACATCCCAATCTGCGACGCACAATCTTGAATTGAGATCGTGGGAGCTCTTCGGTCGGCGACTACTGGCAACTTGAGGCTAAGCAGTGCGCGAGTTTCCCGGCGAAACGCGTCTTCGAAAAAGTTTTGTCCGCAGACAGGACTTTTGGCGCCTCTGTTGCATAAGCACGAGACGCCACGACGCGTGGTAAGCAGATCAGCGAGGTAGGAGCCTCCTGGAAACGCAAGGATCTCAACGGAGAAACGGCAGATGCTAGTACTCAGCAGAAAAGCGAACGAGTCCATCCAGATCGGCGACAACGTCACGGTTGAGATTCGCCGGATCGCTGGCAATCGCGTAACGGTCGCGATTAATGCCCCACGTGACGTCCGGATCCTCCGCGGCGAATTGAAGCAGACTGTCGAAGAATTCGAGATTGAGCTGCCCGAAGAGTCGCAGTCCGACGACCACGCCTACTCGGTCAGCCACTCGCGGGTTGCGATGCCGAGGCTCCACACCCCTTTTGCCGAGAACCACGTTAAGGCGGTCGGCTAGCCGACCTATTGGCCCGCGCCGCATCAAAGCGGGCGAATGGCGTCCAGCACGTCTGCACGCGCACAGTCGATCGCCCTGCTAGCGCCCAGGGCGATCGACTCAGCGGCGGGTAGTCTCGTTTCGAGACTGCTCCTCGCTTCTCCTCTACTGGCCCTGTTGGATCTGCACGATTCATCTTGACCGAGCTAGCACTCTCGGCCTAAAGTCTCGCGACCCCGCCCCAGTGGCGGCCCCGGCGTATCTCGCGTCGCTACAGCTGCGAGCCGTTCGTGCCCACACCCCCTCCCCGCCTGCTCTGCTCGATCTTGCTGCTCGCAAGCGCGCTCGCGCTGTCCGGTTGCAGCTCAAACTCCGAGTGGGTAACACTCCGGGAGTCGCCGAGGAATCCGTTCGCCGCCCGGTTCGACGCCATCACCACCTCCGGTGGGCGCCCCTCCCGCAGGACCGAGCAGCTACTTCGCAAGCTCGACCTCATCAACGACCTTAAGGGCGACCGCACCGCGTTGATCGCTCGGCTGGAAGAGCTCTCGACCCCCGCGACCAAGCAATCGCACTGCTACGCGATGGCCGAGCTGGCGTACCTTGGCGCCGAGGACGTGCGCGGGCGGGACCTAGCCCACGCGAGCGAGCTCTACGGCACCTCGCTGCGGCACGCGTACGACTACCTCTTCTCTTGCTCCAGCGAGAACGGAGCCAACGAGTTCGACCCGCACTTCCGTGGTGCCTGCGACCTGTACAACCAGTCGCTCGAAGGGCTGCTGAGGCTGGTCAGCAAAGAGGGGGCGGTCCGACCCGGCGAACGCCGCACCCTCAAGACCGCCAACCACATCTGCTCGTTCAACGTCGCGTTGCAGAGTTCCGGGTGGCACGACGACGACGTTGACCGCTTCGAGTTCGTCAGCGACTACCAGGTGAACGGGCTGCGGAACCACTTCCACTCGTACGGGCTGGGAGTCCCGCTGATCGCGGTGCGGCGGCGCCACGACTCGGAGGACCCGGCGGAGAGCTACCTGCCAGAGCAGTTGTCGTTCCCGCTGACCGCGTTCCTGCGGGTCGACACCAGTGGCTCGTGCCCGCAACGCCAACCCGGCGCCCCGCCCGACCAGCCGCAGGAGCTCGTGAACCCCGCCGATCCCGCGCCGGCGTTCGTGCTCGAACTCCACGACCCGCTCGATGGACAGACCATCCATGTCGAAGACCGCGTGGTGCCGCTCGAGTCGGACCTGAGCACCCCCCTCGCCTACTACCTCAATCAGCCCGCGCTGAGGAAGGACGAGGTCTCGACGCTTGGGCTGCTCAAGCCCGACAGCGTCAAGAAGCTGCAGGGACTGTACATGCTAGAGCCGTACAACCCGCACAAGATGCCGGTGCTGATGGTGCACGGCCTGTGGTCGAGCCCGGTCACCTGGATGGAGATGTTCAACGACCTCCGGAGCGACCCGGACGTCCGCGACCACTACCAGTTTTGGTTCTACCTCTACCCGTCCGGGCAGCCTTTCCAGGCGAGCGCATCGCAGCTGCGACGCGACCTCGACCAGCTCCGCGACGACGTTGACCCGCGACGCAGGGCGCCGGCCCTCGATCAAATGGTGCTGGTGGGCCACAGCATGGGGGGCCTCGTCTCGCGGATGCAGAGCGTGGACAGCAAGCAGCTCTTCTGGCAGGCGAACACCGACCGCCCCTTCCAGCAGCTGGTCGCGGACGACGAAACGAAGAACTCGCTGGCCGCCACCTACTTCTTCCGCCCCAGCCCGTCGGTTCGCCGCGTCGTGACGATCGGCTCGCCCCACCGCGGCAGCAAGTTCGCCAACGACGTCACGACCTGGCTTGGCAGGAAGTTGATCGCCGCGCCGATGCGGGCCATGCGCGGCCGCCAACAACTCTTGGCCAAGAACCCGGGCTACTTCCGCGGCGGGTCGCCGATTAGCCTGCGGACCAGCATCGAGTCGTTGGAACCCGATTCGACGCTGCTGCCGCCGCTGCTTACTGCGCCGCCCGGGCCGTGGGTGACCTACCACAACATCGTCGGGGACGTCCCCGAGTCTGGCTGGCGTAGCCTGCTCGGCTCGGAGGGCGATGGCGTCGTGTCGATCGACAGCGCCAGGCTTGACGGGACGCCGCAGGTCGCGTCACAGCTGGTCGTCGAGGCGAACCACCTCAGCGTGCACCGCCACCCGCAGAGCATCTTAGAAGTCCGTCGGATCTTGCTCGAGCAAGTAACCGAGCTACGGACGCCCGGCTACCAGTTCCCCCAGGTTCAGCTCGCCACCGGCCAAGAACCTAGCCGCCCCGCCCGCACCGCGTTCAACCCGCCGCCGGCCAGAACTCAGTAGCACTGCGGCATAGCAGTTGCATGAGGGCCAGCCGTAGGACGAGACGGCGGCCACGGGGGACCGGCAGGGATTCCGCTCGCCGCCACCGCTTGGCAGACTATGCTCCCCTCTTGCGCGCCACAGGCGGATGCAAGATGCCCAAAAAGTGGACCCCGATACCCCAAGCGAGGTTGGCCCCGAATGGCAGCAACCATGCGTAGCATCGAGATCGTCATCGCCCACGGTCAGGACGACACCGCGACCAAGCTCCACGAGATTGTTTCTTCACTCGGCCACACCGTCAAAGCGACCTGCCGGTCGACCGAGGATCTACTAAGTGAGTGCCTGCCCTCCCCGCCCAACCTGATCATTTCGGGAGTGGAGATGGACGGCGGAAACGCGATCGATGCGCTGGTTCGGATCAGCGAGCACGAGCCGACGCCGGCAATCGTGTTGACCCCCAAGCGGTCGCTGATGAACGTCGAGGAGGCCCTGCGCGACCACGTGATGGCCTACCTGGTCGAGCCAATCGATCCCAATCAGGTGAAACCCACCATTTACCTGGTCTGCGAACGATTCAAGCAATTCGAGCTGCTCAAGGCCGAGAACGACGACCTCCGGCAGACCCTGGTGGAACGAAAGGTGATCGAGAAGGCTAAGGGCATCCTGATGGGCCAGCACGAGCTCGACGAGGAGCACGCCTTCCGGAAGCTGCAGAAGCTGGCCCAGTCCAAACGTACCAAGCTCGCCAGCATGGCGCAGTCCATCGTCGACGCCGCCGAAGCGCAGGGAGACTAAGTTTTTCCGCCCCGAGAGGGCAACTCAACCGCTATACCGCTCAGGCGCCGGACGCGGTGTAAGCGTTCTACAAAAGGCGACAACATGCAGATCTCAGAACTACTCGAAACGCAAATCCGATCGCTGGCGTCTGCCGAACGGCTGCTGCAGGAGCAACTCGACAAGCTGCCCGCGGCTCGGGCGACCAAGGTTTCGCACCTCTCAATCGCGCACGTCGCGCGGCTCAGCACCGGGCTCTCCGAAACCCTTCGGGCCGCGGCAGACGAGGCCTCGATCGACCTGAGCGGCGGGTCTCCTACCTCGGTTGCGACCCTGATCCTCAACGAGGTCGGGCTGCCCGACGCGCCCACACCCTCGAACGTCGGGCAGCCGATGTCGAACTACCACCTGATCGCCGCAATGGTCCGGTACACGCACAACCGCATCGCCGAGCTCTCGCTGATCCGAGCCGCCTACGGCGTGCGGAGCAACCCCGGGTTGCAGCAGCGGCTGGCTGCGCACCTGGAAGAGGCGTTCTTGTCGGTCGAACGCCTCCGTGGCCACGTCAGCCGGTTGTTCCACGATCAAGAGAGCGCGGTCACGGCGTCGTACCGCCCGATCTGCCGGACCTGCCGGTACTGGGACGAGCAACGCTCTGGGAGTGACGACGCCTACGTGCCCTGCCTGCACCCGGTTCTTTCCGAAGCAGGGCTGATGGTATCCCCCCACAGCAGTTGCAAGCAGCACGAGCCCCGTGCCTGAACGGCGCACGGTGTCCGTAGCATCCACACCGGTTCGAAAGCTTCCAGCCCCTACGAGCAGCCACCGTGCGTCAGCCCAGGAAGGGGGCAGCGGCCCTGGAGTTTCATCTATTCCTGGCGTTCGGCAAGCGATTTGCTTCACTCCCCAGCAGAGTAGGAAACTGTCCAACCACTGAATCTCAGGAGCAATACCATGTCGACGCGTGCCGGAGTTGAACTCACCGACCCGATTAAGATCCTGCTGGCCATCGTGCTGCCGCCGCTCGGAGTATTCTTTGAAGTCGGCCTTGGAATGCACTTCTGGCTCAATATTCTGCTGACTTTGTTTGGCTTCATCCCAGGCATCATCCACGCCCTGTATATCATCTTCACCCGCTAGTTCGCTTATGCGTTTGGCGTTCATGAAGAGAGGAGCACGCGATGATTGCCATAGCCAGCCAGGCACACCCCGGACGCCCGGCCCCACCGGTAGCGGCAGACGAATCTCTCTCTCTGGTGCTAGACTTGGCCGCGGACGACTTGCGGCAGGTCGTGCGCCGTGAGCCACATTTCGCGCTCCGTAACATGCTGCAGCACGCGCACGACGTTCTCCGCCGCCAGTCGCACGAACTGGCGTCGCTCGGCGAAACGGTGCCCTTCGCTGCAAGCCTACGGGTAAGACAAGCGACTGCAAGGCTCGTGCAGGCGAGTGGCAGAGCACCGATTGGGTCCGTCGCGGCGGCAGTGGTCGCCCTCGACCACGCGCTGCAAGAGGCACTCGACCCAGGGAATCACGGCCGGAAGGATTCGTCGCTCCGCCTCACCCTGGCCCGATTCCGCGACGAGGCCGGGCAGCTAGGGCGGTCCCTAGCAACCCTGACCGGCTAATCAGTTTGGGAGCTTTGCGAAAAGCACCTTCACGGCCCCTGTCGAGCAATTCGTCAGGGGCCGTTTGCGTTGGCGTCAACCATAACGTTGCAGTTTGCCTCATTTCGGGGTCTGTGCACGTCGACAGGGCGTCATACAAGCTCTGCGGCTGATCGCGACGAGGCCGGCCTGGTCGGAATTCGCCCAGCGGACACTAAGGCAGAATCTGCCATCCCCTATTTTGAGCTCTGTTCTACGGGCTTCGCTGCATCCTCCGAATTCAGCATGCAGTTTTGGCACGCCTCGTGCTATCTAAGGCAATCAAGCTCAGGGCGTCGCACCGCAGACGATTGCGATGGACACCACAGATACCTGAGAGACCATCACATAAGGAGCAATGTCATGTTGAGTTGGGCCATTACGTTTCTGGTTATCGCGCTGATCGCCGCTGTCCTCGGTTTCGGTGGAATCGCCGGCGCTGCTACCGGCATCGCCAAGATTCTGTTTTTCGTGTTCCTGGTCCTGTTCGTCGTCAGCCTGGTCATTCCCCGCATGCGTGGCTCCGTGTAACCGTCGCCGCCCCCGAAGACCTCTTACGACTAAGCTAGATAAGGAAGAAATGTTATGCGTGCGATAGTAGGCATTGCATTGCTTGTGTTGGTGCTAGCGTTGATCGGTTGGATCTCGTTCGATTCGTCGGACGAGCGGCCAGGCGTCAATCTGGAAACCGACAAGATCGAGCAGGACGTTGACGCCTTGTCTGAGTCGGTCAAACAGGCTGGCGAGACTTTCGAACGCGAAGTGCAAGAGAAACGCGAGGAGGGTGTCGAGTAACCCCCCACTCTCAATTGAGTAAACCCCGCTACGCTAAACCTCCCCGCTGCCCCGTCAGCAGGGAGGTTTTTGCGTTGGGTGGTAGTGCTTCTCGTGAACCCTGCGATCGCCCTATTCACCGACTTGGAGAGCGGCCATCGTTGGCAATTGAGGTCGGTCCGGCGTAGCAGCCCCAATCTGCGGCCTTGCGCATCCGAACCTCGAACTACCGCATCCAGCCGCGCCAGGGGTGGCACGAAAGAAGAGTGCTAGGACTACAATAGAGTGGGTTGAGAACGACCTCATTGGCTTAGAATCAGCCAAACGCGGATTAAGCAGCCCCTCCACCTCCGGCGTTTCTTCGAAAATTGATTGCAGAGACGCCAAATCCTAGGTCCACCCTCCAAACTGGAATGAGTATTGCTTTCTTGCTGACCAGATCGAATGGCGGCCACCAACGCACTTGGCCGCTAGCCGATAGCAACCTCAAACTTGAAACGAACTTAACTCCGCCACGGAAATATCATGGCTCGGCTGCTCTCAATCGACGACGACCGCTCGGTTCACCACTTGGTATCCAGAACCCTAGAGGACTCCGGGGTTGAAGTGGTCCCGGCCCTCAGTGCAGAAGCCGGTATCGAGGCCGTAAAGGCGCAGGCGCCGGATGTCGTGCTGCTCGATATCATGCTGCCGGACATGTCGGGACTCGATGCCTTCCGACTCATCCGTCAGCACGACCCGAGGCTCCCGGTTATCATCGCGACCTCCGCTGGCAGCAGCGAGAACGCCATTGAAGCCATGAAGCTGGGCGCGTTCGACTACCTCACCAAGCCCATCGACGTAGAGAACCTCGAGCGGTTGGTTGGCCACGCGATCGAGTCCCGCCGGCTGGCGAGCGTCCCGGTCGGGATGAACAACCTGACCCGCCCGCAGGACCGGGGCGACGCATTTGTCGGCCGGTGCGAGTCGATGCAAGAGATCTTCAAGTCGATCGGCCGCGTCGCACCGCAGTCGGTGCCGGTTCTGATCCGCGGCGAGAGTGGCACCGGCAAGGAGCTGGTCGCCCGGGCGATCTACCAGCACGGCAGCCGGAGCGACGGCCCGTTCCTGGCGGTCAACTGCGCGGCCCTCTCCGAGACGCTGCTCGAGAGCGAGCTCTTCGGACACGAGAAGGGCGCCTTCACCGGCGCACAGGACCGCCGCATCGGCAAGTTCGAACAGTGCAACGGCGGCACCATCTTCCTCGACGAAGTGGGCGACATGTCGCCCACGGTGCAGAGCAAGGTGCTCCGTCTACTTCAGCAGCAGACCTTTGAACGGGTGGGCGGCAACAGCACCATCAAAACCGACGTCCGTATTATCTCGGCGACTAACCGCGACCTTGAGGAGATGTGCGACGAGGGCCAGTTTCGCGTCGACCTGTTCTACCGACTCAACGGCTACACCATCACACTCCCGCCGCTGCGTGAGCGTGGCGATGACCGTGTGATGCTGCTCCAGCACTTCCTGGCCGGACTCAACAAGGAACTCAATCGCGACGTACAGGGCGTGGCGCCGGACGCGATGCAGAAGCTGCTCGACTACGACTGGCCCGGCAACGTGCGGGAGCTCCAGAGCGTCGTTAAGCAGGCGATGCTGCACTGTTCCGGCCCGGTGCTGATGGCGTCGGCTCTGCCAGCGGAACTCCAGTCGGCCGCCGTCCGCCCCCGCGCTGAGGCGAGCCAGCCGTCCACCAACGGCATGGCTGAAAAGGCGGGCGCTGCTGCGCACGCTTCCTCGGAAGACGAAGCTGAGGATTTTGCCGAGAGTGGCTTCCGCGATTTCATCCGCAGCCGGATCGCGGTTGGCACGGGGGACCTTTATGCAGAAACCCTGGCCGAGATGGAGAAGGAGCTGCTGACGCTCGTGCTGACTCACACCAGCGGCAACCAGTCCGAGGCCTCGCGAATCCTGGGGATCACGCGCGGCAGCCTCCGCAACAAGATCCGTTCGAACGGGATCGTCATCGGCCCGAATATCAAAGTTGCGCAATGAGCCCGCATGACTGAAACTCAGAATCAGCCGCCCAGCAGCGACGTTAAACCCGCGTGATGTTGCTCGAACAAAGCGGTCAATGCGAGTTGGTTGCGGGCGCGATCAAGGTTATGGCCGGGGCGGCCGGTCTTAAAGTAGACATCGCCCTCGAGGTAGTCGGTGAGAAAGCGGGTCGCCATGATGAGCGCCATGTAGGCGGGCCCGATCGCCAAGGATTCTCGCTCCGCTCCGCTCAGCACACCCCCAGCGCCGCTGAGGAATCCCTCGGCTGCGGCCTCCATGGCCGAGGCGTTGAGCGTTAGCGCTTCCGTGTTTGGGTCGTCTTCTGCGGAAGAACTTGCGCAGGTGCGGAGCAGGTCCCCAAAGTCGTAAAGCACGAGGCCCGGCATCACGGTGTCGAGGTCGATCACGGCCAAGGCCTCGCCTGATTGCTCGTCGAGGAGGACGTTGCTCGATTTGGCGTCGTTGTGGGTCACCCGCAGCGGCAACCGCCCCGCTGCGAGCGCCTGCTGAGGCCCCGCCAGC
Organism: Posidoniimonas polymericola; assembly: GCF_007859935.1. Taxonomy (NCBI): domain Bacteria; kingdom Pseudomonadati; phylum Planctomycetota; class Planctomycetia; order Pirellulales; family Lacipirellulaceae; genus Posidoniimonas; species Posidoniimonas polymericola. The sequence continues at coordinate 30,748 of NZ_SJPO01000015.1, read as the reverse complement.
AGCGGCTCTCGGCGGCGAACTAACTCGACCTCCGCCCTCACGTCGACCGCTCTTCCCGCGAGGTCCCTACCGCAGGCGTCAACGAGCGCCGCTAGCCGGGCCGGTCCGTGATGAAAGTTGGGGATCGTGGCAACCAAACGATCGCCGGGAACTTCTGCCAGCCAAGCAACGAACCGCCCGAAGCCCAACCCCGCCTGGAACACGTCGGCGGCCCGCGGCACGGCGCCTGCGGCCCTCGAGTGCTCGATGTAGCGGTAGACCCGCCACCGTCCGCCGTCCGTGCTGTGGGCGAAGGGCTCTCCTCTGTGTGTCGGGATCAACTCGAGCACCAAGCGGTCGCGGTCCTCGACGCCTAGCGAATTGAGTCGATCGCGTATGGACTGTGTGACCAGTTGGATGTTCGCCATCAGGCCATCGACATCGCGGAACACGTGGTGGTTAATCCGCTGCAGCACAAACCGACCGGATGTGGTGTTCATCAACCAGGTGTCGTTGATGTGCCCGCCCGCGATTGCTGTGGCAGACTGATGCGCTCCAACGCCTTGGAATTGATTGAGGATACCCTTCAGCTCTCGCATGGCATTCTTCCGGCAGCACGATATTTTGGGCCAAGAGAATCTGGCGCCCCAACTTCCAACTCCCCAGGCGCCTCAGTGTGCGGGTAGTAGGTGATGTTCGCCGACGCATTCTATCGGCAGCGTCCGGGCCAACGAATCCCGGTGGGTCCGACGCCGTCGGGACCGGCGATGGGAGAGACTCGGCAATCACTCACGCGCCCAACTCCGACTGAGACTTCGCCTTCACTCGGAGCTCCTAGAGTCCTTTACGAGTATGCGGTGTCGCACAACGCCGGCGAGCCATTGAGCGGCGGACTACAAGCAGATTGCTGACTTGGAGACGGGCTTCCCGGCCGCGTAGCCAGACCGGTCGAGGGGGACTCAATAGAGGCTTTTCGTACCTGGTTAACCGACAAGGTGCAGTCGCTCTGCAGCGATGCTTCCGCCAGATTTCCCATCGCCTTCGGCGGGGCAAATCTCCGCATTACGAGGGCTAGATTCCGAACCCAGCGTAGGTCATATTGATGGGGTTCAAACCCGTTTTTTACGGGGCCCGGCTTCGACGCTTTCCTCCGCCGCACTAGAGAGGGCAAGGGGCGCCAAGCACGCGAGAACACGATCGGACGCATACACGAGTGCAGCCTGATCGACCGGCCCAACGGCCTCGCAGCCCCGACAGCGTCCGTTCCCTGGCAGGACCGATTTGATGCAATTTACTGGCCTGGGAGCCCGCTATGCGCTTATACCTTTCGCTTGCCACCGCCTCCGTAGTGGCGGCCGGCCTTCTGACGCCCGCGACCTCAAACGCAGCCGATAGCTACGCCGAGCTTGTCCGGCCGCTGATCGGCGCCGAGTCGGAGCCGGGATTTTCTCACGGCAACACCTACCCGGCTGTCGCTCAGCCATTCGGGATGACCTTCTGGACGCCGCGGACGGGCGAGAACTCTGGCTGGATCTACCAGTACAAGAAGAACGAACTTCGCGGCCTGCAGGCGACCCACCAGCCGAGCCCCTGGATGGGCGACTACGGCAACTTTGGTGTCTGCCCCTTTACCGGCGGGCCGACACGCGGCGCGTTGCCGGTCTCGAAGTTCTCGCACGACAAAGAAGAGTCCCGCGTCTACTACTACGGCGTGACGCTCGACGACTACGGCGTGCGGGCCGAGATGACCGCCACCACGCGGTGCTCGGCGATGCGGTTCACCTACGACAACGGCGGCGACGCCTGGGTCCACTTTGACGCCTACGGCCGCACCGACTTCGAAGTCGATGAAGCCAACGGCGTCGTGAAGGGGACCGCCCGCGTAAACCGCGGAGGCGCCGAGGGCGACTTTGGCTGCCGCTTCGTGGCGAAGTTCGACGCGCCGATCTCCGAGGTCGAACGCTCGGGCGACCGCCACTGGATCGCCGTCAAACTCGACCTAAACGAAAAGAAGGTCGTCAATCTCGACATCGGCACCTCGTTCATCAGCCACGACCAGGCCACGATCAACCTCGAGCGTGAGGTTGGCCAAAAGTCGTTCGACGAGGTGGTCGCCGACAGCAAAGAGGTCTGGAACAAGCGGCTCGGCGTGATCGAGATCGAGGGCGCTACCGAAGACCAGCGGGTCACCTTCTACTCGAACATGTACCGGGCGATGCTATTCCCACGCATCTTCTACGAGTACAACGCCGACGACGAGATGGTGCACTACAGCCCCTACTCCGGCAAAGTCGAGCCGGGCGAGATGTACGCCGACAACGGCTTTTGGGACACCTTCCGGGCAGTCTACCCGCTGCTGAGCATCATTGATCCAGAGATCAACGCCTCGATGGTCCGCGGCTGGATCAACGCCTACAAGGAGGGCGGCTGGTTCCCCAAGTGGTCAGCACCCGGCTACCGCGACTGCATGATCGGCACCCATGTCGAGAGCGTGGTGGCCGACGCGCTGTGCAAGGGCATCACCGACTTCGACCTGCAGGCGGCCGCCGAGGGTTCGATCAAGGACGCCACCGAGTTCAGCGACAACGGCGCCTACGGCCGCAAGGGCCTGAAGGAGTACCTCGCTAACGGCTACGTCGCGACCGACGTGACCGGCGAGGCCACCGCCCGCACGCTCGAGTTCGCCTACGACGACTGGTGCGCCGCCCAGGTGTGCGAGGCCGCCGGCCGGACCGACGTCGTGCCGATGCTGCTGGAGCGGGCCCAGAACTACCGCAACGTGTTCGACCCGTCGGTCGGCATGATGCGTGGCCGCAAGGCCAACGGCGAGTGGCGTCCCAACTTCAAGGCCGACGAATGGGGCGGACCCTTCACCGAGGGGAGCTCGTGGCACTACAGCTGGAGCGTGCTGCACGACCTGCCTGGGCTGATCGAGCTGATGGGCGGCGACAAGGCCTTCGCGGGCAAGCTCGACCAGATGCTGGCCGAGGAGCCGACCTTTGGCGTTGGCCATTACGGTGGCGTAATCCACGAGATGGTCGAGATGGTCGCCTGCAAGATGGGCCAGTACGCACACGGCAACCAGCCGGTGCACCACGTGCTGTACCTGTACAACTTTGCCGGCCAGCCGTGGAAGACCGCCGCGCCCGTGCGCCAGGCGGTCGATACCCTCTACGGCCCCGGCCCCGACGGCTACTGCGGCGACGAGGACAACGGCCAGATGTCGGCCTGGTACCTGTTCAGCACACTCGGCTTCTACCCGGTCTGCCCGGGCAAGGCGGGCTACGCGATCGGCAGCCCGCGGTTCGCCAAGGCGACGATCCACCTGCCAAGCGGCGAGGACTTTGTGATTGAGGCCCCGGGCAATTCGGATCAGGCAATCCACGTCCAGAGCCTGCAGATCAACGGTCAGCCGGTCACGCGTTCGTGGATTAAGCACAGCGAAATCGCGGACGGCGGGGTGCTGACCACAAGAATGGGCGAGCAGCCCAATACCTCATGGGCCACGGGCAAGGACGACCGCCCGTTTGGCGACTGGAACGAGTAGAGACCGGCCGCGCTGGCGGCGTGTCTCCCCACTCTCTTCTTCTACTTCATCTCAAAAGTTCAGGACGCACTTAGATGCCAGGAGCTGTCGACACCACGGCGGGTTCGCCCGATCGTTCTGCGGCGAGCACGCCGCAACTCGGGAACACCACCGGCCCGTTCGCCGTCATTACGCTGCTGTTCTTCTTCTGGGGTTTCATCACCGTCATGAACGACGTGCTGATCCCGTTCCTCAAGGGCAGCTTCGAATTGTCGTACTTCCAGGCGGGCCTGGTGCAGTTTGCGTTCTTCGGCGCGTTCTTTGTCATCTCGCTGATCTACTTCCTGGTTTCTTCGAGCAGCGGCGACCCGATCAACCGCTTCGGGTACCAAAAGACGATTGTACTGGCGCTGGTGATCTGCGCCGGCGGCTGTGCGTTGTTCTCCCCGGCGGCGGCGAACGCCTCCTACGCGTTCTTCCTTGGCGCCCTGTTTCTGCTCGCGACCGGCGTGACGATTCTGCAAATCGCCGCTAACCCGTACGCGGCGATCCTCGGCAAGCCCGAGAACGCCTCCGCCCGGCTGAACCTGGCGCAGGGCTTCAACTCGCTCGGCACCACCCTCGCGCCGATCGTCGGCGGTTTGCTGCTCTACAAGGTGTTCGCGCCCGAGGGCAACGTCACGCTCGACGCTATCAAGACACCCTACCTGATCTACGGCGGCATGTTCCTGCTGCTGGCGATCGTCGTGGGCTTGAGCAAGCTCCCACGCATCAACGAGGGGGGCGCCTCCGGCAGCGGCAACGCTTTCCAGTTCCCGCAGCTGGTGCTCGGCATGGGCGCCATCTTCCTGTACGTCGGCGCCGAGGTGGCAATCGGCAGCTACCTGATCAACTTCATGGCCCACGAGGACGTGATGGGCTGGGAAGAGCACGTCGCGAGCATCTACCTGGCCTACTACTGGGGCGGCGCCATGATCGGCCGCCTGTGCGGAGCGATCGCCATGACCCAGAGCGACTCGCCCGGCAAGAAGCCGCTCTACATGGCGATCACTGCGGCGGGCCTGGTCGCCCTGATCTACGTTATTACCGCTGTGCGCATTGAGGCCAATGTCCTCGAGATGGACTTCCTCCCGTTCGTGGAGCTGATCCCGTTCGTGGTGATGGTCGCCCTCTGCCTCGCCGCATTCGCCATCGGCCGCGGCAGGCCGGCGACGATCCTTATGATCTTCTCGTTGTCGCTGATCGGTCTGCTCGTCGTGGCGGCTCTGTTCGATGGGAAGGTAGCGCTGTGGGCCGCGTTGGGCATCGGCCTGTTCAACTCGATTATGTGGTCGAACATCTTCACGCTCGCCATCGACGACCTGGGCGAACACACCTCGCAGGGCTCGTCGCTGCTGGTGATGATGATCGTGGGCGGCGCCATCTTCCCGCCGCTGATGGGCCTGATCGCCGACGCGACCGACGTGCGGATGGCCTTCCTGGTGCCGATCGTCAGCTACGTCTACATCGCCTTCTACGGGTGGTGGAGCCAACGCCGCATCTCCGCCAAGCACGCAGCAGCATGAGCACGACGCCCGACAACAGCCCGCTCGTCCTGACGCTCGACGCCGGGGGCACAAACTTCTCGTTTGCCGCCCTGCGTGACGGCCGCCGCGTGGGCGAACCGGTGGTGCTGCCCGCCGCCGCCGGCAACCTCGACCACAGCCTAGCCAACCTGTTCGAGGGCTTCACCCGAGTGAACGAAGGCGCAGGAGGGGGAGCCAGCGCGATAAGTTTTGCGTTCCCCGGCCCTGCCGACTACCGCCGCGGCGTGCTGTACAACGTCGGCAATCTGCCGGCCTACAGCGGTGGCGTGCCGCTCGCCGAGATCCTGTCGAAGAAGTTCGGTGTGCCAACACTGATCAACAACGACGGCGATCTGTTCGCTCTCGGCGAGGCCGCTGCTGGGCTACTCCCTGAGGTCAATGCCAAACTCGAGGAGGGTGGCGGCCCGCGCCGCTACCACAACCTGATCGGCCTGACACTCGGCACCGGCTTCGGCGGCGGCATCGTGCTCAACGGCAAGCTGCTGCAGGGCGACAACTCGCTGACCGGCGAGGTCTGGTTGCTGCGGCACGGCTTCAACCCAGACGTCAACGCCGAAGAGGGAGTCAGCATCCGCGCGGTCACCGGCGCGTACGCCGGAGTGGCGTCGGACCCCAACGCCGGCGAACGGACCCCGCAAGACATCGCTCGGATCGCAGACGGCGAAATCGAGGGGGACGCCGTCGCGGCCAAGGAGGCGTTCGCCCAACTCGGACACACACTCGGCGACGCCGTGGCCAACCTGGTCACCGTGCTCGACGGCCTCGTCGTGGTCGGCGGCGGGCTCTCCAAGGCCCACAAGCTGTTTATGCCGGCCCTGCTCGAGGTGGTGAACGGCGCGTTCCCCAGCGGCCGCGACCGGTTGGTGCAGCAGGTGTACAACCTGGAGTGCCCGACCGACGCCGCCAAGTTCTACGAGCCCCCCTCCCCCACCGAGCACGCGCCGCAGACCGGCGTGGGCATCTCCCGCCTGGGCGCCAACGACGCCGTCGGCATCGGCGCCTACACCGTGGCAATCGACGCCCTCCGAACTAGCCCTTAAAACCTAGCAGCTAAGAGTAAGGCCCCGCCATGAACGTTCCCAACCATCGCCTGTTTGTTCTCCTGCCGCTGTTGGCCAGTCTGCCGCTGGCGGCTGCGGCCGACGAATTCGAGTCCCAGCGGCCACCGGCAGAGGAGCGTTGCTTCACAAGCCCGACCATCGAGCGGACGATCAACGAGGTGAAGGCTAAGATCGCCGACCCCGAGCTGGCCTGGATGTTCGAAAACTGCTACCCGAACACGCTCGACACCACAGTCGACTACGAACTAATCGACGGCAAGCCCGACACGTTCGTCATCACCGGCGACATCGACGCCATGTGGCTCCGCGACTCGACCGCGCAGGTCTGGCCGTACATGCCCTACATCACCGAGGACGAGAAGCTCCGGAAGTTGATCGAGGGCCTCGTCCGCCGGCAGACCAAGTGCGTGCTGCGGGACCCGTACGCCAACGCGTTCTACAAGGATCTGACCAAGCCGTCTCACTGGGCGAGCGACAAGCCGTCGCCGATCCCGGGCGTCCACGAGCGGAAGTGGGAGATCGACTCGCTCTGCTACGCGGTGCGGCTGGCAAACGAGTACTTCCAGCTAACCGGTGACAAGTCCGTCTTCGACGACGCCTGGGTCAAGTCCGCCAAGCTGATCGTGCAGACTTTCCGTGAAGAGCAGCGCAAGGACGGCACCAAGTTCCGCTTTACCCGCGAAACCAACCGCATGATCGACGCGCCGCTGTTCAACGGTCAGGGGCGGCCGGTGAAGCCGGTAGGCCTGATCGCCTCGGCCTTCCGCCCGAGCGACGACAGCACGCTCTACCCGTTCCTGATCCCGTCCAACCTGTTCGCCATCCAGTCGCTCCGCCAGCTAGACGCCATCTTCCGCGACGAGCTCGGCGACGCCGCGTTTGCCGACGAGTGCACCGCCCTGGCCGACGAGGTCCAGGCTGCCGTTGACCAGTACGCCAAGGTAGAGCACCTCGACTTTGGCAATATCTACGCCTACGAGGTCGACGGCTTTGGCAACCGCGCCTTCTGGGACGACGCCAACGTGCCGAGCCTGATGTCGCTGGCCTACCTGGGAGTGCACGAGCCGAACGACCCGATCTACCTCCGCACCCGCAAGTTCCTGCTGAGCGACAACAACCCCTACTTCTTCCGCGGCAAGGCGGCCGAGGGGCAAGCCAGCCCCCACACCGGCAACTTCCGCATCTGGCCGATGGGCATTATCCTGCGGGCGATGACCAGCACCTCGGACGAGGAGATCACGCGGTGCCTGCAGATGCTCAAGGACACGCACGCCGGGACCGGGTTCATGCACGAGGCCTTCAACAAGGACGACCCCGCCGACTACACCCGCGACTGGTTCGCCTGGGCCAACACGCTGTTCGGCGAGCTGATCGTGAAAATCGACAACGAGCGGCCAGAGATCCTTAAGCAGCCGCTGAAGTAGCCGACGCCTTCAAAGAGCCGCGGCCGAGTAAACAAAAAAGCTCTCCCCTGAATCAGGGGAGAGCTTTTTGTACTTGGGGAGTGCTCCCTGTAGGAATCGAACCTACAACCTACTGATTAAGAGTCAGTTGCTCTGCCGATTGAGCTAAGGGAGCGGCGGGGCGGTTTTCACCGCAGATCGGGGATTATATCGCGATACGGCCCGCTGTGCCTAGGGGCTTTGTCAGGCTTTAGTCGACCCGCAAGATAGCGCGAAAAAAATCGCGGCTGAGGTCGTCGATGGGTCCAAAATACTCTTCGAAGTCCCTGATCCGTTGGTTCTCGGGCAGCTCGCCGAAAGGGGCGAGGCCGGCAAGATACTTCAGGTAAGATCGGTAAGCGTCGGGCCGCTGCTTGATGAGAAAATAATTGAGCGCCCAGGCCTCGGCGTAGGCGCTCGCCGCGGTGTTTGGGTCACGCAGCCGCTGGTCGCTGGTCACCAAGGCACGGAGCCGTTCGGAGTCCCAGCCCCGGGCGCCCCGCTGGAACTCCTGGAGCCGCGGGCGATTAACCTTGCCGATTCCACGCCACCCGCGTCCCGAAGAAAGGTCCGGCGCTTCGAAGTAGATTGCCATCCCCTCCACAAGCCAGAGGGGGAGGTCGGCAAACCGGCTCATCATGCCGGTGTTGAAGGCGACCTGGTGGGTCGCCTCGTGGACGATCGTGGCGACCATCGGCGCAACCTCGGGGCGTGAGACCATGCGGTTGATCTCTCGGAGCGACGTCCGGTCGTTGGCGTTGCGGCGGGTCTCAGTGCCGGTCAGGTCGTGCATTGATACCCGATTCGTGGTCAGGCTGTAGTACCCAATGATCCCGCTGGCGCCCCCCAGCTCCTCTGCCGAGGCCCGCCTGTACGACGCCTGGTCGGCGTACACGACCACTACCAGTGGGAATTTCGGCTCCTCAAGTTCAAGGCCCTCGTTCTGCCAGTAGTTGACAAACGCCTTGTGCAGCCGCTCGAGCAGCGAGCTCAGCCACTTGGCGTAGGCCCGAGAGGTGTCGTAGGCGACGACGTAGTGCGGGGTCGTGTAGAAGGCAAAACGCTCGCCGAGTTCTTCCTGGAGCCGCTCGGTGAGTTGCTCCTCTGTTAGGGGCTGGAAGGGCTCGGCGACGTCGGCACGTTCGACCACTTCGTCGGCCGATAGCAGCAGCAGCTCGCCGTCCTCTTGGAGCAGGCAAACGCCGCCCGATCGATCCTCGGCGAACACCGCACCGGTCGACTCCCCCCGCGAATCTCCCTGCTGATAAACCACGCGGATGGCGTTCTCTGCCCACAGCTCCCGGGTGGGGCCTGCCGCGCCAAGACAGGTCAGCAGTAGCACGGCGGCGCGGATTCGCGGACGGGCAGCGGGGTGAGGTGGTGCAATCATTCCAATCCTTATCATCCAACCGCGGCGACTGAAATCGACCAGCTGCGAGCACCGCTCCCCCCTAAGGCAACACGCCACACGGGTGTCCTATACTCTAGTATTCTACCTAGCCACTCACCGCGGGCGACACCAGGCCAGAAACTCCGGAAACACCAGCATGCGATCCCACGCGTCCTACCGGAACCGAGGCTTCTCACTCATCGAGCTGCTGGCGGTCGTGGTGATCATCGGTATCATCGCGGCTATCATTGTGCCCCGGGTCTCGGTGTCGGCAAACGCCGCAAAAGAAAAGACGCAGGCGCACCACATTGGGCACCTGAATCACCTGGTAGAGATCTACTTCACCCAGCAGGGATCTTGGCCTGCGGCGTTGACGGACCTCGATCCGCAGTACCTTCCGGAAGGCGTGCCCACCCCCCCGATGGGCGGATCGTACACGCTCGACGCGACCACGCACCGCGTGGGCCACACCCCCTAGCTCCGGCCAAACCCCGAGCCACAACGCCTCGAGGCGGCAGGTTCGACGCCACTGCAGAGCGTGTTAGAATGGGGCCGCGACGGTATCCCCATGCCTCACACGGAACTGGTCGTTATGGAATCCTGGGACGATCGACTTAGCCGTATCCCCACGCAGTGGTCGATGGTCCAACGCGCGCACGGCGGTCAGCAGACCGAAGTCGGCGACGCCCAGCGCAAGCTGCTCGAGCGGTACGGCGGCGCGGTCCGCCGCTACGCGTTGGCCGCCCTCCGCAACGAAGAGGCCGCGGACGACGTCTTCCAAGAGTTCGCCCTGCGGTTTGTCAGGGGCGACTTCCAGACGGCCAGCCCCGACAAAGGGCGTTTCCGAAGCTTCCTGAAGACGACCGTCTACCACCTGATCGTTGATCACCAGCGCAAGAAGAAACGCGGCGCCCGCGAGGCCCAGATGGGTGACGACGCCCCCGAACCGGTGGCGCCGGACGAGGAGTCGCTCGGCGACCTGTTCAACGAGTCTTGGCGCGACGACCTCCTTGCCCGCACCTGGGTCAAGCTCCAGGCCGCCGAGGGCGAGACCGGCAAACCCTACTACACCGTGCTGCGCTGCCGCGTCGAGCACCCCGAGGCCCGGTCCCCGGAGCTCGCGGAGCTGCTGAGCGAGAGGCTCAGCAAGCCGATGAAAGCGGGCGCCGCACGGGTAGTCCTGCACCGCGCCCGCGAGGCGTTCGCGGACCTGCTGCTCGATGAGGTTGCCCACTCGCTAGACGAGGCCGATCGCGACCGGGTTGAGCAAGAGCTGATCGACCTCAATTTGCTAGAATACTGCCGGCCTGCGCTCGAGAAGAAGGCCGGCCCTCCCACTGACGCCACCTAGCTAGCCCAGCAGCGATCGTTTCCGTATGGCACACGAGCCCCCGGACAGCTCTCGACACGGCGACTCCGGCCCCAGCGCGGACGCGGCCGCCGAGCCAACGCTCCCCCAGCAACTGCCGGAGGTGGCTTCCAGCCAACGTGCGACGCTCGACTCCCGCAACACGGATGTCCGCCTCGCGGAGGACGAAACCGCCGCCGCCCCCAGCTTCCGCCCTCCTATTGCCGCGGCGAATCCAGACCGGGGCATCGGGGCCCTGGCGCACGGCGAGCAGATCGACGACTTCATCGTAGAAAGGGTGCTTGGTAAAGGCGCCTTCGGCGTTGTCTACCTGGCGAGGCAGGTCTCACTCGACCGCCAAGTCGCCCTCAAGGTTGGCGCGAATGAGGGGAGCGAGGGCCGCACCATGGCCCGCCTGGAACACGACTACATCGTCCAGGTGTTCTCGGAGAGCATCGACGCGACCGGTCGGCTGCGGCTGCTCTGCATGCAGCTGGTGCCAGGCGCATCTCTGGAGGGCGTGATTCACAACCTCCACCGCCGCGACGCCGAAGGCCGGTGCGGGTGGAGCGGCGCCGACTACCTGGCGGTCGTCGAGTCGCGGGCTCAGATTCACGACGTGCTCGACACCACCGCGATCCGGGACCGAGAGCTCATCGCCGGCTTTGATTGCGTTCAGACCGCGGCCTGGGTCGGCGGCCGCCTGGCCGAGGCGATTGACTACGCCCACCGTCAAGGCGTGCTGCACCGCGATATCAAGCCGGCCAACATCCTGGTCAATCAGTACGGCCGCCCGATGCTGGCCGACTTCAACATCTCGCTGCGTGCGGCAGAGGACGGCGCCCCTTCGGACACGGCCTTTGGTGGGACGCTGGCCTTCATGGCGCCCGAGCACCTCGACGCCTTCAGCAATCAGAACGGCGCTACCGTCGACGATGTCGACGAGCAGTCGGATGTCTACTCGCTTGCGATCGTGGTCTACGAACTCCTGACCGGAGGGCGCCCGTTCTGTGAAGTCCGACGCTCTGAGAATAGGACCCGCTTCGTTCGCGATCTGGCAGACGCGCGCCGCGCCGCGCCCCCGCCCCTGACCGACGAGCCGCCCAGCGCACGCAAGACCCTGCTGCGTGTCACCGCCCGGGGACTAGAGGGCCAGAAGGGCGACCGCTGGCGGAGCGGCGCCGAATTCGCGGCCGCGCTCGACGGCTGCCGCGAGATGCGCACCGCCGAGCGGGACCTTCCCGCGCCCAAGTGGTTCACAAAGTCGGCGTGGAAGGCGCCGTTCCTCTGGTTTGCGTTGCTAGCTGTCGGCCCCCAGATCATCGGCAGTGTGGTTAACATCGCTTACAACTTTGCCGAGATCGTTGGGTCGCTGGAAAGGGAGCAGAGCGACCTGTTCTTCAGCCGGCTAGTGCCGATCTACAATGGCCTGGTCTACCCGCTTCTGGTCGCGGTTGGAGTAGCAGTCGTCGCGCCGGTCTACCGCGTCTGGCGGCAGCTCCACAGCAGCCAGCGAGTAAGCGAAGAGGCCGTTGCTGAGGCGCGCAAACGCGCTGTCGCCCTCCCCTACTGGATGCTCGGCATCGCCGCCGCGGGCTGGCTGCCGGGGGGGCTGGTGTTCCCGTGGCTGATCGACCGGCTGCTCGACCAGCCAGTCGACGGGCAGGTTTACCTCAGTTTCGTGATGTCGTTCACGCTGTCTGGGCTGATCGCGGTCGCCTACTCGGTCTGCGGCCTGCAGATACTCGTGCTCCAGGTGCTCTACCCACGGCTCTGGAACGACCCGACCTCGTTCCGGCAGGTGGCCCGCAGCGAGCTGGCCAATACGCCGTTCCGGCTGTGGTTGATCAACCTGCTCAGCGCGGTGATCCCATTGGTGGCCAGCGTAATCGTGCTCGCCCCGCCTGCGGTTGCCGCCTTCAGGAACGGAGAGCGAACGGTCACCGAACCGATCGGTGTGCGCCTGCTGCTGCTGGCGCTCATCCTGCTCGGCATCGCCGGGTTCCAGATCACCAGCGCAGCGACCCGGCGGATGTCGAGGTCCTACAACGCGCTGATCGGCGCCCAGTCCTAGCCGTTTGCTTGGCGCCACAGCGGTGACTACGCTGGGAGCATGCCAGCAAGACGCCCCGAGATGCTGCGCCGCGCTGTGATGCTTGCCAACGCGAACGCGGCGTTGTGGGCGATCGGCTCCGGGCTGGCGCCAACCCTGCTGATCACGTACCTCGCTATCGGCCATGGGGCGCAGGGTCTGGGGATGAGCTTCGTGCTGGCCGCGCCGCGGTTCGCCGGGGTCCTCCGCTTGGCGACGCCGCAACTGATGAACCGCCTAGGATCGCCAAAGCGTTTGTGCGTGCTTGCCTACGCAGCAAGCAGCCTGCTCCTGGGCGTTGCGGCGATCGTACCGGCGAGGGTCAGCCCGGTCCCCGCCGGCAGTCGACTGGCGGTATTGGTGGCGGCCTGGGCCGCCTACCAGGTTGTCGAGTATATCGGCACGACCTCGCTCTGGGTGTGGCTCGGGCGAATCTACCCATTGCCGCTGCGGGGGAGATTGATCGGCGTACGAGAACAGTGGCTGACCCGTGGGCAGATTGTTGGCGCAATCGCCGGGTTCTGCCTGGCGTCGTCGCGGACTTCTCCTCATCTGCTTTGGTGGCTAACCCCTCTAGACGTTACCGCGCTGGCTGGCGCCGCGGCGATGGCGACCGCCGTGCTGCCGCTGATCGCGATGCCCACAGGCAGCGGCGTCACCCCCGCCACCGTGGAGGATGCCCCCCACCGCAAGGCACGCGTGCTCACGCCCGAGATGCGGAACCTGCTCGTGTGGTCTGTGCTGCTCTCGTTCGCCAACGGAATCGCTGCCCCGGCCCGAGGCATCATGCCGTACCGCGCGTTGGGGATGACCTACCCGGCGTTGCTGGCGCTCGCGACCGTGATGAGGCTTGGTCAGTCGATTTGTGCGCCTGTGCTAGGCGCCTATGCCGATCGACTTGGAGCACGCCCCGTTATTGCGTGGTCCCAGGCGGTGGTTGTCTTAAGCCCACTGTTCTTCTTGCTGGCGTCGCCCTCTTCACCGTGGTGGGTGGCGGGCGCGTACGCCTGCTGGATCGCGTACGCCGGACTAAATGTGGGGCTCGACCTCCTCAAGCTCCAAGTCGCGCCCCCTGGCCGCGAGGCCCGCTCTCTGGCGCTGTATTACACCGCCAACGACCTCGCCAGCGGGGCGACGATCATCGCCGGTGGGCTGCTGCTCCAGCCGCTGCTCAACGGCTCCACGGCGGACACGTCATCCTACACCTGGCTGCTCGCCCTGGGGTTCGCCGCACGCCTGACCGTTGGCCTGCTCGCGCCGATCCTACCGTCCGGCCCCCAAAAACCTGCCCCATCGGTTGCCACCGCGTAAGGCTCGACCGAGCGGTATGGCGAACATTTTCGCCCTCGAAGAGGTCTACCACCATCCCGGACCGTTCGCTAAAATCGGGAACTTCGGCGGAGTAGCTCAGTCGGTTAGAGCAGCGGAATCATAATCCGCGTGTCGGGGGTTCGAGTCCCTCCTCCGCTACTTGCGTCCCACGACGCACACTCTCGCACCCCGTCGCCCAAGTCCGCAATCTGCAAAGACTTGGGCGATTTCTTTTGCGCAGTCGGTCGGCATCGGTCATCGCACCGGCTCGCAGCAGATTGCCCCCCTTCGCGTCGCGAGTGCTGCGCCACGTGCTGCGCGCCCTCGGCGTCGCCGGCCGGCAGGTCATCGGTTCCAGTTGCTCGCAGGGCCTCAGGGGGCAGACTATCGACCGCCTCAGTCAGCATCGACCGCAGGCGGGCTACCGCGTCGGCCTCTTGGCCGGGGAATAAGTGGCCGTAGGTGTCCATCGTCAGCGTAATGGACTGGTGTCGCATCACGGTCTGAACCACTTTGGGATACGCTCCGGTCATCGCCAGCCACGCGCCGCATGTATGCCGAAGGCAATGGAAGTCGAAGGATTCGCCGTCGTGGTTGGTCGCTGCCAGGAAGTCGCCTTGCTCGCATTTCGCGTATTCCTGTGGGTCGTCCTTTGCTTCTTCCACCCATGCCTTCCGGGCGTCGGCCAGGTCGTCGCGCAGCATCCGAGCCAGGGTCGATTCGTGGGGTAGGTTGAATACCGGGGCCTTGGGCGCCTTGGTCGCTACGTGCGATTTCAGGCGTGCCGCCAGTTCGGGCTGGATGAACTGGCGGGCATCCTTCCGATTCTTGGTCGACCCGGCCTTGCAGGTGATATAAGGCGGGTCTGCATCGAAGTACAACCGCCCGCGGGTCAGGCTCCGCAGTTCGCTTGACCGCAGGCCGGTCTGGATCGCGACAAGGTAGAGCAGTAATCGTTCGTAGCCCGCCATGCCGTACCGTTCGGGGCCGGCTTCGGTGGCCTTTTCCAGTCGCCGCCATTCCTCGGGCAGCAGCATCCGGCGCTCCCGGCGGCGGTCGGCCTTCGGGTTCGGCTTCTTGACCGATGACAACGGATCGCGGGGCAGCTTGTGATGATCGGCTAGCCACTTGGTAAACGCCTTGATAGCGTTCAAGTGCGCCTGGATCGTACGGGCGGCGCGGCCCTCATCACGCAGCTTGCCCGCGTAACGGTTCACGCCGTCGGCCGTGATATCAGCCGCCATGGTGAAGCCGGCGTGCTCAGCAACCCATTCGACGAACCGCTTAGTGCTCGCGATATGCTTATCGGTTCGCCCCGCCGTGCGAAGCTTGCCTTCGTAGTCCGCCAGATGATCCGCAATGGGCTTCTGCGACTCCTTGCTGATCGCGTCCAGCATTGGGTCAATCACGCCATCGCGACGCAGGGCCGCGTCGGCTTCGTGCTTGCGGGCGATCCGCTCGGCCGTCGCCTTGTCGCTTGTTCGCGCGCACTTTGATCGCCGCTTGCCCGTATGGTCGATCCACTGGACGTACCACGGTCCCTTCGCCTTGCTTCCACCGCGTTTGAATACCGATGCCATCTGCCAGCCTTGCTTTCAATATCAGGCCGAATTGACGATCCGCCCTGCCGAACCTGTTGTTGTAGTCTACCCGTAAGGCCCTCTAATCGGGCTCATACCACCTCGGGAAGTCCTTAAACGCACCGCAACGCGAACAATCGCGGCGAGACGACTTTCCGCGGTGAGGCTCGTACTCAAGCCTCGTGTCCCGCCAGTCGGCGGAACCGCACTTACTGCACCAATCACCGGTACGGCCAGGGGGCGGGGCCGGCATCTTGCCGGCTTCTCCCCAAATCACTTCTGCCCGCCGAAACTGCTCCGCAACTTCGTCGGAGAAGGCCCCGCTGGAATGAACTGATTCGACGGCCATTAACCAGGCGACCTGCAACTCTGGCTCACCACTCAGAACAATCTCAACCAACTCGGGTTCCCGTTGCTTCATTGCGTCCCGCAGGGGGCCATCTACCGCACCGGCAGGCCTGAACCGGAGTTTGCCGTCAACCGCGTCCAGCTGGACGCGGCGACGGTGAAGCTCAGCGATGATTTCTTGCATCCTCACGGGGCCCCCCAATCTTCCGACTCACCACCGTTCGAAACGTCCTCAAAACCCTCAGAAAGCGAGCTGACTGAGTTTTGCGACTTCTGAGGGCGCGTTGCGCCGTCGAGAAGGCAGGGGTTTACCTCATACTCCATTGGCGGGGCCCCAATCTTACCAGTCACTTTGGGGAGAACACGGAGGAAATTGCGTTCGCACAGCTCGCTCAGGGCGGGGGCGATGTGCTTTACCTCAGGGAAACGCCTCTTTAACGCCTGATAGACATCGCGTCTCCGGAAGACACGCAGCTCCTTCTTCCGCAGCCACCGCCAAAGGTACTGAGCGTCGTCGTAGCTTGGTGAGTCTGGGCGTTCTAGCACGGCGTCGGCGTGACTGATGGCGTAGCGTGCAATCTGAATGGCCCGCTCAAGCGACCTTATCCCCACCAGCAATGACTCATCGAACGTCGAATCCACGCACTCAATGATTCCGGCCAGGCGGACCGTGGCGCCCGCAAGCTTGCCTCCCCAGTCCTGCATGTACTCCAAATCGCCGCCCACATCGAGCATCTCTTCGACTTCACTTTCCCACTTACGCAACCGGATATCAGCGTCGAGGGAAAAGCGAAGTTCAAGCTCGCCGTCAAATGACGCCATCCTCTCGACGCACGCCGCGTAGGACTCAGCCACCTCCAGGCTCATCGCCGGTGCGGCAACGTCCCTACGGCCCACCAGTGACTCTGGGGAGGCGTACAAGAACCGAGCCATCAGCCCCCTCCCCCGAAACGCATCATCGCCAGTGATCGCCTTCATTACCTGGGGCTGAACGGCGTAGGCGCAAGTCAGCGCGGGACGCTCAACGACCACGCTGGCCCGGCCCATCCGGTCGGTGACGATCCGATCACCCGCATGGGCCTTCAGAAAGCCATCGAACTGAGGCCCCGCCGAAGAGTACTTGCCCTTCATGATGTCGAAGATGCCTCCCTCTGCACTAAAGCAGGCGATCCGTTCGCCGTGGTCTAGCAGCATCTGCTCAAGCTTTTCTTCGGTAATGTTGTCGGCAATGAGCCGCGGTGATACGGGAATCGGAGTGGAAGAAAGCTGGATCGCGAGTTCCTTCGCGTCGAGTGCAGCCTTGTCCCTCTTGTTATTGTTGGGAGACTCGCCGGCAACCTTTTCGAGGCTCTTGAGCCGGGCCTCCAACTGCCGACGCTTCGTATGCTCGCTAGCTATCGACTCACGCTTGGCGGCGATGAGATGGTCCTCCCTGGCCACCAACGGCGCCGCAACCTTCCTGAGGACCTGAGATTTCCTGTTTGCCGGTCCCATGATAATGACAACAAAGAGATTTGAGGGCTCCATCCAGCCTCCCCGCGGATGGATCTCCACTTTGCGAGCGATTGCCGCGGCACACACCGCCAGAGAGAGCATCGCCGCCATGTCCGGCGGCGTCTGGGTTTCGATAGCCAGCTCGGTCACGAAATCCCGGAGCACCTCGGGGAGCGCGTCCACGGGGAATGGCGGGAGATTGGTCTTCTCGAAGTCGTCGATCTCGCCCCACTCCTGTGGCGTCTTAACTGGGCTGTTGGCCGCAGGCGAGACCGACCCAGGGCCAGAAGTCGGCCAGGACGCATCGGAGCCTGGCGGGGAAGCCGTTGGCCTGTGGAGGTCTTCCGGGCGGCCCTCGCTCGCAGCTTCGTTGTGCGATCCCTTGGGCTCAGGCTGCTTGCTGTTTGGTTCGGCCGCGTTGCGACGCGGGTCATTCGGCATGTTCATGTTAGCGATTCCCCTCCGTGTGTTCGTTCACCCAGCTCTGCAGCTCAAAGACTGGGTAGCGGACCGACCGCCCGATACGCACGTGCGGGATTTCACCACTCGCGGTCATCGCCCAGAGCTTCCGCGAGCTGATTGCGAGCGCCTTCGCCGCCGTCCTTGCATCCATTAGCAACGGACACCATCCCCTTGCTTCTTCGTCCATAAAACCGACTCCCCTCCGTGTAGGGTGGATTAGAAATCGACGACTAAGAGATCATTCACACACGGTTCTTGCGTTTGCTTCATGCAGCGCGTAGATGGAACCGCTGAGTCGTCGCACACGACTGAAATCGAGCACACACGCGATCACGCGTCTCGTTCCAGCCGCGGCAGATCTTACTCGGATTGGTCGACCCGTCAATGATTTTGAGAGGTCAAGCGCAAAATGCTCTCGGCCCTCGATTCTTGACAGATTCTCGCACGGGTTCGTCCCCTCACAGAACTCCTACCAGCTGCGCGGCACTTCAAATCAAGTACTGTTTGCTTCTAAAGCTTGTCACTCACCGCAGCCAGCGAATCCAAAAATCCACAAACTTAAACTTCCAGTCTCATGTAAGCTCACAAGAACCGCTCGAAAATTTTTTCATAATCTTCGTCGACTTGGGCGAGCAGTGATGAAGAACGGCGCCACCACGGCTCCTCGCGGTGAGAGAAGAACACTCTTGAACGCATTACATCACGCAGGCATGCCGCTTCGAAAAACGACTAGCGACACTCCGTGCCCGTGTGGCCTTTCTAGCGATGGTCATTTGATCCGGAATGACCTACTCAAACGAATTCGCGTTGCTGTTGGCGAATCGGACCCCAAAGCCCCACCGCCTTTGGAGCGATTCTGAGTTTTTGCAGGCGGAGGGACGCGGGCGCAGTGAATCCACCACAGCCGCGTATTCAAGCCCAAGTCAACTAAAACCCGGCGTTTTTCGGCCCGGTGCACCCACAGCTCGGGCGCACATTCTCTCCAGACCGCCTAACGCCGCGTGCGCCCCGCTAACGCGGCTTAACACCTTTGCTGATCTATTCCGAGTAAGTTCCCGGGGAATCGCCAACCCGTTATATTGTGCGGTTCCCGGCGCGTCTCCACGAGCAGCCGCCATCCCCTCGGCTCTGTCACAGCATTCGCGACCCATGGGCAAGAAGAAGACGGCCAAGAAGGCCACCGCGACCGGGGCGGCTAAGACCGCTGCTCCTAAGAAATCCGCTCCCAAGAAGACCGCGGCCAAAGAGGCGGCCCCTAAGAATAAAGCCCCCAAGCAGGACGCCGCGGCCAACCTGGGCTTCGAGGCCAAGCTCTGGCTGGCGGCCGACAAGCTCCGCAACAACATGGATGCGGCCGAGTACAAGCACGTGGTGCTCGGGCTGATCTTCCTCAAGTACATCTCCGACGCGTTCAACGAGGTCTACGAGAAGCTGGTCGCCGGTGAGGGGGAGTACGAGGGCGCCGACCCCGAGGAGCGCGACGAGTACCTGGCCGAGAACTGCTTCTGGGTCCCCAAGGAGGCCCGCTGGGCCCACCTCCAGGCGAGCGCCCGGCAGCCCACCATCGGCAAGACCATCGACGACGCGATGGTCGCCATCGAGCGGGACAACCCACGGCTCAAGGGCATCCTGCCCAAGGACTTCGCCCGGCCCTCGCTCGACAAGCAGCGGCTCGGCGAGCTGATCGACCTGGTCGGCACCATCGGCCTGGGGGACGCCGAGAACCGCTCCAAGGACATCCTCGGCCGCGTGTACGAGTACTTCCTGTCGGAGTTCGCCAGCGCCGAGGGCAAGAAGGGGGGCCAGTTCTACACGCCGCGGTGCGTGGTGCGGGTGCTGGTCGAGATGCTCGCCCCATACGATTCTATGACGGGAAAGGGGGGCCGGATCTACGACCCCTGCTGCGGCTCGGCGGGCATGTTCGTGCAATCCGAAAAATTCGTCGAGGAGCACGGCGGCCGCGTCGGCGACATCGCGGTCTATGGGCAGGAGTCGAACCCCACTACCCGCCGGCTGGCGCAGATGAACCTGGCGATCCGCGGCATCGAGGGGGACCTGGGCGCCGAGCACGCCGACACGTTCCGCCGCGACCTGCACCGCGACTTGAAGGCCGACTACGTGCTGGCCAACCCGCCGTTCAACGACAGCGACTGGCACCGCGTCGACGACGATGTGCGGTGGAAGTACGGCCTGCCCCCCAAGGGGAACGCCAACTTCGCGTGGGTGCAGCACTTTGTGCACCACCTGGCGCCCGGCGGCACGGCCGGCTTCGTGCTCGCCAACGGCAGCATGAGCTCCAACCAGTCGGGCGAGGGCGACATCCGTCGCGCCCTCGTGGAGGACGACCTGGTCGCCTGCATGGTCGCGATGCCGGGCCAGTTGTTCTACAGCACGCAGATCCCAGTCTGCCTGTGGTTCCTGACACGGGACAAGAAGCAGCGGGCGGGACAGACCCTGTTCATCGACGCCCGCAAGCTCGGCACGCTGATCGACCGGGTGCACCGCGAGCTGACCGACGAGGACATCGCCCGCATCGCGGGCACCTACCACGCGTGGCAGTCGGGCAGAGGCTATGACGATGTGTCCGGCTTCTGCAAGTCGGCCACCACCGCACGGATCGCCGAGCACGGCCACGTGCTCACGCCCGGCCGTTACGTCGGTGCCGAGGCAGTAGAAGAGGACGATGAGCCGTTTGATGAGAAGATGCGTCGGCTGACGGCAGAGTTGAAGGGGCAGTTTGCCGAGTCAGCTGACCTAGAAGCAGCTATCCGGTCCAATCTAGAGGGGCTGGGATATGGAAGCTGACGCCTGTTCTTCAGCGCCTCCTGAATGGCGCCGCCAATCAATCGACCAAGTCTGTATGCGTGTGACAAGTGGTGGCACACCCAGTCGCCGCCGACCGGAATTTTATGACGGAGGCGGCAATGGCTGGGTCAAGTCGAAGGAACTACTGGATCGTTGGATCGACGACACAGAAGAACAAATCACCGAAGAGGCGGTAAAGTCTTCTTCGGCGAAGGTGCTTCCGGAGAACACGCTTCTACTCGCCCTCTACGGTGCAACCGTCGGGCAACTCGGAATACTTCGGCGTTCGATGACGTGTAACCAAGCGTGCTGCGCGATTATCGTTGACAGCCGACTAGCTGACTTTCGCTACTTATTCTACCAACTGCTCCATCACCGGCGGCAGTTGAGAGGCTTAGCATCAGGTGCAGCCCAGCAGAATCTGAGTGGGCAGCTCATTAGAGGCTTTGTTCTTCCGTTTCCCCCACTCCCTGAACAGCAAGCCATCACCCGCATCCTCGGCGCGCTCGACGACAAGATCGAGCTGAACCGGCGGATGAATGCGACGCTGGAGGCGCTCGCGCGGGCGATCTTCAAGAGCTGGTTCGTGGACTTCGACCCGGTCCGCGCCAAGCTGGACGGCCGCCAGCCCGCCGGCATGAGCGCCGACCTGGCGGCGTTGTTCCCGGACTCGCTGGAGCATGTGGACGGGGAGTTGGTGCCGAAGGGGTGGAAGCCACAGACGCTGGAAGAGCTAACCACCCATATTGGAAGCGGAGCAACTCCTCGTGGCGGCAGCAAAGTTTACGTTGATGACGGCGTCGCACTCGTGAGAAGCCAAAACGTGTTTGATCACAAGTTCGTTTGGGACGGATTGGCTCGTATCACGGACAAAGCCGCAGATTCGCTCGTCAGCGTGGCTCTCGAAGAGGACGATATCCTCTTCAATATCACGGGCGCATCGGTTCTGCGAACATGCATCGTCGACCCTGATGTTCTGCCCGCACGAGTGAATCAGCATGTCCTGCGAATTCGTGCGGCACCGGGCATTTCTCCGCGATACCTTCACTTGCACCTAGCTAGTCAGGAGATGAAAGATCACTTGATCGGGTTCAACGCTGGAGCAACTCGCGAGGCGGTAACCAAGGGGCATCTACAGGCAGTCCGAATTCAGAGTCCGAACCAAGAAGTCATGGACGCCTTCTCCGATCTAGTTCGCCCAATATACAGCAGAATACAAGCTAACCTGCGCGAATCGCGTACTCTCACGTGCACTCGTGACACCCTACTCCCAAAACTGCTGTCGGGCGAGCTGCGGGTGGGGGATGCGGAGCGGGCAGTCGGGGAGGTGGTTTAGATGGACAAGAACCTCTACGAGCAAATCGATCCCGACGTGGACATCCTCGCCGGGCAGGTCACCGAGCTGATCGACAGCGAAGCATGCGAATCGATCAAGCGGCAGCTCGCCGAGTTGAGCCGAGTGCTCGGCGAGTACTCGCTGACGCTCGACATCCGGCTGCAGGTGTTCGACGCCGAGCGTGGCCGCAGCCTGCCGCTGCTGCAAACCGGCCTGGCGACCTCCGCTGGCAACCCGCCGTACACCGCGTGGGGCGACAGCACGGCGCACCGGTATGTCGTCAATGGCGACCTCGCGATGGTCCCCCACGACCATTGCCCGGCGTGCTGGGCAGAGTGGGACTTCAAGGACCGCAACCCCGCGTGCCCGGGCTGTGGCGCCACAATGGGGGCCGAGGTGCGGCTGCTGATCGATTCCGACTGCTGCCCCAGCTGCGAACGGGGTCGCGTGACGGCGAGCGACCCGACCTGCAGCGAGTGCGGCTTCGAGGTAAACCCGGACCACGTCAGTTGGGGGTAGCAGGGCGCGTCGTCCGCCCCAACTAGCTCGCCAACCTCCGCTTGTGATCCTATGCCAGACCAGCCCCGAGCCTTCAGCATCCGCATCTTCCTCCCCGGCGGCACGGCCGACGGGCTGAAGGTGGTCGAGAAGTCGAACTGGAGCGGCCGGTGCGTGGTCTGCCCGCGGCCGCTGCTGCCCGAGAGTAAGGCCCGGGAGGAATTCCAGCGGACAGGGGTGTACATCCTCTACGGGCCGGCGGGCGAGGATGAACTGCCTACGGTGTATGTGGGCCAGGGCGCGCCGGTGCGGCCGCGGCTCGAGAGCCACTTCGCCAAGAAAGACTTCTGGACCCACGTCGCATTCTTCGTCAGCAAGGACGAGAACCTCAACAAGGCCCATATCCAGCACCTCGAGTCGCGGCTGATCGACCTGGCCAAGGAAGCCAAACGCTGCACACTCGACAACGGCAACACCCCGGCGCCGACGCCGCTGTCGGAGATGGACACGGCCGACGCCGAGGGCTTCCTCGACGAGGTGCTGCTCTGCCTGCCGCTGCTGGGGCTGCACTACTTTACGAAGCCGGCCCAGCGGGAACGTACGGACCTGCTGCACTGCTCCGGCCCCGACGCCGACGCGTACGGCTACGAGTCGAGCGACGGCTTTGTGGTGACCGCCGGCGGTCGTGCCCGGGGCGAAGAGGTAGACTCGATCTCGCGTGGGTTCTCGGCCCTGCGGAGCAACCTTGTCGAGCTAGGCGTACTGACGCAAGCCGCGAACGGCTACCAGTTCGCCCAGGACTACACCTTCAGCTCCCCCTCCACCGCCGCCGCGGTGGTCTTGGGCCGCAACGCCAACGGACGCACCGAGTGGAAGGACGACCAAGGGCGGACGCTGAAGGAGCTGCAGGAGAACTCCGCAACCGTCTTATGAAGCGAATGCTTTCGCAACGGCACGCACCTTTCTTTTCCAGCTTTAGGCACTCGAACTCTTTCCCCCTAGGAGCATTACTGATGGCGTCAGATTGGTACTACAAAGTGCTCGGGGACGTGGTAGGGCCGTCGTCTCAGGCTGATTTACTGAAAGCGATCAATAAAGGGGTTGTCCAAGAGGACACGATGGTCAGGCTTGGAGAACGTAGTGAGTGGCAGGCCGCGGCGAGCGTGAATGGCCTGATGGATGCGGCTCGAAGGCAGGCAACCGAGCAAGCCAGAATAGCCGAAGAGCGGCAGGCTCGTGACCAGCAGCGGCGCGCTAACATGAGGGTTTCAACTTCTGGATTACCGCCGGGAACGCACTTCAGAATAGTCGACACGATTTTTGCGTTCGACTCTCAGGGAAAAGCTGGGATCTTTGGCGGCTCCGGAGATCCTCACACGGCATTTGCGGGTGTAAAGCAGAACCTCCTGGCGCAGGCCTACGCCATTGGTGCGGACGGCGTGATCAATTGTCAGTTCGAGTATCGAGTCGCTGTAGCGGGAGAGGGTATTGGAGCGCAGCAGGCCGTGGAAATCTTCGCCTACGGCACTGCTGTCAAACTGGTCACGCCTGACGGGACCTGGCTTTACGCCACGAAAGCCAAATGACATAGATTCGATTCTGTCCATCAAACTCGCCTAGGAAGATGAACGCCGGCATGTGCTGTAAATGACACCTTCCCTGTTCAAGAGACCGACTGTGGCTTTCCGAACCGCCTGTATCGGTCTCGTTCTATCGCCGTCCCGTTCAGCTTGCGTGCGAGCTACAGACTAAGTTCACCTCCTCAAGTTAGACCTAATGGAAGCCTACGCGAAGTCAATCTCTAAGATCCTGCACTCCAGCGACCAGTTCCTGATTCCCTTTTTCCAGCGGTTCTACAAGTGGGGCCGCAAGGACTGGGAGCGGCTACGGGCGGACCTGTGGGCGCTGATGGACGATGAGCGGGACCGCAAGCACTTCCTCGGGCCGCTGGTCTGCACCGCCGAGGGGGTCACGCCGGGGGAGGTCACCGCGTTTCAGTTGATCGACGGCCAGCAGCGGCTGACCACGCTGTCACTATTGCTGTGTGCACTGCGTGATGTGGCCCGGCAGCAGGGCGAGGAGGAGCTGGCGGCGCGGATCGAGGAGAACTTCCTGATCCACAAGTTCGAGAAGAAGCTGCGGCGGTACAAGATAGTGCCCCGCACCGGCGACCGCGAGGCGTTCATCGCGATTGTTGATGGCAAGGAGCTTGACCGCGAGGCCGGCCTGCAGATCGTCGCCGCGTACGACTTCTTCCGCAAGCACATCCAGCAGCTCGCCCAAACGGCCGGCGGCGAAGGCCTGGCCAACCTGTTCCAGAAGGCGACCGGCGGCCTGTACCTGGTAGTCATCACGATCGACGAGGAAAACCCGTACGAGATCTTCGAGAGCCTCAACTCGACCGGCCTGCCGCTGGCGGAGTCCGACCTGATCCGCAACTTCTTGTTCATGCACGTGCCGCAGGACGACCAGGAAGACTTCCAGGAGGACCACTGGGAGCCTTACGAGGCCCTGTTCGACGCGACCGACAAGCACGACGCCCTGAAGCCCACCGACTTCTACCGCAGCTTCCTGATGCGGGGCGGCACGTACTCGCAGCCAAAGTCGACCTTCCTCGACTTCAAGGAGTACTTCCGCCAGCGAGGCTGGTCACCGGTTGACCAGGTGGCCGAGCTCGCCCGGTTCGCCAAGCTAGAGTGTCAACTCCGCCGGCCCGACACCGTCACCGACGCGGCCCTAGCCAAGCGGCTGCGGTCGGTGGCGGCGATGGAGATTAATACCTCGCACCCGCTGCTGCTGAACCTGCTCGCCCGTCACGAAGAAGGCGTCCTGCCGATGGACGGCCTGCTGGGGTGCCTGGACGACCTGTGCAGCTTCGTGCTGCGGCGTTCGATCTGCGGCGAGAGCACGCGGACCTACGGCAAGTGGTTCTGCGAGGCGATCACCGCGATCAAGGACAACCCGCGGAGCGACCTGCAGGGGTACTGGCAGCACCGCGGCTGGCCCGACGATCGGGCGCTGCAGACCGCCCTGGTTGAGTTCCCGGTCTACCGACGCGAGCCCAAGAAGTGCCGGCTGATACTCGAGGAGCTCGAGCGGGACCTCGGCCACAAGGAGCGGGTCGACCCCACCACGCTGAGCATCGAGCACGTAATGCCCCAGACGCTCAGCGGCAAGTCCTCCAAGGAGTGGAAGGAGGCGCTCGGCACCGACTGGAAGAGCCTGCATGAGCGCTGGCTGCACACGCTGGGGAATCTGACGCTTTCGGGCTACAACGGACCTATGAGCAATCACGGATTCGCAACGAAGCGGGAGGAGCTGACGAGGAGCAATGTGAGTCTCAACCGCCACTTTACAGACCACGACAAATGGGACGCCGCCGCCATCGAGCAGCGCGGGCGCAAGCTGAGCGAAACCGTCACCGGCCTCTGGCCCCGCCCGGAGGGTGGCCCTGCGTATGTCCCACCCTCCAAGGAACGCAAGCTCAAGGCAGGCGTGGAGCGACGCACTGCGTACTGGAGCGACCTGCTCGCGATCCTGAAGGAGAAGCACGGCTGGAAGGACCTGCCCGAGGCCACCGGCGAGACCCGGCTCGAGCTGCCGCTCGGCGTCGACGGCGCCTCCCTGTACGCGTGGTATAAGGTGGGCGGCAAGCAGCTGTGGGCCGCGGTGGTGCTCCCTCCGGGCCGTGGCCGCCGACACTTTCGGAACCTAGTCGCCGACCGCGCAGCCATCGACAAAGAGCTTGGGTTCATGGCCGACTGGAACGATGCGGGCCGTAGCGTCGGCGCGATGCGGAAGAACTCGAGCATCAAGGACCCACTCGACTGGCTGGAGCAGCACGAGTGGCTCGCGAGCAAACTAACGACCGTCCGCCGCGTGCTGGCGCCGCGGATTGAACAGTTGGCGAGTTCTGAGGATTCTGAGGACGATTCGGGCGAAACGTCTCGCGAGTACTGGCGGGGCCGATCCACGGACGAGGCGCTAGGCTGGTGCGACCAGATCAAGGACCTGATCGACGAGGTTGGCTCTCGCAAGCACGACCTGGTCTACCGGGTACACAACATCGCCGTGAAGCCGGCGGATGACTTCTTCAATGTAGTGTCGTTTTATCCCCGCAAGAGGTCGGTGTGGATGTCGTCGGGGTCAAGCTCGCTAGAGCAATGGGCCAATCGTTTTGCGGACGCCGGCTTCGAGACCAGCGTGAAGCGCAAGGGACGGCTTGGGGTTCGTCTGACCCAGGAAGTGCTCGACGCCCATCGTGAGCTGATTTCAGATTACCTCCGACACTTGGTTGAAACGGCTAAGACCAAGAACGCCCGCAGCGATGAGCTGGTCGCATTCTGGCAGGCGTTTGTGGAGAGGATGCAGCAGCACCAGACCCCACTGACTCCTCAGAGCCCAAGAGGGCAAGCATGGATGAACTTTGCGATCGGTAGGTCAGACGCTTGGCTCCACGGCTCGGTGAACTCGGTAAAGAATCGAGCGTCTGTCGGTCTGGGCTTGAGGGGCGCCGAGCAACAGGCAGTGTTCCAGGCCCTGTACGCCGATCGCGATCGCATCTCGCAGGAGATCGGCGGCGACCTGGAGTGGCTGGGAGACCCCGAACGCAAGTCCCTGCGGATCTACCTGCGAAACACCCAGATCGATGTTCGGGACCATAGCAACTGGCCTGAGCTGCACGATTGGATGATCGAAAAGCTGGGACATTTTCACTGCGCGTTCGTACCCCGCCTCAGCCGTTTGGGTTAGCATAATACGGTTCACCACACCCCGGCGGTCCATCGGCACGGCATGGCTGCGTTCTGCGAAGACACGATCGAACAAGCGGCCCTGTCGTGGCTGTCTGAGCTTGGGTACGGCATCGCCTTTGGGCCTGAGATCGCTCCTGGCGAGCCGGCTGCCGAGCGGGATTCGTTCGACGACGTAGTGCTGAAGGACCGTCTGCGGGCGGCCATCGATCGCCTAAACCCTGCGATGCCCGCTGATGCCCGGGAAGAGGCGTTCCGGAAGGTCACGATCCTGGATTCGCCGACCTTGATTGGCGCCAACCGTGCGTTCCACAAGATGCTCCGCGACGGGGTCGCTGTGGAGTACCGCCGCGACGATGGCTCAATCGCGGGCGATCACGCGCAGCTGCTCGATCGGTCCGACTCCGACGCGAATGACTGGCTGGCGGTCAACCAGTTCACGGTCATCGAGAGTGGCCACAACCGCCGCCCTGACATTGTCCTGTTCGTCAATGGTCTCCCGCTAGTCGTCCTTGAGCTGAAGAACCCGGCGGACGAAGACGCCACGATCGACAAGGCGTTTGCGCAGTTGCAGACCTACAAGGCGGAGATCCCGTCGCTCTTCCGGTACAACGAGCTGGCAGTCATCAGCGACGGTGGGCAGGCCCGGATCGGCTCGTTCTCGGCAGGCATCGAGTGGTTCAAGCCCTGGCGGACCATCGACAGCGAGCAACCGGTCAAAGGACTACTCGAGCTCGAGGTGCTCATCCGCGGCGCCCTCGATCGCGCCCGCCTGCTGGACCTGGTCAGCGACTTTGTGCTCTTCGAGGACGACCCCGACAGCGAGGCGGTCTTCAAGATCCTCGCCGGCTACCACCAGTTCCACGCGGCCCAGAAGGCCCTCACGGCCACCATCGAAGCCACTCGAGAGGACGGCAATCGCCGTGGAGGTGTCGTCTGGCACACCCAGGGTAGCGGTAAGAGCTTCACGATGCTCTTCTACGCCGGCCTGGTCGTGTCGGCGCCGGAGATGAACAACCCAACCCTGGTGGTGCTGACCGACCGGAACGACCTCGACGACCAACTCTTTGGTCAGTTCCAGCGGTGCAGCGAGATCCTCCGACAGAAGCCAATCCAAGCCGACAGCGTCGACCACCTCCGGGAGGTCCTCCAGGTGGCGTCGGGCGGCGTGGTCTTCACGACCGTGCACAAGTTTGCCGAGGCCGAGGGCGCCTTCCCGCTTCTGTCAGAGCGGAGCAACATCGTCGTGGTCGCCGATGAGGCCCACCGCAGCCAGTACGGCTTCCATGCACGCCACGATGTTAAGACAGGGAAGACGAGCTACGGCTTCGCCCGCAACATCCGCGACGCTCTGCCTAACGCCTCGTATATCGGCTTCACCGGCACGCCGGTCGAACTGGACGACAAGAACACCCGCGCCGTGTTCGGCGACTACATTAGCATCTACGACATCCAGCGGGCGGTGGCCGACAAGGCGACCGTGCCGATCTACTACGAGAGCCGTATCATCAAAATGATGCTGGAGGATGCCAGCGTCGGCGGCATCGACGAGAGCTTCGAAGAGATCACGGAGTCTGAGGAGCTCGACACCAAAGAAAAGCTCAAGACAAAGTGGGCGGCCCTCGAGGCCATGGTCGGCGACGACGACCGGATCGACCTGCTCGCCCGCGACCTCGTCAGCCACTTCGAGAAGCGGCAGGAGGCGATGGCCGGCAAGGGCATGATCGTCTGCATGAGCCGTCGGATATGCGTCGATCTTTACAACGCCCTCATCAACCTACGGCCAGAATGGCACAGCGAGGACGATGAGCAGGGATTCTTGAAGGTCATCATGACCGGCGCCGCCAGTGATCCAGTCGACTGGCAGCAGCACATCCGCACCGCCAAACGCCGCAAGGACCTCGCCCGACACTTCAAGTCGGCCGACTCTCCCTTCCAGCTGGTGATCGTCCGCGACATGTGGCTCACCGGGTTCGACGCTCCCTGCCTGCACACGATGTACCTCGACAAGCCAATGGAGGGGCATGGCCTGATGCAGGCCATTGCACGTGTCAACCGTGTCTTCAGAGAGAAGCCAGGCGGGCTTGTCGTTGACTACCTCGGGATCGGCGATTCTCTCAAGAAGGCATTGAAGACCTACACCGAGAGCGGTGGCTCTGGCGAAACGACCATCGATGCTGACGCAGCGGTGACAGCATTGCAGAAGAACTTCGAGCAGTGCCGCGACATGCTCCACGGTTTCGACTGGTCGAAGTGGACAACGGGCGCCCCGGCCGAGCGGGCGACGCTGCCATTGCAGGCCCAAGAGTTCCTGCTCGAGCAGGACGAAGGCAAGGAGCGCTGGGTCGCTCATGTAGGCAACCTTTCCAAGGCCTACGCCCTCTGCCCTACCTCGCAGTACGCTGAGCAGATCCGCGAAGATGTGGCCTTCTTTCAGATCGTGCGGACCATGTTCCGCAAGTACAGCGCTAGCGGCAAGTCACAGACCGAACTCGACGCAGCCGTGCGGCAGCTCGTGTCCAAGGCAGTCATGACAGCGGACAGCGAGGTAATTGACGTCTTCTCGGCCGCGGGCATCGACCGGCCAGACGTGTCGATCCTTTCGGACGAGTTCCTCGAGGAGGTCAGGAGCCTCCCCTACAAGAACGTCGCTGCCGAGCTGCTCAAGAAGCTGCTCAAGGACGAGATCAAGGTGCGTCACAAGCGGAACGTAGTTCAGGCCCGGAACCTCAGCGAGATGCTGCAGTCTGCCCTGAACGCCTACCACAACCGGGCGATTTCGACCCAAGAGATCATCGACGAGCTGATCCGAGTCGCCAAGGAGTTCCGCGCCGCTCAGGAGCGGGGCGAAGACCTCGGCCTCAACAACGACGAGATCTGCTTTTATGACGCCCTGGCTCAGAGCGAGAGCGCGATGGACACCATGGGCTGCGACAAGCTCAAGGTCATCGCCACCGAACTCGTGATGACTGTCCGCAAGAGCGTGAGCATCGACTGGACAAGCCGCGAGACCGCCCGAGCCAAGATCCGAGTGATAGTCCGCCGGATTCTGAACAAGCATGGGTATCCTCCCGACCTGCGGGAGGAGGCGACCAAGCTGGTGTTGGAGCAGGCGGCGGTGTTGTCGGCGGAGTGGGCGAAGTAGCCTCCCAAACTAGCTGGACTCACTGGCAGACGCCAACCCAATACAACGATTTCACCGGGCAGGTTTTTCGTACAGGTAGGCGATGAGCGTATCAAAGAGCATCCTCGAAAAAGCTCGCGAAGATCTTCTCGACCTCTCTGCACGCAAACGGTTGATTGACACCAAACATCCCGTTCGAAAAGGTTGCCATCCAATATCGACGAGAGCTTGCTGGTTACTATTGCTTCTGAGCTGAAAACACGTTTTGCCGACTGTCACGAATCACGAACGGATTATCAGCTGTGAATGCCTCAACAGCGTGTAGACACGCAACGACTAGATGGCCAACAGCCTCTGCACTCCAATAGGTCGCTGTGGGTTAGTAGCGATTGAGCACACAGCCAAGCCAACTGCGGCGAAGAGTTACTTCACCGTTCCCAGGCGGATCACTGACCTCCGACTAGACGCTAACAAGCGGCGTGCGATCCTTCCGCTGATGAGGTCGGTAGACGTGGTAGCAGTGGCACTAGGAAGGGGCCTTGTCGAACAACCTCTTGCCTCTTCGCGTAGAAGCCCGTTGAACGGAGTTTCAACTTAACGGGACGGAGCGAACAT
>NZ_SJPO01000014.1 GCF_007859935.1 Posidoniimonas polymericola | reverse complement strand
ATCTTCCACACCGCCTCTAAGGCGACCAAGCCACCGCATCAAGACCAATCTTACTACTGTCAGAGGGTTAACGGCGTAACATGGCACCCGGCTCATCACTCGTCGAATGGTCAACAATGAGCATGGATACTGTACGCTTGCGGCGTCTCAGTGCCGGTCAGGTTCGCCGCGCGTTTCCGTAGGCCTTCGCCTTGTAGCAAGCGGCGGCCGCAAACACCAGCAGGAATGCGCTAGGTTCTGGAACCACGGCGGCCACTCGGAATCCGGTCCTGTTGCCGGTCGAGGCGTGGTTGAGAGACAGGTGAAACGCAGAAGAAATATCCACGGCCAAGCCAGTGTCGAAGCTGCCACCGCGGACAAGGCGGCTACTACTGCCCAGAGAGAAGGTTTCGAGGAATTCTTCGGCGTTACCGCTTTGATCGTACGTGCCGTAATAGCTCTCGCTCATCGGACCGGCGCTTCCAACGGTCGTCACGCTTCCTCGCGTCAGATCGGTGGTCAAGCTGGGATTGACCCAGTCCGCACCGCGATCGTAGTTGGCGATGTTCGTGCCGGGATTAGAAATATCGCCATTAGAGTTGGCCGTCGCAACGGTTGGGCCAAGGTCGCTGTGGGTGGCATAGTCGAAGTAACCGCCCGATCCGCCGTTGAGCGTCGGATCGTAGTAGGCAGCCTTGTACCATTCGTCCTCTGAGGGAAGAAACCAGCGCGCGCCCGCGATTCGCGTAATGGAGTTGCCGTTGCTAGGAATCGGCGTTCCGCCGGTAAGCAAATAGGCGCCGGTCTCCGTGTCGCCGTTGCCTTGACCGTTGTGGAGCCAGTTGGTGAAACGGAGCGCACTGTACCAAGATAGCCAAATCACCGGCTTGTCGGCCATGTTCTGCTTGACCGAGTAAGTAAAACTGCCGCTGGAGCCGTTCTGCGTGATGCCACCGCGGATATCTGCGTCCATCACGGAGTTGTAGAGCGCGAGCGGATCGCTGGCGGCTTTGGCGTTGAGGAATTCCGCGTACTGGGAATTTGTCACTTCGTATGTACCGATGCGGTAATCATAGTTCACAGCGCCGAAGGTTCCCTGCCCTTTGACTTCGCCAGCGTTGCCTGGGTCACCGACCGACACAGTATCGATCATGACTGCCGAGACCGCAGGCGAGCAGAGCAAAGACAAGACCGCAGCAAGCGCGAAGCGCGGCATCAGGATGCA
Source organism: Posidoniimonas polymericola (assembly GCF_007859935.1). Classification (NCBI taxonomy): domain Bacteria; kingdom Pseudomonadati; phylum Planctomycetota; class Planctomycetia; order Pirellulales; family Lacipirellulaceae; genus Posidoniimonas; species Posidoniimonas polymericola. Next base: position 149,994 of record NZ_SJPO01000014.1, on the reverse strand, counting down.
ACTCATGAGCTGAACCTCCTCAAATGTCTAGGAGTAGAGCGCGGAGACGAGCGAGCTCCGAACGGAGCAATTTGGGCTCGCCACCGGAGTGCGTGCACGCACAGCAGGATACCCGTTCTGCGCGACGAAAGAAAGAAAATAAGTCTACTACGCCTTGTTACCCGCTTGCTGAGGGGAACTGCCAGGCGCCATGCTCACGCTCTTGTGGGCATGCGATCACCCGCCGTCGACGCGTGCGGTGAGAATGAACGAACCCGGTTCCCGAAGTCGGGAACCGGGCCGCCAGTTCTTTAGACTAGGCGCGGACTACTCCTCGCCCTCGTCTTCACCAGCCTCCAGCCGCACCATCAGGTAGGTCTCGGTCTGGTCGCCGCCAAAGTGCACCAGCACCGGGACTTCTTCTTGGGTGAGGTTGTACAGGCCGGTCTCGGCGACGAGCTCCTCGTTCTCGCCGAAGCGGATCGCGACGCGTTGGGTCTCCGGGTCGACGCGGCCCTGCACGGCCTGGGCCTGGTCGGCGTCGACGTTGTAGAGCGTGCCGCTCACGACGCCCTCGCGGTTGACGGCGAGCTGCACCGTGAGGTTCGGGTCGGTGTCGCGCTCGTCGGTCGACACGGCGAACGTGCCGAGCGCCATCCACTCGGCCTCTTCGGCTGCTTCGGCCGACTCGGGCGGCTCGACCGTGGCGAGCTCCATCGCGGACGCGGCGAACTCCTCGGCCGTGCCGACCTCGGTCCCGCCGAGGTAGACCGAGTTGTCCTGGTACACCACGTTGCCGTCCGAGCCGTAGTCGTAGTAGATCGGCTCCGACAGTGTCGTCGCCGGCGTGGACCAGGTGAACCAGTTGTTGTAGGCCGCCCAGGTCGGCACGCCCCACCAGTAGTTCCAGCGGTAGGGGCGCGTCGCGTAGTGGTAGTGCCAGCCCCCCAGCGGCGGGCGGTGGTACGCCCACCAGCCGCTGTTGAACCAGTACTGGTGCTGGTGGTAATGGTTCCAGTGGTGGCGGACGCCGGTCCCCCAGCCGTTCCAGTAGCCCAGGCGGTTGTCGGCCGGGCGGCGCCAGCCGGGGTTCACCGGGCGGGTAATCGCGTTGTTCCAGCGGTTGTTGACGTTCGTGTAGTAGTTGTTGCCAATGTTCGACCAGCTCGGCCGTTGGTTGATGACGTTGTTGCTGGGCCAATTTCCGTAGCTGGGCCGATTGCCGTAGCCTGGCCGCCCGCCCCCGCTGCCGGGACGCACGACCGGCCGGTCGGGGCGTCCGCCGCCAGGGCGGTCGACGATGCCGTTGCCGGGGCGGTTTCCATCGCCCGGGCGGTTGCCCTGTCCGGGACGATTGCCTTGGCCGGGCCGGTTGCCTTGGCCGGGCCGGTCGCCGACGCCGCCGGGCACACGGCCGGGCAGGGTCGTCGGGCGTTCGGGGCGGACCGGCTTGCCGATCCCCAGGAAATCGCCGACGTCACCCGGCGAGGGGCGGGTCCCCGGCCGGTTGCCCGGCTTGGCGCCTGGCTTGGTCGACGGGCGATGGACGCCCCCTGGCAGGCTGGTCGGTGGTTTGGCGCCGGGACGACCCACCGAGCCGCCGCTGCCTTGCCCCGGGGGTCTCGGCGGGCGTGATGATGGCCGGGTCGACGGGCGAGTGGCGGGCTTGGTCTGTGGCGGGCTAGGGAGGCGGTTGTTCGGTCTGGTGGTGGGGCGGGCCGACGGCGCCGCGGGGAGACGGCCGGGCTGGGTTGATGGCTTGATTGCGCCGCTGGGTTGCCCGGTGCTGGGTCGCCCCGTATTGGGCCGTCCTGTATTGGGCCGAGTCACGTTGGGGCGTTGCGTCATAGACGGCGTCGATGGCCGCGTGCTGGGGCGGCTGATGCTCGGCGCGCGGCCGCCGCTCGGGGCTCTATTTGCGCTGGGCATCCGGCTTGGCGCGCGGCCGCCGCCGGGAGCACTAATGGCGGGGCGACCGCCGCCACCGCCGCGGGAAACGCCTCCGCCGCCACGACCACCGCCACCACCCCCACCGCGTCGGCCGACGGCGGAGCACGCGTCAGGCATTGCGAGGGCGAGCGCCAGGGCGACCGCTGCTAGTTTGATTGGGGTGTTCACGGCTGCGCCTCCTGCTCGGTCGTCAACGCGGCGTCGGGCGCCCGCCGTACGGTGATCGGCTCGGTCGAGGGCAGGGGAGCGCCGTCCTCGGTGCGGCCGATCTTTTGGACCTCCAGGGTCTGCTCGTCGACCGGCCGGATCACCTGCGTGTAGGTCGAGACCACGCCGTCGCTGTGCACGTCGGTCGACTTGAGCAGCCACTCGTCGCCGCTGCGCGAGGCGACCCCTTCGCCGAACGAGCCGTCGGAGTTGAAGCTCCAGGTGCGGAACGACTTGTCGAGCGGGTGCCAGCCGATGACCTGCGTCCCTTCGAACGACCCGCCGTCGTCGTACTCGGCGCGGTACGACCGGATCAGGAACGCCTTGTTCGGCGACCACCGCACCGTCGTGTCGACCGCCACGCCCTCGGTGTCGTCCTGCCAGCGGCCGATCAGCCAGCTCAGCTCCTCGAGCGCCGTCGCCGACGACTCGGGCGTCGGCAGGGGGCGTTCGCCCGAGCTCTCCAGCAGCCACTGGCCGCCGGTCTTCGCCATCACTGCGGTGAACGCCGAAGGGGTCGGCTCGGTCTCGGGGAGGAACAGCGTGGCCACGCCCTCGGCGATCGCCACCTCGGGGTGGACGGACCGCACCTCGGTCACCTCGCCGGTGAGCTTGGCCGCGGGGTTGTCGGAGAAGAACGCCGCGAGGTCGTCGCGGATGGCGTCACGGCCGGTCACCCGTTCGCCGGTCTCTTCGTTGGTCGACACCCCGTCTTCTGCCCAGAACGCGGCGACCGCGTCGGCGTCGTGGTCGTTGAAGGCGGTGAGGTACGCGCTGAGGCGTTCCGACACGGCGTCGGCCACGCCGGCAGCGGAGTTGTCATCGGCCGCCGCGGCGTGGCAAAAGAACGACAAGGGCGTCAGCGCCAGCAGCGCAGCGGAGAAGAGGCGTTTCATTGCGAGAATCCCAGTAGGAGGCGTCCGCCGTAGCTCGGCGGTTAGCCGGATTCTCGCCGCCGATCGTCGGCGTGTCAAACTTTGCGGGCACGCAAGCCCCCGTAGCGTCGGGCCAGCAGCCGACGCCGATCGGGGAAGTTAAGGCACAAAACCATGCCGCGGCGCTAATTCACCGGGTGGGATGGGAAACGGGACTCGAAGCGGTGCTCGCCCGCTGCGAGGGTCACCGGCTCGCGGCCGTCGGGGAATTCGACCGTGGCGGTCGTGTTGGGCGGCACCACAATTTCCATCACGACCCGGTCGCCCTGCTTCTCCCACGCGCTGGCGGCTCGGCCGTAGGGGGTCTCGATCTCGGCCTGGGCCGAGTCGAGCTGGTCGCCGATCAGCGGCCGGACAAAGAAGTGCTTGTACCCCGGGTGTGCGGGGTCGATCGCCAGGCCGGCCACCCGCTCGTACATCCACTGGCCGATCGCCCCGTAGGCGTAGTGGTTGAACGAGTTCATGCCGGGGTCGCCGAAACCTTTATCCCGCGTGTAGCTGTTCCACCGCTCCCACATGGTCGTGGCGCCCTGATTGATCGAGTAGAACCACGAGGGGTAGGTCTCCTTGAACAGCAGGTCGTAGGCCAGGTCGGGGCGGCCGATGTCGTCGAGCGTCTTGGTGAGGTAGGGCGTTCCCAGGAAGCCCGTGCGGAGGTGCCCGTCGGCCTCCTCGATCAGCCGCACCAGGTGCTTGCCGACCTTGGCCCGCGATTCCTCGGGGACCAGCTCGAACGCGAGCGTCAGCACGTAGGCGGTCTGCGTTTCCGGGGCGTTCTGCAGCTTGCCCCCGCTGTCGAGGTAGTAAGCGGCGAACGCCTGCTTGATCTTGGCGGCCTCGTCGGCGTAGCGGCGGGCGTCCTCCTCGCGGCCGAGGACCCGGGCGGAGTTGGCCAGGATCTCGGTGCTGTGGGCGTGGAACGCGGCGCCGAGCAGCGCGTGCGGCGTGTCGCCCTTGGTGCGGTCGGAGTACGGCTGCAGCCAGTCGCCGTAGCCCTTGATGTTGGGCGACAGCCAGTCGACCGACTGCTGGCGGTACCAGCCGACAAACTTCTCCATCATCTCGTAGTTCTCCGACAGCACCTCCTTGTCGCCGGTCCGCAGGTAGACCTCCCACGGGATCATCGTCGCGGCGTCCTGCCAGCCGGGGCTGTCGCCGCCGCGCAGGACGTCGGGGATAACGTGCGGGACGCGGCCGTCGGGGAACTGGTCGTCCCGCATGGAGCCGAGCCAGCTCTTCCAGAACGCCAGGCAGTCGTAGTTGAGCATCGCCGTGGGGCAGAACGCCTGCGCGTCGCCGGTCCAGCCGAGCCGCTCGTCGCGCTGCGGGCAGTCGGTGGGGATGTCGACCGAGTTGCCCCGCCAGCCCCACAGGATGTTGCTCTGCAGCTGGTTGAGCTTCGCGTGCGACGACTTAAACTCGCCGATCGGCTTCAGGTCCGAGTGGGTCACGACGCCGGTTACCCAGTCCTTGCGCGGCGCGACGCCGTCGGGCAGGCCCGACAGCTCGACGTAGCGGAAGCCGTGGAAGGTGAACCGCGGCTGCCAGTCGATCACCCCTGATTCGGCGGCGGTGTACGAGTCGACCGACTTGGCGTTGCGGTAGTTGACGGTGTAGAGCGTGCCGTCGTCGTTGAGCATCTCGGCGAAGCGAATCGTGATCTGCTGGTCTTTCTCGACCGGCATCTGCAGCCGCGCCCAGCCAACCATGTTCTGCCCGAGGTCGAACACGAAGCGTCCCGGCTCCGGCTCGGTGATCTGCTGGGCGGCGAGGGTTCGCGTCTCGCGGACCGGGGCGAACGGCTTGGGTATCAGCTGCTGCTCGCCGAGATCCGCGTTGGCCACGACCGGGGCCCAGGAGATCTTGGTGTCGCGGGCGTCGTACTCCTCTCCGTCGTAGATGCTGGAGGTCTGCACGGGGCCGCCGAACGCGCCCTCCCAGCCGCCGTCCGACACGACCGACTCGGTCGAGCCGTCGTCGTAGGTGACTTCCAGCTGCAGCAGCAGTTCGGGGTGCTTGCCGTAGAAGCCCTGCTTGCCGGCGGTCCAGGTCAGCCGGCCGGCGTACCAGCCGTAGCCGAGCAGCGACTCAAGCGAGTTCTCGCCCTTTCGCAGGTGGTCGGTGACGTCGTAGGTCACGGTGTCGATGCGGTTGTGGTAAGGGGTCCAGCCATTAGCAAAGTGGTCGTTGCCGACCCGCTGGCCGTTCAGGCTGACTTCAAACAACCCCCGGGCCGTGACGTACAGCCGCGCCCGGTCGACCGACTTGGCGACCGAGAATTCGCGCCGCAGCACGCCGACCGGTTCCCCGAGCAGGCGAGAGGGCGGGAAGCTGGCGGGCCGGTTCTCTGGGTAGGTCACGGTCTTGGCGACGCCGGCGTGCTTGTACTCAATCAGTAGCTCTTTCGGTTCCAGGCGCGCGGGGTCGCTCCCCATGGCGTCGTTGGTGACCGAGAAGCCGTCCGGTTGCTCGCGCACAATCGCCGTGACGTCGATGTTCTTGTCTGGGTTGGCAACCGAACGGTAGACCGCCCTGACGAGCTCGTAGTCGCCCGCGTTGTGTTCCTCCTCGGTGGTAGGGCGGATCCATTGGGCTTGCCAGTCGGCGGCCGTGAGCAGGCCGAGCTCGAAGTTGGCCGGCTCGCTCCAGCCAGAATCGGCGCCGTCCTGGTCGCGGACGCGCACCCGCCACTCGACCCGCTGCCGCGACTCCAGCGGCTCGCCCCCGTACGGCACAAAGGTCGACTGCGCCGACTCGACCCACCCGCTGTCCCACCGGGATTCGCCGGAGGTCGCCTCGATCCGGTAGGCGGATTGCGACTCCACACCCGCCGGAAGCTTCCAGGAGAAGGCCGGCGTGGCGTCGTGGTAGCCGATCGGATTGGTGAAGCCCTCACCAACGGACAGCGACTCTGGCGGGGTCGCGAAGACCTGACAGGCAGCGAGGAGCAATGCGGCCGGGGCGAGAAGAAGCTTCATTGTTATCGACTCTCGGATACTGGTCGGGATGCTAGGCAGCTAGCGCCAGGCACGGGCACGGCAAACGCCTCGAGGGCGTGCCGGCCGGAGGATTCGTCATGCGGCCCGCGCCCCGGCGTAATGAGGAAACGGTAGGAGAGCTAGTCTACCGCGATCGGGAGCCGCGACGCAAAGCAGCCCTGCGGCGTCCTTGCCGCCGATGAAATGCGGTGGTCTCGGATCCAGAGCCAGCGGTAGGGCCGACAATCGAGAGGTCGAAAGCTCGAGTCGCACGCCTATTCAGGCTAAGTCCGCTCAGCTCGGCCGCGGTCGGCCTCGACGGACGGACGCAGGCGTTCAACGCAAACACCGCTTGCGTTAATCGGCCGCGGCGGGGCGTAAATGGGCCGCTTGGTGGTTCACGCAAATGGCGGGGCGCCCCCAAAAAAGAAGCAGCCCCTAGCGGACACGATGCCAGCATGCGAGTGCAGTTGAAGGGGCCCCGAATGCAGCCATCGGCGGTCGCCGGTTGCAAGCGCGGCGCCCAGGCTCGCAAGTTGGTGCGAGTTGCTGTAAGTACTGGAATCAAGGGCCGTTCAGAGCGGCTGCCTTCTATTGAGTCATTGGCTTCGACTGTGTTGACACCTTAGTTTTAGGTGGTGACAATCGACCGCATAACTAACCTTTTCTTTAGACTCCGCTTTTCAGATTTGCTGTCGTTTGTCGGCCGAGCGGTGACGCAAGGCTGCTCACTAACGCGCTATCAAGCGCCCGCGTCGTGGTTGGCTGTCGCCAATCGTTGTCGTCTTTTAGAACAGAAAACTACTACGTCGTCCGCGCCTGCCGTCCATCGACTTGGATGGGTGGGGCAGACAGGCTCGGCGACCGTTTCGTCCGCACTTTCAGCGACCCTTATCACGTTTCTTGGTTACTGGTTGGTCTTGCTTTTCGCAGGGCTAGCACTGAGGAGAACTCATGACTTGCACCTCGAGATTCCTATTCGCTTCAGCGGCTGTCTGCCTGTTGGCGGCGGCGCCCAGCGCCAACGCGGCGGTCATCACCGCGACGGACGCCGCCTGGCCGACCGGCGGCGTGCAGACCGTCGACGCCAACAATAACTCGCCCGGCGCGCGTGGCGTTAACACCGCCCGCATCAACCGCCAGAGCTTCGTTGTCGGCAGCGCGATCACGGTTGAGAAGATTTACCTGTCCTCCAATGGCTATGAGAATCAACCCCTGACGGTCGGCGTGTACGCTATCGCCGACCCACTAGATGGCGCCTCGATTGCCGACGAAACCAGCCCGATTGGAGCCCTGATCAACGTGCCCGCTTTGGGCGCCAGCGGTGGGGCCGGCAACATCGAGATCTTGCTCGACGCGTCGGAACAGTTCTCGCTCAGCCCCGGGGCTTACGCGCTGAGCGTGCAGGGCGCCGACCCCGCCGGCGGCACCGCGTTTCTGTGGAACCACTCGAACGACGGGACCGACCTCTACACGGCCGGCATGTACCGCCGCGACGACGGCAGCACCTCGTCAACGCGTGACTTTGGCCTGGCCCTGACCGGCGCGGTCCCCGAACCTGCCTCGCTCCTGCTGACGCTGCTCGGCGTCGTGGGCGTGGGGACGCGTCGCGGTCGCGGCTAGCCTGCCGACGCGGCGTTTTTACCCTACTCCGGATGGTTGCGTCCGGACTCAATTTGACTCGCAAAACCGCTTGGGCGGCCCGGCAAACGGCGGGCCGCCCAAGCGAGCTTGATTACCAAGGCAGCGGCAACAACAGGATTCTTTCATGATCAACTCCGCACTTCGTCTGATAGAACTCGTCCGTCGGCATGGGATTGCCGTCGGCGCCGCCGCCGCACTCGCCGCCACGGCGCCCTCGGCCCACGCGTTGGTTACGCTCAGCGCCGACCCTGCCGTGCCGACCGGCGCAGTGGTCGAGACCCTCAACCCAGAGAACTTCAGCCCGGCCAGCCGCGGTATCGCGGGGACGCGCCAGCTGCGGATGACCTTCCAGAACCCGACCGAGTTTGTGGTTGGCGAGATCATTCTGGCCGTCGACCTCAACGGCAACGATGGCGGCATGGTGCTTGACTTCTATGAGGTAGAGGACGTGAACGCCAGCGGCTGGGCGCCGATCGGCGACCCGCTAGAAACCATCACGCTGGGGCTCGACGTGGACCTCCCGGCGACGACCGAACGTCTGAGCCTGGCGTTGACCGAGAGCAATCTATTCACGCTCCCCGCGCGGAATACCGACGCGCAGGGCTACGGCATTGAGATCTCAAACCTTGACCAGGCGACTAGTCTGGGGCTTCTACGCCACTCGAACAGCGGCGCCGACGAGTTCATCGGCGGCACCTACTACGACGAGTCTGGCGGGGCGCCCGCCAGCGGCACCCGCGACTGGGGCATCTGGCTGCTCGAAACGAACGAAGCTCCGCCGGTTCCCGGCGACACCGACGGCGACATGGTCGTGGAGCTGTTCGACGATCTCGACCCGATCCGCACCAACTACTTGCAGCCGGTTACTTTCCGCTCAGAAGGCGACCTCAACGGCGACGAGTTCGTCGACTTCGCCGACTTCCGCCAGTGGAAGGACGCCTACCTTGCGACCGGCGCCACGATCAGCGCTTCCGACATCGCCTTCCTGAACGTCCCCGAGCCCTCGGCGGTGTGCCTGCTGCTGATGGGACTCTCCGCCGCGGCCCGCCGCCGCTCGCGGGGCTAGCCGCCGCCCGCTCAGCCGTACCACCACGCACACCAGCGATTAACTTCTAGGAGTTTCTGATGACCTCAATCTGGCGCCTACTTCAGAGGCTGACCATCACGTGTCTCGTCGGCGCGACTTTCGCCGCCGGATCGTCTGCCCTGGCCGTTGTCAGCCTGACGGCGGACCCCGCGTTCCCGGACTTCCCGTCGATCTTCACGGTGAACCCGCTCGCCGGCACGACTGCGTCGCGCAACGTGGCCGCCGACCGCATGCTGCGGCAGACCTTCAAGAACCCCGCCACGTTTGACGTTGGGCAGATCATTGTCGGCCTGGACGTCCAGGACGCGAACGGCGGCCTGGTGCTGAACCTCTACGAGGTTGACGACGTGAACGCCTCGCCGTGGTCGCCCGGCGCCCTGGTCACTACCTTTAGCTTCCCCACCACGATCGACACCGACGAGCGGATCGGCGTGTCGCTGACCGCCGGCGACATCTTTGAGCTGCCGGCCCGCTTCGAGGGGACCACCGGCTACGGCCTGGAGATCAGCAACTTTGACGCCACGACCAACATCGGGGCCCTGGTCCACACGCTGAACACCGGCGACCTCTACGCCGACGGAGCCTTCTACACCGAGTCGGGCGGCTTCTCCGGCAGCGGCGACCGCGACATCGCGGTCGCGTTCGCCTCGGCGACCGCCGGCCCCTCGACCCCGGGCGACGTCGACGGCGACGGCGACGTCGACGCCTTCGAGCTCGACGGCGACATGATCAGCGACCTCGACATCATCGCCGCCAACTTCCGCAGCACCGGCGCGGTCCGCACCACCGGCGACCTGACCGGCGACGGCCGGGTCGACCTGTTCGACTTCCGCGAGTGGAAGTCGAACTTCCCGGGCGCCGTGACGCCGGCGATGCTCGCTTCGTTGGGCATTCCTGAGCCGACAAGCCTCGCGACCGCCCTGGTCGCGGTCGCCGCGATTGGCGCCCGTCGCGGCCGGAGAGAGGGGACCGCCTGAAACCCCTGCTCGCCGTTCCGCACGCTCATCTGAATACCAACCTTGAAGGCCTGACTGCCATGAGACTCTCCCTAAAGACTGCAGCTACACTCCTCGCCGGGCTGGCGTTGGTCGGCGCCGCCCAGGCCCAGACCGACGTTGTCTTCCAGCCCGCCAGCGGGGACTACTTTGTCGACGACAACTGGCTGGACCCGTTCGAGAACATGTTTGTGCCGAGCGCCGGATTCAACGAACGCGCCGTGATCGACGACGGCCGCCTGGCCTTTGTGCAGACCGACGGCGGCACGTCGCCCGGCCAGGTCGCGCTCGGCACGACAATCGCCGACACCGGGACCCTCGAGGTCCGCAGCGGAGGCGTGCTGGCCGTGGCGACGGCGGACCTGTGGAACGGCGGCATCAGCGTCGGCCCGTCCGGCGTCGGCGTCGTGACGGTGCTTCCAGGCGGCACGCTCACCGCCCAGGGGCCGCTCACCACGGGCGTCAACGCGGCCAACACCATCACCGTGGGCGCCGCGTCCGGCGCCGGCACGGCGACCCTGACCCCCAACGCCGCGGTCCTCAACGGCACGACCCAGGTCTACCCCAACGCCGACTTCAGCACCACCACGACGCTCAATTTCGGCGCCGGCTCGAACTACCAGGTCGAGGTGAGCGGCGCGAGCAGCGGCATGATCAGCGCCGGTGAAACCGCCACCCTCGGCGGCACGCTGACGATGAACTTCGATGCGGCGCCGTCGATCGGCAGCAGCTGGACCGTGCTCGAGGCCAACGCGTTCAGCGGGGCCTTCAGCAACCTGGAGTCTTCCTCGCCGCTGCCGTTCGGCCAGAAGCTCATCCTCAGCACCGCCGACGTCGCTAGCCGGGTGCAGGCCAACGTGAGCCTCGAAGAGGTGCTCGTGATGGAGGTCAACCGCGACACCGGGGTCGCCACGATCACGCAGCCCGGCGGCTCGACCCTTTCGATGGACAGCTACTTCCTCGCGTCGGACGGCGTTGGCGCCCTGCGTAGCAGCGGCTGGTCGAGCCTTAATGGGCGGCCCGGCTTCGGGTCGGACTGGATCCCGGTCGCGGCCGACGCGAACACCGTCGGCGAGCTCAAGGCCTCCGGCGAAGTCACCTTCGCGTCCGGCGCGTCGACCTCGCTCGGCTCGGTCTACAACCCGTTCGCGGGCGGCTTTGGCGAGTCCGCCGAGGACCTGCAGTTTACCTACTCACGCGCGTCGGACGGCGCCATCATCAACGGCGTGGTCAGCTACACCGGCACGGCAGTCAACACGCTGCTGCTGCAGGTCGACCCGGTCACCGGCGAGGCCTACCTCCGAAACACGTCCGGCTCGGCCGTCCAGATCGACGGCTACCACGTGCAGTCCGACTCGCAGTCGCTCTCGTCGGCGGGCTGGAGCAGCCTCGACGACCAGGAGGTCGAGGGCAGCGGCTCGTGGCTCGAACTGCTGAGCGTCGACAGCTCGCTGGTCGGCGAGTTCGCGATCAATGCGGGCGGCACCGAGATCGCCCCCGGCGACGCGATGAACCTGGGCAACGTGTACGTCGGCGACGGCTCCGGCTCGCGTGACCTGGAGTTCGAGTTCCTGCTGCTCGGCCAAGAGCAGGGGGTGTCGGGCGCCGTGATCTACGAGGCGTTCGCCGGCGCCGCCCTGTTCGGCGACTTCAACGATGACGGCCTCGTGAACGGCGCCGACTACACGATCTGGCGCGACAACCTGGGCCAGAGCGACAGCGTGCTGAACGGCAACGGCTCGAATGACGCCAGCGGCAACGTAGTCCAGGCGGACTACTTCCTTTGGCGGAATCACTACGGCATCTCGAACGCCAGCGCTGGTTCGGCGGCCGCCGCGGCGGCGCCCGAGCCGACCGCCATGCTGCTGGGCCTGATCGCGGCCGCGCCGCTTGTCTCACGCCGCCGCAAGGCGGCCTGAGCCCCTTACTATCGACCCCAGGCGAGAGGCAGAGAACGGCAGGACCCGCAGTCCTTTGCGTCGCGTGCTGCCCGACTTACAGGAGGTGAAAGTCATGAGATTGAAAGCGAGTCGACGTCGGCCCGGCGGCTTTACGCTGGTAGAGCTGCTGGTGGTGATCGCCATCATCGGCGTGCTGATCGCGCTGCTGCTGCCCGCCGTGCAGTCGGCCCGCGAGGCCGCCCGCCGCAACCAGTGCCTGAACAACTGCAAGCAGATGGGCCTGGCGATCCACAACTACCACGACACCTCGAAATACCTGCCGCCCAGCCGGGTGCGGGACCAGTACCTGACGTGGGCCGGGATTATCCTCGATTACATGGAAGAGGGGAACATCGCCGATCAGGTCGACCTGACCAAGCGATTTGACGACCAACCCCAAGTCTTCCGCGAGTCGGTGATTCCCGTGTACCACTGCCCGTCACGTGGCAGGGACGGAGACCTCACAATCCCCCGCGGACAGCAGATCCCCGTGTCCGGATCCAACGCCGCTGGGGACCCGATTGGCATTCGCGGTGACTACGCGTGCGTGTCGAGCACATTCCGTTCCAGCAGCCAATCGTCGATGGATCAGTACTTCGACGGCGCCATTGTCCTGCCAAAGCGCAACGATACGAGTGGAAACTTCAAGGGCCGCACCAGTTTCAAGAAGCTCGTCGACGGCCTGTCGAACACCTTCTTAGTGTCCGAGAACTCGTACTGGATGTCGGCCCGGGCGTCGATCTACGACGGCGATGACAACCCAGGCGGCATCATGGGCCGAGCTGATATCAACATAGTCAAGGCAGCATTGCCGAACGGTGGTCGCGGCATTAACCTCGGCCAGCGGCAGGGCGGCGCCATCGCCCAGTCGCCGGTGGATGTCATCGTTGACGGCCGGCCCTGCTGGTTTGGCTCCGACCACCCCCAGGTCATGATCGTCACGCTCGCCGACGGCAGCGGCCGGTCGATGAGCAAGGGCACTGAACTCGAGATCCTCGAGGCCTTCGTGACCCGCAACGGGCAGGAGGTCGTCAATCTGGGGGACCTCTGAGCGACCCCAGGCAGACGCCTAGCTCAAGCGACACACGGCCCCCCGGTGAGTCATCGCCGTGGGGCTTTCCGGTTGGAGTGCGGGCCGGCAGGCGCCTGGAGCAAGCATCCTCGCACATTGACGCCTCTGAACGCCACCCGGCCGACGGGCCTCGAGTCCGTTGCAAGGATCAGCGCAACCGCTTACATTGCAACGGTTTGAGAGCGAGCCCCCGTAGCTCAGGGGATAGAGCATCGGTTTCCTAAACCGTGTGTCGCAGGTTCGAATCCTGCCGGGGGCGCTTCCTGCGGGGCTGCTCGCTGCGCCCTAGTCGGCCAGCACGAACTGGCAGCCGTAGTCGTAGAAGCGGCTGAGCGGTTCGCACCGCATCACCTTGCTGACGACCTCGATCTCGCGGAACGGCAGGGTCTGGCACGACCATTTCAGCGCCAAGTACTCGGACGAGGACGCCCTGGTGTGCAGCAGCCGGACGCCCGACTCCGAGACGTCGCGGAGTGCGAGGCTGAAGGGCTGGCCGCACCGGACGAAGTGGCGGGTCACCGGGACGGCGAGCGCCACCGCCTTGACCCGGGCGCGTTCGCGGCGCCGCTTCATGACTTCCGCGGCCCTGGCTTTCTTGCTGCCGTTGGGGGCGTTCTGCTCTGCGAGCGCCTCTTCCTCTTCCAGCCGGATGATGTAGTCGTTGACCGCCGAGGGAGGATCAATCAGGGCCTCGTCGACCTCGAAGATGCCCTCAAGCCGTTCGGCAAACATCTCGCTCAGCTCGGTCAGGGAGATCTCGATCTTGGAGAGCAGCAGCTGGCTCTTGGGGCTCTCGATGTCGTCGTCGTCGACAAAGGCCGGGTCGATGAGCGAGGCGACCCGCGAGGCGAGCTCGTCGAAGTCGATCGGCTTGTGCAGCACCTCGTCGACGCCGCGGTGACGCAGGTCTTCCACCAGGCGGGGCTCGGCCAGGCCGGTCAGAACGATGATCTTGGGGCGGTTCGGCCAGGCCAGCAGCTCGGCGGCCAGCGAGTGCCCGTGGCAGCGGGGCATCCGCAGGTCGGTGATGACGGCATCGTACGCGTAGCGGCTGGCGAGGACCAGTGCTTCTTCGCCGTCCGAGGCGACGTCGCACTGCAGCGAACGCTTGGCCAGCGAGCGCGACGCCAGGTCGCGCACGTAGGGCTCGTCGTCGACCACCAGGGCTCGGTATCCAGTGAATTCCATAAGGACGCACCTAGGCAAGCTAACGCACAGCTTGGGATGAAAGTTCGGTGACGCGGCCGGCCGGCGACAGGCTGGCATGGATCGCCTGTGAGATTTGGTACGCGTCGAAGGGTTTCAGCAGCACCGCGTCGATGTCGAGCCCGTCCATCCCTCGGTGCGACCGCAGGACGTGCCCCGAGCACATCACGCACGGCAGTTCGGGCAGGAAGCTCCGGGCCTCACGCAGCACCTGCGGGCCGGTAAGCCCGGGCAGAGAGATATCCAGCACGACGGCGTCGAAGGTCTCGCCGCGGGAACGCAGCAGCTCCAGGGCGATGATCCCCGAGTCGGCCACCGTGACCGCGAAGCCACTGGCCTCGAGCATCCGCCGGCCGACTCCCCGGGCCACCGGGTCGTCCTCGACGTACAGCACGCTGCCGCCGTTGGCGGTTGGCGGCGGCTCGGTCGATCCGAGGGCACCGCGTTCCACGGGCAGGTAGATGGCGAAGGTGGTGCCGACATTGACCTGCGTCTGCAGCTCGATGTGGCCCCCGTAGCCCTCGACCGTCCCCAGCACCGATGGCAGCCCGAGGCCCGTCCCCTTGCCGATCTCCTTGGTGGTGTAGAACGGCTGGAAGACCTTATCGCGGTGGTGCTCGGGGATGCCCGAGCCGGTGTCGCTGACGACAATGCGGGCGTACGGGCCCGGTTTGAGTTCCCCGATTGAAGCTCCGTGCTCTGCGCTGAGCTCGAACAGCTCGGTGCGGACCAGCAACTCGCCCCCAGAGGGCATGGCGTCCCGGGCGTTGATGCAGAGGTTCAGCAGCGACTGACGCAGCGAGGTCTCGTCGCCTCGGACCATCAGGGTTTGTTCGCAGAGGTCGCTGCGGAAGCTGAGGTCGCCGCCGATAATGGGCCGCACCAGATCCACCAGCCCGAGCACGGTCTCGTGCAGGTCGATCAGGTGCTCCGGCTGCTCCTCGGCGCCCGCGAAGTCGAGCAGGCGGCGGGTCAGCAGCGCTGCGCGGTCGACCGCCTCGGTCGCCTTGCAGAGGTCGTCGAAGGCCTCGAGCTCGGGGTCGAGGCTGCCGGCCGCGAATGAGATGTAGCCGCGGATCGCCTGCAGCAGGTTGTTGAACTCGTGCGAAATGCCGCTCGCCAGGCAGTCGAGGGCGTCCATCCGCTGCCGCCGGAACAGCCGGCGTTCGCGTTCGCGGTTCGCCTCGGCGCTGAGTTTGAAATCAGTAATGTCTTTGATCGAGCCGGACAGGGAGAACGGCTTGTCCGACGCGTCCTTGTAGACCAGTGCGTGGGCGCGGAACCAGCGGAACTCGCCGATGCTGCTCTGCATGCGGAACTGCAGGTCGAACGGCTTGCAGTCGACGCAGCACGCACGCATCGTCTCCATGGACCGGGGGTAGTCGGACGGGTGGATCAGCGTCGTGAAGTCCTGCGGCGCGCCGGCCCCGTCCTCGGGGAAATCGAGCAACCGCCAGAACTGTGGCGAGGCCCAGGTCTCGCCGTTGGGGCGCCACTCCCACAGTCCGTCGTTGGAGCCCATGAGCGCACGCTCCCAAGGGGCGCTCTGGACCGACGCGCGGCGGAAGCTGGGATTGTTGGTCGGTTCTTGCATAGCGGGCGCCCCTGGTGTGGGGGCTGGCGACTAAAGGACATCGCTTAAGTGGTTTTTCTCGCATAAAAGCCAACTGAATATCTATTAGGTTGGGTTCGGATTTTGCGCGGTTTATTTGGAGGCAAACCACTACAGAATTGCCCGAGTTGGGGCTGCGGTTTTCCGGAGGCGTCTCGGTCCGTTAACGCCTTCAGCGATTCCCCCGGCCATGCGGACGATTGCGGCGGCCGGTGTCTGCGAATGCCTGATTTCGCCACATCGTGTTGCAGTGGTCGTTTCCCGACCTATGTTTTGCCAACGCCCACAGCGTTGCACCGACGACACACCTTGGCAGAAGGGGCATTCCCCCGCCCTCCCACTCTCAACTCCGACGAATGCTATGGTCGCCAGTTCTTCACTACCGTGGATGCTGATCAACTTGCTGTTTGCGGGCCTGGCGCTCGGGATCGGGTTCGTTGCCGGCGCGTTTTTCTACGGCGGTCGGGATCCCAGGGAAGCCAACGAGGACGTCAACGAGCAGGAACGGGCGCTCGAGAAACGAGTCGCCCTCGAGCGGGCATTGCTCGCTACCGGCCAGCTGCACGACCTCGCGACAGGCGTGGCGACGGACGTCGGAAACCACTCCCGCTGCGTGGCGCAGATCTCTGCCGACCTGCGTGAGGCCGAGGACGCCGACGGCGTGATCGATCAGGCAATCGTTTCGACTTCGCTCTCGAAGATCGTCGCCGCCAACGAGCTGCTCCAGAAGAAGCTCGAGAAGGCCGAGAAGCAGATCAAGGCGCAGGCGTCGGAGATCGCGGTCCACGAGAGCGAGGCCCGCACCGACTCGCTCACCGGCCTAGCCAACCGCCGCGCCTTCGACGACGAGCTGGGCCGCCGCTTCGCAGAATGGGAACGCAAAAAGACCCCGTTCTGCCTGGTAATCCTCGACGTCGACCATTTCAAAAACTTCAACGACACCCATGGCCACCAGGCTGGTGACGAGGTCCTGAAGCGGGTCGCCACCTCGATGAAGGCGTCAACCCGCACGATGGACATCCCCTGCCGCTACGGCGGCGAGGAGTTCGCCGTGGTCCTGCCCGCCACCACACTCGACGACGCAATGCCGCTAGCCGAACGCGTGCGGGCCGGCATTGAGAAAGAGCTGATCAAGCACGAGGGCAAGGAGCTCAAGGTCACCGCCAGCATCGGCGTCGCGCAGATCGACCGGATGGACGACGCCAAGAACATCCTGCGTCGCGCGGACGAGTCCCTCTACTGCTCGAAGGACGCCGGTCGCAACTGCGGTTACGCCCACATCGACGGCGAGTGCGTGCCCGTGATGGACAGGATCGCCAAGGGCAAGGTCCTGAAGGCGGGCAAGACCGACAAGTCCGACGGCCAGCTGCTGATCGATCAACTGCCGACGCGGACCATGTTCGTCAATCAGCTGACACAGCGGGTCGCCGAGTCGCAACGCAACGACACCCCGCTCGCCGTGCTCGTGGTTGAGCTGAACAGCATCGCCGAGATCCAATCGAAGTACGGGCAGACCGCCAGCCGGCGGATGCTCGACTCGGTCGCGCAGTTCCTGGTCGGCAGCCTCCGCGAGATGGACGCCATCAGTCTGCTCGAGAACGAACGCTTCGGCGTGATGCTGCCCAACGCAACCGCCGAGGACGCCGAGACGATCGCCCGCCGGGCTAGCTCGGCGTTGTCGATGTGCTCGGTCCCGATGGGCGACACCCTGCTGCAGCTCGACGCCAAGCTCGCGTTCACCTGCATCAAGGAACTCGACACCGCGACCCTGATCTTGAAGCGGGCCGAAGAAGCCGTTGGCGAAGTCGCTGGCAGCTCCGAGCCGCTGCTGGTGTAGCCGCTGCGGACGAGCCAAGCGGGGCGCGGGAGCGACCTCGGCGGACAGGGCAGGGCGGCGTCGCAACAGCAGCCGCCATCGACCAACCAGTCGACTATTCATGACTGCGCGGCGAATGAAGCCGCCACGTAGAGACTGCTCGCACGGAAACCGGCCTTCCGTTGGTGGGCCTCGGTCCATTGGCGGCGCGGCGATCAATAAACGCGTTTTTCTGTGACCACGTTGGCGGCTGATTGCCGGTAGTTCTCGGCAAATCGCTCATGCTTTTCAGGGCTTCGAAAGAAAAGCCTGCGCCCCCTCTTGAGATTGTTTCAGGCTGCGCTATAATCCTGCCGATGCAGTTGATTCCTGAGTTCGCTCAGGGCCAGCAGCATCCTTCTTCGCCCAGTCGAAGAAGGCCCTGTCGAAGGGGTCGCGAACAAAGCCTATGGATTCATTCCAAGGAAGGGTTCGGCTCGCGACAGGGTCCAGCTGGGTGTCCGAGGCCGCGGAAGGGAAAGCCGCTCCAAAACATTTTTGGAATTCTCCCAAAGGGCCTTTGACAAGGAAGTGAGTTGCTGATATTCTTCTCGTTTCCCCAAGCGGGCCTGACGGCCGCCGGGGGTAAGGCCTCCTGAGGCCCTATCCCCGCCAGCCGCTTAACCGCGGGGAAGCGAACCCGGCAGATTGTGGCCGGGGCTTTTGGCAAGGGCCGGTTGCGAGAGCAGCCAGCCGGAGTCAGGGCCAACGCGATCTTTGACAATTTGGTAGAAGCAAGAGTGGCATCTTCGACGGGAAGGTTGCCATGCCTCCCAAGGCATGGCTGTGTTTGCCTTCCCGCCGAGCTCTTAGATTAAAGAAAAGAAGCGTTACTCTCCGTCGGCTGCCAAGCGAAAGCTTGGTGGGGTGGATCATCCCATAGCCGGCGGATTAGTAGTCGATTAAGCCAGTTCTTGATTCAAGTGACACGCGGCGGGCTTGCCCGGCGGGTGAAATGCGATGAGAGAGCTTTGGATTAATGTAGCCAAGCTACTAAGGGCGCATGGGGGATGTCTTGGCATTAAGAGAATGGGCGTGGAAGTCTGCGAAATGCCTGGGGGAGTTGACAAACAAGCGATGATCCCGGGATACCCAATCCAACGCGGTGAACTGAAACATCTAAGTAACCGCAGGAAAAGAAAGAAAAATCGATTTCGTAAGTAGCGGCGAGCGAAAGCGAAACAGCCCAAACCGTGGGGGTCTCCCCCGCGGGGTTGTAGGATCACTCACATGGGAAGTTGTGTGGTAGCAGAACCATCTGGAATGTTGGACCACAGGGGGTGAAAGTCCCGTAAGCGAAACTTACACAACCAACCGAGTGACACCTGAGTAGGTCGGGTCACGTGAAACCCCGACTGAATCCACGGGGACCATCCCGTAAGGCTAAATACTACTTAATGACCGATAGTGAATCAGTATGGCGACTGAAAGATGAAAAGAACCCCGTCGAGGGGAGGTAATGAACCTGAAACCATGCGCTTACAAGCGGTCGGAGCACTATACCTTCGGGGATGTGTGACGGCGTGCCTTTTGCATAATGATCCGGCGAGTTACCGTTTGCGGCTTGGTTAAGGCCTTACGGGCCGAAGCCTCAGGGAAACCGAGTCTTAATAGGGCGCATTGTCGTAGGCGGTAGACGCGAAACCTGGTGAACTACCCATGAGCAGGTTGAAGCGCGGGTTGTACCGCGTGGAGGACCGAACCCACTTAGGTTGAAAACTGAGGGGATGACTTGTGGGGAGGAGTGAAAGTCTAATCAAACCAGGAGATAGCTCGTTCTCTCCGAAATAGCTTTAGGGCTAGCGTCGAGCCACTATGTGTTGGGGGTAGAGATACTGATTTGGTTTGGGGCCCTTCGCGGGGTACCCTGCTGAGCCAAACTCCGAATACCAACATAACTATCTCGGCAGTCAGTCCGCGGGGGATAAGCTTCGCGGTCGAGAGGGAAACAACCCAGACTATCGGTTAAGGTCCCGAAGTCGTACTCAGTCACTAAGGAAGTTGAATTGCTGTGACAACCAGGATGTTGGCTTAGAAGCAGCCATCATTTAAAAAGTGCGTAACAGCTTACTGGTCGAGCATTTCTGCGCCAATAATGAACGGGAGTAAGTACGACACCGAAACCATAGATTTGCCTTCGGGCAAGTGGTAGGAGAGCGCTGTTGGTCAGATACGAGCCGTACCGTAAGGAGCGGTGGTGGGGCCAACAGGTGATTATGCCGGAATGAGTAACGATAAAGCAGGTGAGAATCCTGCTCGCCGAAAGCCTAAGGTTTCCTGGGGAAGGTAATTCCGCCCAGGGTTAGCCGGTTCCTAAGGCGAGGCCGAAAGGCGTAGTCGATGGACAGCAGGTTAATATTCCTGCGCCGCTCGTGTGGACTAAGTGAGGGACGGCGTCCCGATGGTGAGGGCACGATTAGAAATGTGCCTGGCCGCAAGGCTAACCCCGTTTACGTTGGGTATGTCATCTGAAAGACGTCCAAGAAAAGCTCACAAGGGTTGAAGCACGGCGACCGTACTAAAACTGACACAGGTAGGCGAGACGAGTAGTCTAAGGCGCTCGGGAGAACACTGGTTAAGGAACTCTGCAAAATGATCCCGTAAGTTCGCGATAAGGGATGCCAGCTTCGGCTGGCCACAGTAAATCGGTTCCTCCGACTGTTTATCAAAAACACAGGTCTCTGCTAACACGTAAGTGGACGTATAGAGACTGACGCCTGCCCGGTGCTGGTAGGTTAAGGTAGGAAGTTAGTTCATTAGAACGAAGCCTTCGACCGAAGCCCCAGTAAACGGCGGCCGTAACTATGACGGTCCTAAGGTAGCGAAGTTCCTTGTCGGGTAAGTTCCGACCTGCATGAAAGGCGTAACGAGAGGAATACTGTCTCAACCAGTGACCCGGTGAAATTGTAGTCGTGGTGAAGATGCCACGTTCCCGCAGCTAGACGGAAAGACCCCGTGAACCTTTACTGTAGGCTGATATTGGGCTGTGCTATGTACTGTGTAGGATAGGTGGGAGGCGTTGATCCCCGGTCGCTAGATCGGGGGGAGCCGTTGGTGAAATACCACCCTGTTCATGGCTTAGTTCTAACGTTGATTCCTGTGAAGCCAGGCAACGGACAGTGTCAGTTGGGCAGTTTGACTGGGGCGGTCTCCTCCCAAAGAGTAACGGAGGAGCCCAATAGGTACCCTCAGCGTGGTTGGCAATCACGCATCGAGCGTAAAGGTAGAAGGGTGCTAAACTGTGAGACTTATCAGTCGAACAGGTACGAAAGTAGGGCTTAGTGATCCGGTGGTCCCGAATGGAAGGGCCATCGCTCAACAGATAAAAGGTACTCCGGGGATAACAGGCTTATCGCTCCCGAGCGTCCATAGCGGCGGAGCGGTTTGGCACCTCGATGTCGGCTCATCACATCCTGGGGGTGAAGAAGCTCCCAAGGGTTTGGCTGTTCGCCAATGAAAGTGGTACGTGAGCTGGGTTCAGACCGTCGTGAGACAGGTCGGTCCCTATCTACTGTGGGCGTACGAGACTTGAGGAGGTTCATCTTTAGTACGAGAGGATTTGGATGGACGTCCCTCTGGTGTACCAGTTGTCGCGCTAGCGGCACGGCTGGATAGCTAAGGACGGAAAGGATAAACGCTGAAGGCATCTAAGCGTGAAGCCCGCTCCAAGATTAGGTCTCGTTGGGCAATGCCCGAAAGTCCCCTGGAAGACGACCAGGTTGATAGGCCGGATGTGTAAGCGTAGTAATACGTTCAGCTAACCGGTACTAATGGACGAACGCTTGGCTACATTTATCCAAAGCTCTTGAGTCTAGGAGCCGCGGAACAACCCGTTCCGCGGGCGCCACTCTTGCAATACCAAATTAAGCCTAGGCGGGCTTCGCCGCCCCCTAGGTTTTTTCTGGCGACCATATCTGGACGGAAACACCTGTTCCCATTCCGAACACAGTAGTTAAGCTTCCAGAGCCGATGATAGTGCCTACCAGTGCGAAAGTAGGTATCGCCAGGTTTTTTTAACCCTTCTGGGATTCGTCCCAGAAGGGTTTTTTTGTGCGCTAATCGTTCCATACTGGTAGCTTGTCGCACTGTCATCTAGAGCAGCTACCCACCGATGAAGATCGCCATCGCACAACTCGAGTGCCGGCCAGGCAGCCCGAGTGAAAACGTCGACCGCATGGGCGATTTCGTCCGGCAGGCCCGCCGGCAGGAATGCGACGCCGTCGTGTTCCCCGAGATGAGCGACACCGGCTACCTACCAGAGAAATTCCACGAGTCCGCGCAGACCTGGCCCGGTCCAGCCATCGACCAACTCTCCGCGGCGGCTGCCGACCAGTCGGTCGCCGTTGTCGCCGGGCTCTCCGAACGCGACGGGTATTCGATCTACAATTCGCTGGCGTTCATCACAGCCGACGGGCAGCTGGTAGGCAAGTACCGGAAGGTCCACCTCTACTCGCCGCCCCCCGCCAGCGAAGCAGTGCACTGCGCGCCCGGCAGCGAGGCGTCGGGCGTTCGGTACGAGGGCGTCGATTGGGGGCTCTCGATCTGCTACGACCTGAGGTTCCCGGAGCTGTACCGCCGCCCCGCCGCGGCCGGATCTCAGATCTGGATCAATGTCGCGGCGTGGCCCAGCGTTAGGCCTACCCACTGGGACTACCTCTCCCGCGCCCGCGCGATCGAAAACCAGGCTTTTTTGGTGGCCGCCAACCGGGCGGGGAGTGACGGACCGTTCAAGTTTCTAGGGAATAGCCGCATCATCTCGCCCATGGGCGAGCTTCTGGCCGAAGCGGGCGCGGGCGAAGAGATGATCGCCGCCGAGATCGACCTCGGGCTCGTTGAGGCGTTCCGCAAGAAGGTGCCATCACTAGCGGACCGAGTCTGGCGGTAGGCGGCGTCCGGTCTAGTCGTGGGCGCGCGCACCTTCTGCCGTGGCGGTGCGTAGAACCGAAATAGCGGTTCCGACTCGTTGCCTCAAAACGGACGCGGCGCAATGCCCGAAGGACAAGGCCAAGACCCAGCCGACTGCACCATTGTCGGCGCCAGCTTCGCGGGTCTCGCCTGCGCGACCGCCCTCGCGAAAAAAGGTTTCCGCGTCCGGGTGCTCGAGCGGAAGGCGGACCCTGGCGAAAAGCTGCACACCACGGGCATCATTGTTAAGGACGCGGTCGATCAGATTGCGATGCTCGACCAGCTGCCCCTCGACAGTGTGCGGGCGGTGCCCGGGGTGCGGCTCTTCGCCCCGAATCTTCGGCACCTCGATCTCGAGGCGCCCGGCTACTACTTCTTGGCGACCGACACGCCGAAAGTCCTTCGATGGCTCGCTGAGCAGGCCCGTCGCGCGGGCGTAGAAGTCTGCTGTTCGACGCCCTTTACCACTGCCAGCCGCAACCGCGGCGGTTTTGCGCTGCCGGGGCTTGGGGCTACCCGTTATCTCATCGGCGCCGACGGGCCGAACTCGGTAGTCGCGAGAGAATTGCAGCTCGGCAGAAACCGATCGTTTCTCGGTGGGGTGGAGTACGAGTACCGCGGCTTGGAGGTTGAGCAGAGCGATCGCCTGCACTGTTTTCTCGACCGGAAGCTGGCGCCTGGCTACATCGGATGGTTGGTCCCGGGGGTCGGAGTCACACAGATAGGCCTCGCCCGTCGGATGCGTCCCGACCCCGAAGCCCTGAAACGCGTGATGGAACGCTTTCTCGAAAAAATAGCGTCGGTGGTCGATGTGCGAGACGCTACCCCTTCCTCAATCCGGGCCGGCGCCATCCCCTGTGGAGGGGTTGTCCGCCCGACGGCAACCGAGCGGGCGTTGCTGGTGGGCGACGCGGCCGGCCTTGTTTCGCCGGTGACTGCGGGCGGCATCCACACCGCGCTCAAGCACGGACTGGCCGCGGGGCACGCGGTCGCCGATTTTCTGTCGGGGCGTTGCGAGGACCCCGGCGGCTGGTTCCCGGCCACCTACCCACGGTTTCGCACGAAACGACTCCTCCGGTTCCTGTTCGACCACTTCCAGTCGGACGCCGCGTTCAATCTCCTGCTGGCGACTCGCCCCATGCGGATGGCTGCCAGCCAGGTCTACTTCCACCGCCGCGGGGTCTTTGACGGGGATCGCCAACGAACTCCGGCGGGGCAAGAAGTGAATCGGAAGGCCTCCACCTGATTCCGCCGGCGTTTCTTTGCCGGTCAACAGTCAGACGAAGGGCAGACGGTCGAGAACCCGGGTAGGCTATACGCTATGGGCGTCACTATCCATTACCGAGGCCAGCTGGCCGACCCAACTCGCCTGGAGTCGCTCGAGGACATTGTCATCGACCTGGTCCTCGGACTTGGCGGTCAGGTCGAACTCCTCCGGCTCCCCGCGGAAGAGCCGGGGCAGTACTACCGCGGGCTGCTGCTGAATGTCGAGCCCGGGCAAGAGACGATGTCGCTCCTGTTCTCGCCCGACGGGTGGATCACGCCGCTATGGGCCCTAGGCGAGAAGTCGCAAGCGACCGAGCAGCGGACCTGCTTCGTCAAAACGCAGTACGGCACGCCGCTGGGCCACGTTGCGATCATTGAGATCCTGGCTGGCGTCAAAGAGCACTTTGCCCCCAACCTCACGGTGAACGACG
The DNA here is from genome assembly GCF_007859935.1 of Posidoniimonas polymericola. Taxonomy (NCBI): domain Bacteria; kingdom Pseudomonadati; phylum Planctomycetota; class Planctomycetia; order Pirellulales; family Lacipirellulaceae; genus Posidoniimonas; species Posidoniimonas polymericola. The sequence goes on along the minus strand of NZ_SJPO01000014.1, from coordinate 125,932 downwards.
AGGCCGAGTACTGGGACCACCGCGACCCAGTGCGGCTGGCCGAGCTGATGGACCGCACCACCCGGGCGATCGAGGCCTTCGCTCAGAAGCTCGACGACCACCCGCTCAGCAGCGAGGCCCGCGAGGACCCGGCGATTGTCGCCAAGCGGGTTGAACGCGTGGCGGAACTGGTCCACCGGGCCTGGCGGTAGGAGGATCAGAGCGATTCCGCGTCGCCCGACGACGGTCAATTCGCGAATTGGCCAGACGTCGAAAGCCGCTGGGACGAGCTCCGCCGGCAGAGCGAGGCCAACGCCCTGCGGCTGCAGCGTCAGATCGAGGAGTCGCTGCTCGAGGGCGACTCGGTGGAGGACGCGGTCGAATCGGCATTTGACAATCCGCCGAGCTCAGTTCGGTCAAGATCGACCGATGACGCGTCGTTCGACAGTCCGGGCGGAGAAGATTCGGTTGATGATGGGTCGTGGCGGGGAGATCGCGTGAAACACAAGCCGCGCGACCCGCTGCTCGAACGGGCCACGGAATTGCTGCTCCGCCTGACGGATGAGCCGCCTAGCGGCGACGGCGTCGCCCCCGACCTGCTGCGGCACGCCGCCGAGGTTTGCGGCGGTCTGGCGCAGGCGTTGTCGCTTCCTCCCCCATACGAACTCGACCAGGACGAGCGCGGCCTGATCGTTGTGCAATTGAAGCGGGCGCTCCGCGGCGCCGCGTTCCTGCGGGGCGGGCTGACGGGCGCGGCCGCCGACGTGCTCCGCGACGAGGTCAATGCGATCCAGGGCGAGATCCTCGACCTGCTCCGTAGGGCTCGGCCGTCGCCGGGGGGTCGGCCGTGACCAGGGGAATCGCCCGCGGCCGAGACCACGAACTACTCAACTGCCTCCCCTCCGAGGTCCGCCTTGCCCGAAACCCATCCCCACATCGCCGCCAGCATCCTGCCGTGTGGGCTCACCGTCTCGGCGGTGCAACGTCCGGAGTCGCCGACGCTGGCGGCCGCGTTAGTCTACGGGGTCGGGCGGCGGTCGGAGTCCAAGGCGGAGCTGGGGCTGACCCACCTGTGCGAGCACCTAGCCTTTGGGGGGCAGAACGCCGCCCTGGTCGAGGAGATCCTGACCGAAGGGGGTGCCGTCAACGGCGAGGTTGGGTTCGAAACGACCCACTACGCGATTTCCTGCCACCGAGACCTGACCGATTCCGCCTTGGCGTGCCTGGCTGGAATGGTCTGCCCGGAAGCGGTCGACGCTACGGCGTTAGCGGCCGAGGCGAAAATCTGCGGGCACGAGCTGCGGGCCGGCGCCGGCGACGCCGCGGAGGGGTTTGGTTCGCTGACCAAGGAGCAGCTCCGGGTGCTCGGCGCGGTGAACTGGCGTGCGAACGTCCGGGCCGAAGTCCGGAGGTTCGGCAGGCTGACGCCGGCGGTGGTCGAGCGGTACCGCCGCGAGCACTTCGCTCCGCAGCGAGCGTCGTTGGCGTTGGCAGGACCCCAGCCGCGCGGTGAACTGATCGAGCGGTTCGCCTCCACGCTGGCGTCCCGACCGCTGGAGGACGCGACGCCGCTGCTAGCGGGGCGCACCGAGTTGCCAACAGCGCCGGTGGGCCGCGTTATGGTGCAGGGCGGGGCGTACGCGAGGATCGATGTGTGGTGGATCGCGCCGGAGTTGGCGATCGCCGACCGGCTCGCCGCTGACATCGCGGCTTGCGCCCTGAGTGGCGGGCCAAAGAGTGGGCTGTTTGGCGCCCTGCGGACCGAGGCCGCTATGGCCTACCACGTCGACGCGGCACCGTGGGACTCGAACGAGGACTCCGGGGTGCGGAGCGTGGCTATTGTCCCCGCTCGCGACGTGCTGCGGGCGGTCGAGGTTGTTCTCTCGCAGGCGGATGCGCTGCGGAGTGGTCCAACAGAAGATTCCCTCGAACGGATCAAACGTCGTCTGATACGCCAGGTAGAGCGGTGCTTTGAGTGGCCTGGGTACGCGGCCAATTGGCTCGCCTACGAGCACCTGCGACCCGAGCTGACCAGGTTGCCGATCGCGCAGGACTACATCGCGGGGCTGTTGGCGATGACGCTTGGTGAGGTCAACGCCCGGCTCGCCGTGCTGCTCGCTCCTGATCGGCGGTACGCCTTTGTGATGGGCGGCGTGCCGATTACCAAGCGACGGGCCCTTCGCAAGCGGATCCTCGCAGGGGGCGGCCGCTCTTAGGCGCGGCAGTAAGAGCTTCAAAGCGCCGCGCACTGGCCTGCGGAAACCCTACCCCATCTCCCCTGCAACAGCCTCGGCCGTCAACCGCCCCGACGCCATCGCGCCGTTGATTGAAGCCGTGTCGCAGTAGTCGCCGCAGGTGTGCACGCCATTCGTGGTGCGGGGGCTCTTCTGTACTGGCGAGAGGGCCGGCGGGGTTTGGCGGGGCAGGGCGTACTCGATGGGGTACGTGCGGAGGTGCCGCCAGGAGTCGACAGCCTGCCCGAACCAGCCGTGGAGCTGCTCGAGCACCGCGGCTTGGAGGTCGTCCAGATTGTCCCACTCGAGCGCCGTGACAGAGATCAGCGACTGGCCGCGTGGGGCGTAGCCCACCGCCACCTGGCTCGGCACGCACAGGTTGTTCACTGGGCCCTGGCCCTCGCCGTTGAGCACCAGGATCGGCTCCTTAACCGGCGGCTTGTCGGCCGCGAAGTACAGGCAGGCCACGCGGTTGGCTTCGCCTGCCAATGGCTCACCAGCCGAAGGTTGGCCGATCAGTCGGGCCGCCGCCGGGGCCTCGGTTGCCACGACCACCTGCTTGGCTGCTAGCCGCTCGCCGGAAGCGAGCTCGACCATCCCCTTCCCGACAGAGTTGACGGGCGAGTTCAGCCGCAGCGCGCCCGGCGGCAGCCGATCTGCCAGCTGTTGTGGGATCGACCGCATGCCGGCTGCGGGGATCGCGGCGTCCCCGGTAGAGAACATCCGGAACACGAACTCGCACAGCCGGCTCGAGGTTTGAAGTTCGTGGTCCAGGAACACGCCGCCGAGGAACGGGCGGAAGAACCGCTCAATAATCGTCGACGAGAAGCCCCGCTGCTGCAGCATCTCGATCGTGGTGGTTTCGGGCCTTTCGTAGAGCTGCTCGAGGTCCGGCGAGGTGACGCTGCGGCGGAACTTTGCCACCCGCAGCTTGTCCGACAGCGTGGCGACCGGCGACAGGGCGGTGGAAACCAGCCGCTTTGGGCGCCGCCACGGGTCGGTGAAACGATGGAACTCGCCGTCGCGCCAGATCAGGGCGCCGGGCTCGAAGCGGCACAGGTTCAGCTGGGTGTAGTCGAGCCGGCGGCGGGTCTCGGGGTAGCTGGTGAGCAGCACCTGGAAGCCGCGGTCGAGCAGGAATCCATCGTGGTCATCGGTGGCGATGCGGCCGCCCGGCGTCTCGGCGGCCTCGACCACCAGCACGTTCAGCTTCTTGAAGCAGAGCTCCTCGGCGCAGGTCAGCCCGGCGATGCCGGCGCCGACGATAATCACATCCCATTCTTGCATGCCGTTGCTCACCCTCCTCAAGCTAACCGTTCGTGGTCGACCGTCTGTGGCCGAACTCGCCCGAGCACTCTAGTCGACAACCGAGTTTTGACAACGCCGACGGGACGTCGACCCAAGCAACACCAGGCCGAGCACGCCCGACGCCAGCGAGGTGGGTTCGGGGACCAGCGACTGCGAGAACATCCAGTCGTAGAAATCGTTCGAGCCGTAGAAGCGGCTCCAAGAGTTGTGGGTGACCCCCGGGTACTCGAGGTAGCGGGTGGAGCCGCTCTCGGCGAAGCGGCCCGTGCGTCCCCCGCCTGTGAAATCAATCGTGGCGTCTGGCTCGGCGCCGATCAGCGTGTTGAATGACTCGCGTGAGTAGCTCACGGAAACGACCGGGTCGCTGCTGCCGTGGACCAGCCAGATCGGAGTTTCGCTGAGGGCGTCGGCGACCGCGAAGTCGACCGTTGAGCCCGCGATCGCGGCGGCCGCTGCAAACCGCCGGTCGCCACCGAGTTGGTAGCCGTTGTAGTAGTGCAGGTAGTTCATCGTCCCGAAGCCCCCCATCGACAGGCCCGTGATGTAGAGTCGCTGCTCGTCGACTGGCAGTTCCGAAATCACGGCGTCGAGCACTTCATCGGTCCGGTCTACCGAGCTGTACGGAGAGAAGCCGACCGAACGATTGAGCTGAGGGGCGACCAAGATCGCCGGGTAGTTGGCGTAGGTCTGCTCGATCAAATTCTCGATATGGATCGACACGTGCGACGTGTTGTTCGTCCCGGACTCGCCCGAGCCGTGCAGGAACAGCACCAGCGGGTACTCCTGGCTCGGGTCGTAGTCCTGCGGCAGGAAGTAGCGGTAGCCCATCGGCTCTTCGAGGTAGCCGATCGGGGCGCCGTCGGCGCCGAGTTCGGGCACGCCGGGAATGGTGCGGGCGACGCTGTCCTGCCAGGTGCGGGCCGGGCAGACACTGGCGCCGGCGTGGCAGACTACCGCGGCGAGCAACAGCAGCCTAGCTGCCCAAATGGGATTGGTCATCGAACGCCTCACATGCTGAGTAAGAATCGATCACGCGCCAGGCTCCGCCTAAACCGAGCGGGGCGTGGCTTGGGGGCAGCATACCACGGCGTCGTCCGCTGTGCGGCGGCTTGGCGGCAATGGCGAAACAAACTTTTTGGACGGAAAAATCACGCTGATTCCCGCGAAAATGGGCGTGTCTGCCCGGCGCCGGGATGCTCGACTGGCGGCGGCGGCTCTGGGTACAATAAGGTGCTTGGTCCCGCCCCCACTCCGTTAGCAGCGTTGCTCCTCATGAGAAGCCCCCGTGTGTTGTGTTTCGCGTCGGTGTTGTTCGCTACGCTTCCGGCGAGCGCCGAGTCGGTGGACTACGCCACCCAGATCAAGCCAATCTTCGCAGCGAGCTGCACCAAGTGCCACGGCGAGAAGCGGCAGCTGGGCGACCTCGCCCTGCACACCGACGGCCTGGCGGCCGTGATCGAGGACGGGCTGATCCTCCAAGGCGACGCCGAGTCGAGCGGCGTCTACGACCGGCTCATCCTCGAGCCGGGCGACAAGCTGCTGATGCCCAAGGGGGGCGACCCGCTGCCCAAGGAGCAGATCGAGCTGATCAAGCAGTGGATCGAAGAGGGGGCCGTGCTGACCTCTGCCGCGGCGACCCCAGAGCCGATGAAGGAGCACGACGAGGCCGCTGCGGCAGAGCCGCAGCCTCTGCCCGAGCCCGACCCGGCAGACGCGGCCAAGGTGCAGGCGCTGGCCGATGCCGGCGCCAGCATCGTGCCGCTGTACGAGGGGAGCCCACTCCTGAGCCTCTCGTACCCGAGCAACCCGCAGCAGGTGACCGACGAGTCGCTCGACGCCATCGTGGCGATCGCGCCGAACGTCGCTTGGCTCAGCCTCGGTGGGACCGCCGTGACCGACGCCGGCGTCGCGAAGCTGGCGGCCTGCCAGAACCTGACAAGGCTGCATCTGGAAAAGACCGCGGTGACCGACGCGTCGGCCGACGCGCTGGCCTCGCTCCAGCGGCTCGAGTACCTCAACCTGTACGGGACCGAGGTCACCGACGCCACACTAGCCAAGGTCGGCAAGCTGCCGGCCCTGCAGCGGCTCTACGTCTGGCAGGCACCCGTCAGCTACGAGGCGGCCAAGCAGTTGATGGCCGAGAACTCTACGCTCGAGATCAACCTCGGCTGGGACCACCCCGGCGTCGTCCGCGACCGGCTCAAGGCCGAGCTCGAGCAGGTCGCCGCCCGTAAGAACGAGGCTACCGAGCAGGCCAAGACGCTCGAGACCCAGCTCGCCGACGCCAAGCAGCAGCTCGAGGCCTCGACGACGCGGGAAGCCGAGCTGAAGAAGGAGCTCGAGGCGCTGGACAAGCCCGCCGGAACAGACGATCCCGCCGACAAACCCGCCGAAGAGCAAGAGCCAGCGGAGGCCGACAAGCCTGCCGACGCGTAGCCGACTCGACCGCAGCGATCAACGAGGCCAGGATGGCAAACCCCACAACGATCCGCGACCTGGTCTGCTGCGGCTGCGGCTGCCTGTGCGACGACCTGCGGGTGGACCTGTCGGCAGGGCGGCCGCCGGTGGTGCGGCCGGCGTGTTCCTTGGGGGAAAAGTGGTTGGCCGAGGTCGCGTCGTGGCGGCCCGCCCCGTGCCTGATCGACGGGCAGCCGGTTACGCTCGACGCGGCGCTCGACCGCGCTGCCGAGCTGCTGTCGGCGGCCCGGGCGCCGCTTGTATGCGGCCTGAGCGGCGCCGAGGTAAACGCGCAGCGGGTAGCGGTAGCGATCGCCGAGCTGCTTGGCGGCTGCATCGATGGAACCTGCACTCCAGGCGAGCGGGCGGCAATCGAAACGCAGCAGTCGATCGGAGCGGTCGAGGCGTCGTGGGGCGAGATCGCCCAGCGGGCCGACCTGGTAATCTTCTGGCGTTGCGACCCCGCCGCGACGCACCCGCGACACCTCCAGCGATACAGCGTCGAACCCAAGAGCTGCTGGCTGCCGCGGGGCAGGGCCGACCGCCGCGTGGTGTGTGTCGGCTGCCCACAGAGCGAGACCACCAAACACGCCGACCACACGATCCCATTGACGGCGGCTCAGGGTATCGAGGCGCTCGCGAGGCTGCGGGCCGCGCTGACCGAGAAGCAACTGAGGCCAGCCGAGGCGGGCTTCCCCGCTAACGAGTTGGCAGAGCTTGCGGGTTGGATACGCGGGGCCAAGCACGCCGCGGTGTTCTACGATGAGGCCCTTACCGCAGGCGGACCCGCGGAGTTGATCGAGCTCACGCAGCTCGCCCAGCAAGTGCAAGACCAGACTCGGGTGGTGACCGCGTCGCTTCCGGCCGCGGGCAACGCCGCCGGCGCAAGCAGCGTGCTGACCTGGCAGACCGGTTTCCCGATGGCGGTCTCGTTCTCGTCGGGCCGGCCCGAGTACGGTCCGGGCGAGTTCAACACAGATGTGCTGCTTTCTGGTGGCGAGGTCGACGCCGTGCTAGTGGTTGCCGACGAGGGCCTGAAGCAGTTACCGCAGGAGGCCCGCGAGCAACTCGACCTGACACCCATGGTCGTGCTCACCAACGAAGCCAAGGCCAGCGTCGCGGCCGCGGTGCAGATTGGCGTCGCCCCGCTGGGCTCGACACCGGGCGGCTCGGTATTCCGCGGCGACGGCGTCGCGCTGCCGCTCGAGAACCAGCTGCACCGCGTCGACAACCAGACCGCGCTGTCGCACCACGCTGTGCTGCAGGAACTTCAGCAGCGGATCAGTGCGAAGCTCAACCGGGCGGCGGTCAGCGGCGTGGCTGGTGCCCCATGAGCCGCCGCAGCAGCACCACCTGACCGATATGCATCAGCTCGTGCGAAGCCGCGAACTCGACCGACTCGAGCCCCGTCTTGAACATCGGGTGCGGGTCATCGAGCGGTGTGTCGAGGAAATCGTCGTCGAGCAGGGCGAGCTCGCTGTAGGCGTGCTCGCCGATTGCGTCGAGCACACGGACCACCTCGTGCGGGTCGACGTTCTCGGCGGGGGTGGCGCTGGGCGTCGACGCGCGGCCGTAGCGCTCACGCAGTTCCTGCGGCATCAGCAGTTGGTCGGTGACCTGTTCGCCCCGCGCCCGCACCATGCACAGCCCGTACTGCGCGGCCGCGATGTGCCCCACCTGCCACACGACGTTGGTCACGCCTTCGTGCGGCATCCAGAACCACTCGTCCGGCTGCAGGTCGGCGAGGAACGACTTCAGGACCGCGCGGGTCGATTTCATCCGGGCGACTGCGGCGTCGATGCGAGTGCGACTCATAAGGGACTCCTGCGACAAGGGGCACAACCGGCTAAGATAGCGGCTCGGGTTACTACCGGCTAGCGATCAAAATGCCCGCCGACAAACGTTTGCCTCCATGACGATGCTTAAGATCTCCGGCGCCACGCTGCACGACCCCGTCAACGGAATCGACGGGCGGGTTGTCGACCTGTGGGTCGACAATGGCCGCGTGATCCAACCGCCGTCAGAGCCGGCGGTCAGGCCCGACCGAGTGATCGACGCGCGGGGGCTGGTGGCGATGCCGGGCGGGGTGGACATGCACTGTCACATCGCCGGCCCCAAAGTCAACGCCGCCCGGCGGCTGCGCTGCGACGACAAACGGGCAACCGACCAGCGGCTAGCCCGGCGAGAGGGTTTCCGGAGCGGTACGCTCGGGAGCGTTCCGAGCACCTTCACCACCGGCTACAAGTACGCCGGGCTGGGGTACACCACGGCGTTCGACGCGGCCGTGCCGCCGATCGCCGCGCGGCACGCGCACCTGGAGCTGGCCGACACGCCGTGCATCGACAAGGGCTTTTACGTCCTGCTCGGGAACAACCACTACGTGATGGACTGCCTCAAGCAGGGCGACCCGGCGCGGCTCCGGTCGTACCTGGCGTGGCTACTGGGGACGACCAAGGGGTACGCGCCCAAGCTGGTCAACCCCGGCGGGGTCGAAGTCTGGAAGCAAACAGGGCAGGGCGCCCTGCAGGGGCTCGAAGACAAGCTGCCGCACTACGGCGTTACGCCGCGGCAGATCATCCGCGGCGTCGCCCAGGCGGCGGGCGAGCTCGGCCTGCCCCACCCGGTGCACCTGCACTGCAACCAGCTGGGGATGCCGGGCAACTGGCGGACGACGCTGGCTAGCATGCAGGCGCTGGAGGGCTGCCGCGCCCACCTGACCCACATCCAGTTCCACAGCTACGGCGGCGGCGGCGAGGACGAGGGGACACTCTGCAGCCGCGTCGAGCCGCTGGTCGACTATGTTAACAGCCACGGCAACCTAACCGTCGACGTTGGCCAGGTGCTGTTCGGCGCCACGACCAGCATGACCGGCGACGGGCCGCTCGGGCACTACCTCTACAAGACCACCGGCGACCGCTGGTACTGCCACGACACCGAAGTCGAGGCCGGCTGCGGCGTGCTGCCGATGGAGTACAAGCACAAGAACCTGTTCAACGCCCTGCAGTGGGCGGTCGGCCTCGAGTGGCACCTGCTAATCGACGACCCGTGGCGGCTGGCGCTCAGCACCGACAGCCCCAACGGCGGCTCGTTCCTCGCCTACCCCGAACTGATCCGACTGCTGATGGATCGCGACCACCGTAACGCCGTCTTGGCGGGGTGCCCGCCCGAACTGCGGGACCGCTGCGGCCTGGCCGGGATCGACCGCGAGTACACGCTGCAGGAGATTGCGATTATCACCCGGGCGAGCCCGGCGCGGATCCTCGGCCTGACGAACAAGGGCCGCCTCGACGTCGGCGCCGACGCCGACATCACGCTCTACACGCCGAGCGACAACGCCGCGGAGATGTTCGCCCTGCCGCGGTACGTGATCAAGGGGGGCGAGGTCATCATCGACGACTACGAGCCGTGCGCCGCGCCCGACGGCAAGACCCTCTGCGTCGCGCCGGAGTTCGACGCGGCGCCGTTGGCGGATCTGGAGCGCTGGTTCGCCAGCGAGTACTCCGTGCAGCTCAGCCACTACGGCATCCGCGACGACGAGCTGGCCGCGGTCGAGGTGACCCCAAGCAACGACGCCGCGGGGTAGCGCGGGTGCCTGCCGTCAGGACCGCTATGCCTGGTCGGCCTCGGACGGAGCATGCCGCAGCGGCTCCTTGAAAGTCAGCGTGCGGTGCGGGAACGGGATCTCGATCCGCGCGTTGTCGAGCTGCGACTTGATCGCCTGCACCACCTGGTCACGCGCTGCCCGCTGCTCCTTGGGCGTCGAGCCGCTCCACCAGCAGATCTCGAAGTCGATGCTCGACCCGCCAAACTCGCGGGCGAACACCTCTGGCGGCGGGTCCTTCGAAACCAACTCGCACTGCGTCAACGCCTCAGTAAGTGCTTGCTGCGCGGCGGCCAGGTCGGTCCCGTAGTCGACCCCGCAGATCAACTGGGCGCGACGCACCCGGCGGCTGGTCATGACCCGCACCGGCGACTTGAACAGCCGGGCGTTGGGCAGCACGATCAGCTGGCCGTCGACCTGCCGCAGCGTGGTCATGCGGATGGTGGTCTCCTCGACCGCCCCTTCGATCCCGTCGCACTCGATAAAGTCGCCGGTCTCGAACGGGAACCGCCAGAGGATGAGCACGCCGGCGAAGAAGTTTTCGACAATGTCCTTGAACGCGAAACCAATCGCGATCGAGCTCAGGCCGAACACGGTGAGCACCCGCGACGGCGTCATTCCGGGGAACACAATCACCGCGGCCACCAGCAGGCCAACGACCCACACCGCCGCGTACACAATCTGCCGGACCAGGTCCTTCAGGCTCCTGCGCAGCCGCACCCGGGCCAGCGTGCGGCGAGTAACCCGGTCCGCGATGGCCGCCGCCAACCACGTAAGGCCGATCACCAAGAACGCTGCGGCGATCAGCGGCAGACGCGCCAAAAAGTCGTTAAGCATCGACGACAAGCTGGCGATGATCGTCTGGGTGGCGTCGTTCAGGTCGTGGATCTCGAGCGTATCGAGCTCGGCCGCATCGCCGGGAGATTCAGATGGGGTCTGCTGCGCGAGCGGCAAGAAGTACATCACATTGGCCTGCAGGGTTGGCTTCGAGGATGCCCTATTATGGGGCGTGGCTCTGGCTCGACCACCCGTGATGGGGGATCGTTCAGCGAGCGGCACTATCTCGGTCAGGTTGGCCGGCAGGTGACCAGGCGAGTGAATAACTCAGTTATTCTCGCCCCGCGAACCGGATGCAAACCGGCGTCGGCGCCGCAAACAGCTCGCCGACCGGCTCCAATCCACCCGACTCGGGGTCAACCGCAAACACGCTGATGTCGCCCGAATACTGCCCGCCGGCGAACAGGTAGTCGCCCGACGGCGTGAGCGCGATGTTGCGGGGAGTCTTCACCCGCGCGGGCACGTGGTCGACCGGATCGAGCTCGCCGGTCGACGCGTCGATCGCGAACACGGCGATGCTGTCGTGGCCGCGGTTCGAACCGTAAACGAAACGCCCGTTGGGGTGCACGTGGACATCGGCGCACGACTTTTGCTTTACATTCGGTGGCAGGGTGCTCTCGGAGTCGACAATCGCGAGTCGGCCCGAGTCGGCGTCCCAGCTCATCGAGGTGAGCGTTCCGTTCAGCTCGTTAATGACCACCGCCAGCCTGCCGTTGGGGTGGAAGGTTAGGTGCCGCGGCCCCGAGCCGGGCGGCATCGCGAGCGCCGGCGGATCGTGCGGAGTGAGCTCGCCGGTTTTGGCGTCGAACCGGTAGACGAAGATCTTGTCGGCCCCAAGGTCGGTCGCCAGCACGAACCTGTTGGTCGGGTCCGCGACGACGCAGTGGGCGTGCGGGCCCTGCTGCCGGTTCTTGATGACGCTGCTGCCAGCGTGCTGCCGACTAGAGGCGACTGCTCCCAACTCCCCCGACGCGAGGATTGGCAGCGAACAGACAGTCCCGTCGGCGTAGTTCGCGACCAACGCAAAACGTTCGTCCCGGTCGAGCGAGACATAGCACGGCGCGCCCCCGCACACGGCGACTTCGTTGAGCTTGGCGAGGCGGCCGTCGTCCTCGCGCCGGTAGGCAATCAGCTTGCCGGCCTGTTTCCCCTGGTAGTCGGTGATCTCGCCAACCGCGTAGACACGCTGGCGGTCCGCCGTCAGCGTCAAATAGGACGGGTTCTCGGTTTCTGCCACTAAGTCGGCGGCGCCCTCGACCTGGTCGCCGTCAATCGCCACGTCCAGACGGTAGATGCCTCTGGTTGTCTGGCCGGTGTAGGTGCCGACGTAAGCGGTGAGCTCCACCTGCTCGCCGGACCGCGCGGAGGGAGTCTGCAAGCACACGCTTAGCAGTCCGATCGTCGCAACAAGGGACTGCCGCAGCAAGATTGAGGGCGTACAGAGCATGGGTGCCATCGGGTTCGGTGGGTGCGTTGTCGAAACATGCGGTGCTGGGCGGTTTTGCGTGCTAAGCATTCTTTTCCGGCACGGTTGCGCGAGTCGCCCCAGTCGAGATGCCGCCGTCGACCAGCAGCGTCTGGCCGGTGACGTACGCGCTCGCGTCCGACGCCAGGAACACCACGGCGCCGCGGAGGTCGCCCGGCTGGCCGGGGCGGCGGAGCGGGATGCGGTCTACCAGGTACTCGAGCCACTCCTGGTTCTCGTACAGCACCTTGTTCTGCTCGGTGCGGAACCAGCCGGGCGCCAGGCAGTTGACCGTCACACCGTGGGGTCCCCAGTCGTCCGCTAGGCTCATGGTGAGTTGCTTCACGCCGCCGCGGCTAGCACAGTAGGGTCCCAACCCGGCGTAGCCGGCGACCGAGGTGACTGAGCCGATGTTGATCACGCGGCCGTAGCGGCGCTCAACCATGCCCCTGCCGACCGCCTGGGCGACAAAGAACGTCCCCCGCAGGTTGGTGTCGAGCACCAGGTTCCAGTCGTCCCAGCTGACGTCCAGGGCCGGCTTGCGGACGTTGCAGCCGGCGTTGTTGACGAGGATGTCGATCGCGCCGCAGGCTTGTTCGGCCTCGGCGGCCATCTGCTGGATGCTGGCGTGGTCGCGGACGTCGAGCTCTAACGCGGTGACCTTGCGCCCGAGGCCTTCGATCTCCTGCTGAAAATCAGCCAGGTCCGCTCGCTTGCGGCTGGTAATCACCAGGTCGGCGCCCGCCTGCGCGAGCGCGCGGCCGAACTCTTGGCCGAGCCCGCGGCTCGCGCCGGTGACGATCGCGGTCTTCCCAGTTAGGTCGAACGGGTTGCTGCTCAAATGGGTCCCCTCGTCGTTGCGCGCCGGGCGGATCCAGCCGGCCCAGCCGCCGCCGGGTGCGAGGTGGACGTCCAGGCTGTCGGTCGCGGCGACGGCGCGTGTCTGGCGTTGGTAGTCGGTAGCGTTTTGGTCGGCGTTCACACTGTCGGCCCAAGACTCCAGAGTGTACCCGCCCGGGCCGAGGAACGAGAGGTCCCGCGGCGATCAGTCGGTCATCGCCCCGACGAACCACGCGTCGCCGCTGCGGCGGACGACTGCCACGTAGTCGCCCAGCTTGGCGTGCAGCACCCGCGTGTCGTCGCACACGGTGGGGACGGCGCGGAGGAACTCCAGACACTCCGGCTCGCGGCGGTACTGCGTTGGGCTGTCCGTCAGCATCTGCAATGGGCTCTCGTACACGACGTACATCGCCAGCTGATGGCGCCTCGTGCCCTGGCTCATCGGCCGCTCCATGATCGCCATTAAGTCAATCGCTACCCTGGAGACCCCGAGCGTGATGTCGGGGCTGGTCGCCATCACGTCGCCGGGCCAGACGCAAGGTTTGCGTGAAATCGACCTGGCCGCTGGAGCCCACACTTTCTGGCTCGAGAAAGGCAATTGGCCCGCTCGAAGATGTGTTATAGTACTTTTCCAGGCGAATGTTTGCATGTCCGCCTCTTTTCTTTCCAATCCGCTAGGGCAAGCGGCATTCGACAGGTAGGAATTGCTTTTCGACGCAGAAGTGCCGTCGCCAACGGTCCCGGGTTGGCGGCTAGCGGGGCAGTGGCGGTCAGGCGCCGCGACGACTTTCCAAGGCTGGAATTCTGCCGATCCCGGTTCCGCCCCAGGGCGGCCGCCGCTGAGCGGTCGAATCGCAAGGCTAACCTTTCTTACGCCGTGTTCAGGGAATCTCATGGCCGTCAAGCTCAAGCGTCGCTCGGTGGCGTTGCTCATCGAGACCTCCAACGCCTACGCCCGAGGACTGATGGACGGGGTTGTCGCCTACCAGCGGCAGCACGCGCGGTGGTCGATCTACATGGGAGAGCACGAGCGGCGAGCAAGCCCGCCGCTCTGGCTCCGGGAGTGGAAGGGCGATGGCATTATCGCCCGCATCGAGAACGAGGCGGTCGCCGAAAAGGTCCGCCGGCTGAATGTGCCGACCGTCGACGTCAGCGCCGCACGGCTGATCGGAAACATCCCCTGCGTCGAGACCGACGACAAAGAAATCGCCGACCAGGGCGCGCGGCACCTGGCGAGCCGCGGTTTCCGCTCGCTGGCGTTCTGCGGCGACCGATCCTTCCTGTGGTCCAACGCCCGCGAGGATCAGTTCGCCGCGGTCTGCAAGGAACTCGGCCTGGAGTGCAGCCTGTTTATGGCCAAGTCCGTGCACGACGACGACTACTCGTCCACCCAGGAACGCGACCGGCTCCGCAAGTGGCTCAAAAAGCTGTCGAAGCCGGTCGGCGTGATGGCGTGCTACGACTTCCGCGGCCAGCAGATCCTCGATATCTGCCGCGAGATCGCGGTCGCGGTGCCGGAGCAGGTCTCGGTGGTGGGCGTCGACAACGACGAGCGGCTCTGCTCGATCTGCACGCCGCCGCTGTCGAGCGTCATCCCGGACGCGTACGGCGCCGGCTACAAGGCCGCCGAGTTACTCGACCAGATAATGAACGGCGAGGCGGTGACCTCGGAGGTCTACCGGATGCCGCCGCTCGGGATCGCCGAACGCCGCTCGAGCGATATCTTCGCCATCGACGACGAGGACATCATTGCCGCCGAACGCTACATCCGCGAGCACGCCTGCGAGGGCATTGCTATTGCAGACATCCTGAAAGCGGTTCCACTTTCGCGGCGGGCGCTCGAGTACCGCTTCCGCAAGCTGCTGCACCGCACGCCGCACCAGGAGATCATCCGCATCCGCATCGAGCGGGTGAAGGCGCTGCTCCGCGAGACCGACCTGCCGCTGGCGGCGATCGCGATGCGGGCCGGATTCGCCCACGCCGACTACCTCTCGGTCGCGTTCAAGAAGGTGACCGGCGTGCCGCCCAGCGCCTACCGGAAACAGAACAGCAAGGTCGCGTCGTATTGATAGCGTTCGCGGGCCGGCAGGCTCCGGCGAACCACCGGGGGAGGCGTGCCCTTCGGCAAGCAGCAACGCTGGCGCTACAGACGCTCACCTGGAGAGGAACGCCGCGAGCCAGAGGCGGTCCTTTGACAGGCGCCCGGGCGGCAAGAGATCATGGGGGTTCGCGGCCCGTAGCCGCCGGCGACAATTTGTTCGTAGATTAGGCATTCTTGAGAGGGCGCAGCGATATGTTCCGGATTGTTGGCGCCTGCTGGTGCCTGTTGGTCGCCGCGACCGCCTTGGCGGCTGGCCCCGCCCGCCCAAACATCCTCTGGATATCCGTGGAGGACATTGGACCGCACCTCGGCTGCTACGGCTGCGAAGACGCCAACACCCCCACGCTCGATGCCTTGGCCGCGCGAGGCGTGCGGTACACAAGAGCCTTCACCACGTGCCCGGTCTGCGCTACCAACCGGTCCTCGATCATCACCGGGGTGTACCCGACGTCCATCGGCGCCCACCACATGCGGTGCCGGACCACGCTTCCCTCAGGCGTGCGTTGCTTCCCCGAGCACCTCCGGGAGGCGGGCTACTACTGCACCAACAACTCCAAGACGGATTACAACCTGATCGACGCCGGCAAACCTTGGGACGATTCGAGTAAGAACGCCCATTGGCGGAACCGGACGGAGGGGCAGCCGTTCTTTGCGGTGTTCAACCTCACCAACACGCACGAGAGCAAGGTCTGGCCGCGCGGCAAGGGGCGCCGCCGTATCACGCCAGACTTGACCGCTGCGGACCGGCTGGACCCTGACCGCTTGATGCCGCCGCCCTACCTCCCCGACACCAAGCCAGTACGCCGCGACTGGGCCAACTACCTCGAGAACATCACTCAGGCAGACTACGACGCCGCGGATCTGTTGGAACAACTCCGGGAAGATGGCCTGGAGGAGGACACGATCGTGTTCTTCTGGTCCGATCACGGCGCCGGGCTGCCCCGCAACAAGCGCTGGCCGTACGACTCGGGTGTGCGGGTCCCGCTGATTGTCTACCTTCCGCCTGCCCTGCGGCCGGCAGGCCAGGGAGTCGGCGGCGCCGTCGACGATCAGCTCATCAGCTTTATCGACCTCGCTCCGACCGTGCTCGAACTGGCCGGCGCGCCGCTACCTTCCTACCTGCAGGGCAGGGCGTTCCTGGGCGCCGACCTCGAGCCGCCGCGCGAGTACGCCGTTAGCACCCGCGATCGGATGGACGAACGCAACGACCTGATCCGCTCGGTCCGCAACCAACGCTACCGGTACATCCGCAATTTCATGCCCTGGGAGCCCTACACCCAGTGGATCGGCTACGGGGAACGCAACGCCACGATGAAGGAACTCCGGCGCCTTGCCGCCGCCGGCGAGTTGCCCGAGGCGAGCCGCTTGTACATGTCGGTCCGCAAGCCGGCGGAGGAGCTCTACGACTTGCATCGTGACCCGCACGAGCTGGTCAACCTAGCCGACAACCCCACATTGGAGCACCGGGAGGTGCTGGCCCGCACGCGTGCCGAACTGCGCGAGTGGCAACTCGCAACGGGCGATCTCGGCCTGATCCCCGAGCCGATACTGCGTCAGCGGGAAGCCGAGCTGGGGGACTGCCAGCAGATCTACGAAAACCCCAGCGCCCGCCAGAGCCTGCAGGCGGTTCTGCAGATGCTTGCCCCTGCTCGGCCGCCCGCCGAGCGCGAAGCAGACGCGCTAGCCGAGCTGTCCGCGGAGGACCCGGTCCGACGCTACTGGGCGGTCAAGGTTGTGGGCGAATTGCCGCTCCAACCGGAGCTGACGCCAGAGACCCGGCGGCGCCTTGCTTCGACTTTGGAGGATTCAGCCGGCGTGGTGCGCGTCGCGGCTGCAGCGGCCTTGCTGCGCGACCCCGACCATGCTGCTCCGGCGGCTCTGAAAACGCTGCTCGCAGGACTCGAGTCACCCGACCCCTGGGTCCGTCACCATGCTGCCCTGGCGCTGGACGACCGCGCTGGGGACGCTCCGTCGGTTGTCGAGGCGTTGCGGAAGTCGCTGGACGACCCAAACGATTATGTTCAGCGTGTGGCAAAGCGGGCAGTCGATCGCGCCGCCCTCGGCGAGTAAGTCGGCAAGGCGTTACGCGCGCGGGTGGAACGTGTCGTGCACCTTCTTGAGCCGCGAGTGGTCGACGTGCGTGTAGATCTGGGTGGTGGCGATGCTGGCGTGCCCGAGCATCTCCTGCACCTGCCGCAGGTCGGCCCCGCCGCCGACCAGGTGGGTCGCGAAGCTGTGCCGCAGGCTGTGCGGGCTGAGGTCGGACGTGACGCCGGCGACCGCCGCGTACTTCTTGATGAGCTCCCACACCCGCTCGCGCTGAAGCCGCAGGCCGCGCGACGAGAGGAACAGGAATTCCGACTGGGGGTCGCGGCGCTCGGCCAGCTTGGGGCGTTCCTTGTCGAGGTACTCGCGCAGCATCGCGATCGCCTGCTCGCCCAGCGGCACGACCCGCTGCTTGTCGCCCTTGCCGTGGCAGACGCAGAAGCCGTCTTCAAGGTGGACGTCGCGGCCGCAGAGGTTCGACAGCTCCGACACGCGGCAGCCGGTGGCGTAGAGGGTCTCGAGGAGGGCCCGGTCACGCCGCCAGAGCGGCTCGCCCCGCACCGGCGCCGACAGCAGCTTGTCGATCTGACTGGGGGACAGCACGGTCGGCATCCGCTGCCACAGCTTCTGGGTATTGAGCAGTTCGGCCTGGTTGTCGTTGAGTTGCCCCTCGAGCTGCAGGTAGCGGAAGAACATCCGCAGCGAGGCGACATGCCGCGCGACGCTGGCCGGCGCGAGCCCCTCCGCGGTGATTGCGCGGGGGTAGTCGGACAGGTCCGACACGCTAAGGCTCTCGATCCGCCGCCCGGCGAGCCAGCCGAAGAACCGCCGCATGTCCCGCCGGTAGGCAGTCACCGTGTTGGCCGACAGGTGGCACTCGCTCGCCAGGTAGCGGGCGAACGCCTCGATCATCCGCGACGCCTCTTCGGCGGCGGCTTGGCGTTTCGGCTTGATGCTCTTCTTGCGGGGGGCCATGGTTATTTCAATCGGCGGCCGGTGTCCGGCGGGTCCAGCTGCCGAAAAGCCCCCTAGGGGCAAACTCGCCCTGCTGGTTATCCTGAGGGGGCCTGTAACGGTTAGCCGAAGCTTGCAGTCAGCCGCCGCCGGCCCCTCACCCACGCACGATACCGCCCCGCGTCGCTATGCAGAATATCATCCTCGAAAAGCCGTACGAGTTTGTCCCGCCGGTCGAGTCCGGCTTCTGGTGCTGGGCGATCCGCTTCTGGCTCCGCAGCTACCTCGAAAAGAACTTCTCGGTTACCTCGTTCGACGTCCGCGGAGCCGAGAAACTGCGGGCCTCGATCGACGAGGGCAAGGGCGTGATCGTCGCGCCCAACCACAGCCGCCTGTCCGACCCAATGGTGCTCGGCATGCTTTCGAAGGAGGCCGGCACGCAGCTGTTCGCGATGGCGAGCTGGCACCTGTTCGAGCAGAACAAGTTCGAGCGGTTCCTGATCCGCCGGATGGGCGCATTCAGCGTCTACCGTGAGGGGAACGACCGCCAGGCGGTCAACTTCGCCATCGACATCCTCGTGCAGGGCCGCCGTCCGCTGGTAATGTTCCCCGAGGGCGCCGTCAGCCGGCACTGCGACCTGGTGATGGATCTCATGGACGGGCCTGCGTTTATCGCGCGGCAGGCGGCCAAGAAACGCCAGAAGCAGGGACGCCCGCCGGTGGTGATCCACCCGGTCGCAATCCGCTACTACTTCGACGGCGACGTTGAGGCCACGATCGGTCCCGACCTCGACGCGCTCGAGCACCGCTTCAGCTGGCAGCCGCAAACGCACCTGACGCTCACGCAGCGGCTGGGCAAACTCGGCCGCGCGATCCTGGCCGCCAAGGAGATCGAGTACCTCGGCGCCGCCCGCGAGGGCGACCCGCACGAGCGGGCCGACCGGCTGATGCAGGAGGTGCTCGAGAAGCTTGAAGAGAAATGGGGCACCGTCGGCAAGGAGAAGGGCGTGGTCGGCCGCGTCAAGGCGCTCCGCTCCGTGATCTTGCCCGACATGATCGCCGGCAAGGTGACCCCGGAAGAACGCTCCGAGCGGTGGCGTGACCTGGCCGAGTGCTACTACCTGCAGCAGCTGGCCCACTACCCCCAGGGCTACATCGGCGGCGGCCACGATCTGCCCGAGCGGCTGCTCGAGACCATCGAGCGGATGGAGGAGGACTTCACCGACGAGTCGAAGTACCACGGCCCGCTGCACTGCGTCATCCAGGTCGGCGACGCGATCGAAGTCGACACCGAGCGGGACCGCTCCGCCGCCCAGGACCCGGCCATGACTAAGACCGCCGAATCGCTGCAGGGGATGCTCGACGCCATGGTCGCCGAGCGGCGGGCCGAGCTGGCGGCGCGGGCGGAGTCCTAAACCGCCAAGTCGCCAAGTCGCCAAGAACGACGCTAGCGAGCGTTTGGCACTTGGTTTGGGTGGGCGGCGCTCGCCTACCGGCCGCCGACTCCGTTAGACTATCCTCCCGAGCCTTGGCGTCTTGGCGTCTTGGCGGTTCAACATTCACGCTAAGGATCGCAGAGCGTTGGCAGAGCTATTCGACAAGTCCGGTGAATCTTCGCCCATCACCCCGCTGGGCGAGCTGACCAACGGCCAGGAGGCCGACTTTTTCGCCCTGCTGGCCGAGAAGACCCAGCTCACCACCAAGGACGGCAAGCCCTACTGGCGGGTGACCTTCCAGGATGCCGGGCGGCAGGTGAGCTTCCCCATCTGGAGCGACGCCCCGCACGCCCAGAAGTGCAACACCGAGTGGCAGGTCGGCGGGTTCTACAAGCTCCGCGCCCTGTACCACGAGACCACCTACGGCCCGCAGCTCGACATCCGCCTGATCCGCCCGGTCGAGGAGACCGACCAGGCCGACGGCTTCGACCCGACCATGTGCCAGCCGCGGTCGCGTTTCGACTTCGAGGAGATGTTCGCCGACCTCCGCGCGATGGCCGAGGAGAAGATCGCCGAGGGGCCGCTGCAGACGCTCGTCCTCGGCTTGCTCGACGAGCACCGCGACGACCTCTTGGTTTGGCCGGCCGCCAGCCGCAACCACCACGCGTTCGCCGGCGGCTACCTGGAGCACGTCCGCAACGTGGCGACCAACGCCCTCCTGCTGGCCGAGCGGTACGCCGACATCTACCCCGACATGACGCCGCCGCTGGACGTTGGCATGGTGGCCGCCGGCGCCATCCTGCACGACATCGGCAAGCTCCGCGAGCTGCGGACCTCGCCGGTTGGCGCCGAGTACACGGCCGCCGGCTCACTGGTCGGCCACATCCTGCAGGGCCGTGACATGATCCGCGAGGCGGCCGCCGCCATGGAACGCGACGGCCAGGAGGCGCCCGACGCCGAGAGCATGCTGCGGCTCGAGCACATCATCATCAGCCACCAACGCCTGCCCGAGTGGGGCAGCCCGAAGCCACCGATGACGCCCGAGGCCCTGATCGTCCACTACGCCGACGACACCGACGCCAAATTGCAGATGATGATGGTCATCCTCTCAGAGACTGACGCCGACGCGGCGCTGAGCTCGCGCCGGAATGTGCTGGGGCAGCAGGTGTACCGCGGCGGGGAGTGATGGTCCCTCGGCCCGCAATATTTTCATCGCCTGTCAAAGACAGTCGATGTTAGAATGGATCTCTTACGCACGGTGACTACAGGTACGCGGAGGCTCAGAGTGCAGCGAAAACTGAAGCGAGTGTTGTCAGGTTTTCTAAAGCCAATCAGGATAGCGTACTTATCCATGGGCTCGAGCAAGGAATGCCCAATTTGCGGTTGGACAGGTCACGCGTTTATTCGGCGTTCCTTTCCGAATAAGCCTGCTGAGAGCTGCATTTGTCCGTCGTGTGGATCTTCCGAGCGGCACCGGTTTGCCCACTACGCACTCAAAGAGAAACTGCCGGGGCACGCCGACAGCACGCTACATTTCGCTCCAGAGAGTTTTATCGAGCCTTGGCTCCGATCGATCTCGGGTAAGTACCTCAGCGTTGATTTAATGTCACCCGAAGCGATGCGTCTCATGGACATTACAAATCTCGAGCTGGAGGACAATCTCTTTTCCCTCATCTGGTGTTCGCACGTTCTCGAACACATTGAGGACGATCGCTTGGCAATGTCAGAGCTGTTCCGCGTATCTCGACCTCGCGGATTGACGTTGGTGATGGTCCCGATCTACGGAGAAAAGACCTTCGAAGATCCTCGGGTAACTACCCCTGCTGATCGGCTCAAGCACTTCAAGCAGGAAGACCATGTCAGGCTATTTGGGCTCGACATTGCCAATCGCCTAAGGGACACCGGGTTTGAAGTTGAAGTGTTAAGTGTCGACGGCATGCCCGAAGAAGAGACGCTACGCTATGGGCTTGCTTACCCGTCGACCAAAGAGATCTTTATGTGCACGAAGTCTTAACTTTTTTCTGATCACTCGCTCAGCCGCCCCTCGAGTTCCGCCACCAGCCGCTCGTAGGTCATCCGCTCTTCGCTTACCACGAGCGCCGCGCCGGCTCGGCTGATCCCTTCGGCGTTGCTCTGGTAGCGGCACCGCACCACGACGTTGGCGGCCGCGTTTAGGCGGCGCACCGTGCTGACGATCTGCAGCGCGTCGGAGTCAGTGGGCACGCACACCACCACCATGCCGGCGTCGGGGACGTGGGCCGCGCGTAGGACGTCGACGTGGGTGGCGTCGCCTGCGGCGGTGGTGAAGCCGAGCTGGCTGAATGGGTACAGGTTGACCGGGCTGCGGTCGACCATCGTGACCTCAACGCCGCGGGTCTCCAAGAAGCTGGCGACCTGCTTGCCGACCGGGCCGACTCCGATCACCACCGCCATGTGGGGCTTGGCTAGCTCGGTCCTCGGGGCCTCGTCGACGTTCTCGCCGCGGCCGTCGGTCCACTTGAGGCCGACCCGCAGGAGCAGCGGCGTGATCAGCAGCGAGCCGAGCGCCACGGCCGCCATCCGCTGGTATTCCTCCCGCGTCAGCACGCCCGACTCCATGGCGATACGCCCTAGGAAAAACGCGAACTCGCCAACGTGCGCCAGGCCCAGCCCCATGCCGAGCGCGGCGCGGGGTCGCAAACCGGTGATCCACATCGCCGCGGTCGCCGCCAGCATCTTGATGGCGATTAACGCCAGCAGCATCGGCCCGACGATCATCGGGTTGAGGTCCGGCTTGAGCAGCAGCCCAAGGCTGATAAAGAAGACCGCGGAGAAAGTCTCGCGGAAGGGCAGCACCAGCGAGTCGACCTGGGCGCTCCAGCGGTTGCCGCCGAACAGCAGACCCGCCGCGAACGCCCCGAGGGCCGCCGGCAGGTGCAGCCGGTGGGCGAACAGCGACATCCCGCCGAGCGCAACCACCGCCAGCAGCACCATCAGGTCGGGGCTCCGCAGCGCCGACAGCGCCGGCGCCAGGTAGCCGTTGATCACGATCCGTGCGAGCGCCACTGCGCCGATGAACGCCACGGTCGCTAGCGCGAGCTCCGTCAGCTCCCGCCAGCCCGGCGCGGCCTCGCCCTGCAGCAGCGGCACGACCAGCAGCAGCGGCACCAGCGCCATGTCCT
The DNA here is from genome assembly GCF_007859935.1 of Posidoniimonas polymericola. NCBI lineage: Bacteria > Pseudomonadati > Planctomycetota > Planctomycetia > Pirellulales > Lacipirellulaceae > Posidoniimonas > Posidoniimonas polymericola. Next base: position 103,513 of record NZ_SJPO01000014.1, on the reverse strand, counting down.
GGAACAGCAAGACGCCGATCGCCCGGCGTCCGTGCGGTGTGGACGACTGGCCGAGCTCGCCGAGGGCCTTGAACACCACCACGGTCGAGCTGAACGCCAGGGCGGCGCCCACCAGCAGCGACGCGGCGGCCGACAGCCCGGCCCAATAACAGAACACGGCCACCGGGAAAGCGACCAGCAGCATCTGCACGCTCCCCCCGACCGGCAGCCGCCAGGCGAGTGGCTTCAGCTCGTCGATCGAGAACTCGATGCCGACCGTGAACAGCAGCAGGAACACGCCCGCCTCGCTGAGGGTCTCGATCTCGTGGGCGTCGTCGGCGACCCAGCCGAGCACGGCCTTGCCGAGTACTACCCCGGCGATCAGGTAGCCGAGGATGGTCGACACGCCAATCCGCTGGCAGACGATATTGGCCGCCAGGCCCGCCGTGACGATGATCAAGAGGTCGGTAAGGACGTGGTCGGGCATGCAGGTAGGGGCGGGAGACTTGCGGTGGGGAGGCGTCGAACCTTGGCTCGGACCGGTGTACAATCCCACTTGGCCGCCCCGACGGCAAGCCGGCCCTGCGGGTCGCCCTCAATCCTACCTTGCCCAGCCTGCTGCGACATGACTACGCGACGCGAAAAGATCGAGGCGATGCTCGCCGACGACCCGACCGACACCTTCCTGCGGTACAGCCTGGCGATGGAGCTGGACAACGCCGATGAGCACGACGCCAGCCTCGCCAAGCTCGACGAGCTGACCAAGGACGACCCGCCCTATGTCGCGGCGTTCTTCATGGCGGGCCAGCAGCTGACCAAGCTCGGCCGCATCAACGACGCCCGCGCCTACCTCCGCGACGGCATCGAGGCCGCCCGCGCCCAGGGCGACGCCCACGCCGCCGGCGAGATGAGCGAGTACCTGGCCGCGCTCGGCGACCTGGGTGAGTAGCGTAGCTGCCGAACCGATGTTGGGCGAGGTCCAACCTCTTCGTAGCTAGTAGATCTCCAGGTGGAAGCCGGTCTCGCCATTCTCGGCTGCCTCGACAAGAACGGCGTGGTAGCAAGCGACCTCAAAGGCAATAAAGTATCGAGTGCCGTCTTCCTCGTTGAGGTAGGAATAGAGCGGGTACTTATCCACCAACGCTTTGAACGTGGCGATACCTTTCTCCATGGGAGCCCAGAACGCGGTCGCATTGCACTTTGCCTCGAGGGTCTTGAATTCCTCGCTAGTGAGTTTGTTGAGTTCTCCCTCTGAAAGTAAGGGGTTGTACCAGATGAACGAGCTGGGCTCCGGGACGCCTAGCTGGCGGGCTGACTCATCAAGTTGGTCGATCATCTTGGGAAAGTTGTCCCCGAAGGTGTACTTGCCTCCTGGATCGACCGACCGAGGCGCGTCGTGACCGGGCGTCTCCCCACTCTGGAAAGTCAACACTGCGGATACAGGCATTGAATTGATCTTCTAGGGCTTGCGAGGCCACTCCGGCCGGGCAATCGCGGGCACACGTCAAATAGATAGGTCATCTTTCCTCACGCGGGTAGTTCACCATCCGCCGGTGGTCGATCCCGGCGTCCTGGTAGACCTCGCCGTAGGCCGTGAAGCCGAGCCGCTCGTAGAAGCCAATCGCCGAGACCTGCGCCTCGAGGGACTGCCGCGTGCGGCCCTCGGCCGCCAGCATCGCGATCACGTGCTCGAGCAGCCGCCGGCCGACGCCGCGGCCGCGGAACGACCGCCGCACCGCGAACCGGGAGATCTTGTCGTGCTCGTCGAGCAGGATCACCCGCAGCGTGGCGACCACATCGCCCTCGACCAGCGAGACGAAGTGCCGCGCAGTGAGGTCGTGATGGTCGTACTCCAGCTCGGCCGGCACCTGCTGCTCGTGCACGAACACCTCCCGCCGCAGCCGGAGGGCGAGCGCGTACAGGTCGGATCCGGGCGGGACAGGCGTGATGATTTCGTTGGGCATGATGCCGCTACTCTACCACGGGCGACCGTTCGGCAGCAGCGAGTGCGAAGCACGAAAAAAGCCCAGAGGCTACGCCGTGCGCGGCCCTTGGGCTGTGGAGGTAACGAACTAGGTTCTGCGAGCGGTTGCTTCCCTAGCGGCGGTTGCGACGCCCGGCGAGCGCGACGAATGGCAGCAGGCCCAGTGCCAGGGCGGCCGGTTCGGGGACGCCGACGAGGTCGACATTCGCGGTTTGAATGGCCCCGAGGACCCCGTTTTGTGCGAGGAAACCCTCGGCCATGAGCGAGCCCGACCCGGTGTAGTCGATGGTGATGAAGTCATGCACGCCCATCGGGTTGAACCCGGAGCCAAAAGCGGCGAAGACCTGACCGAGTGCAAAGTCCGTCCACAGACCGAAGGAGTCGCCGCCAACCGGTGCGCCTGGAATGAAAGGATTATCGCCTGGGTTGGCGTAGTCCCAGAACGCCGTGTTCACCGTCGCGCCGGTCAATTCCAGGGTGGGGCCGGCATTGATCTCGATGGCGACTTCGGCGCCGATCGAGCTAGAGTCATCGGTTACGACCTGCAGCGTCACGCTGGAGCCGGTGTCGTTGGCAAACTGCAGCGTCGGGGTGGCGGAAGAGGTAGCCGCAGCAGCCACGCAGACGAGCGCAGCAAAGGAGCGTAGAAGGTAACGCATTAGCGTTCTCCAAGAGGTAGGAACCAAAGAGGCAGGCAAAACTGGCGGGCCGTGGCGACACGGCAGACGGCCGGCCGCATGGATCTTGCGCTTTGCCGGTCGCCAATGCAAGCAAGCCGGTTTCTGGGCGAGATGCCACACGCAGCAGAGCAAATTGAGGACGGTTAGGGAGCTATTTGATGACGTCGTCCCGGGGCAGCGATGGCGAACGCCTAGAGGATTGCAGCGCCAAGTGTGTCGTTGGGCAACGCCCAACCTCACCGTAGCCTGGGGCAACGCCCTAGCTGCGTGGGCGAAATCCAGGCCCATTGGCTGAAGGCCAATCTCAATGTTGCCCGTGGGTTGAGGTTGGCCTTCAGCCAACGGACTCTGCCGGGTATCCCATCCTAGGGCGTTGCCCTAGGCTACGGTGGGATTGGCCGTTGGCCAATGAGAGCATGTAAGTCCTTGGAACCACTAGCGTCGCACGTTGACCTGTTATGTTTCGTCGCGTTCTTGTTCTATCAACTGATCCCGGCGGACCCACGCCAGAAGGGCAACAAGTCCAAGTTGCGGAATCCAAACTCCCACCACTCCAAGAAGCCCAAGCACAGCGTAGCCGTCTGGCGGCCGGTGAGTGATTGTCAATCCGAGGGCGATCACGCAAGCCATTCCTAGTGCACATGCGACGGTTGTTCGGCGAACGAGACCGTCAAGGCGTGGATAGATGGCGACTGCAATTGCGGTAGAGCTCAGGATCGGGAGGACTATGAGAATACTCGCTAGTAACTTGCCCAGAGTTTCCTCGGGCAGTGTTGCAACCGCGGCTGCCACCAATGAAGCGGCGGTCATGAGGAGCAACGCACTTCGCCATGAGTAACGCACGGAGAACTCGCATTCAGGTCAGAAACACGGCGGCTGGGCCGCAACCTACCGGCGATTCCGTCCGTCCCCATTCTACTTCTTACAAGCACTCGCCACCGCACACCCCGCGCACGAGTCGCAGCCGCCTTGGCCCTTGGCTTCTTCGGTGCCGCAGCCGGGGCCGCAGCCCTCCGACAGGGTTTCGGCGAAGCGGCCGATCTGGGCCTTGGCCTCGTAGGCCTCCGAGAGCTCGGCGGTGAGGGCCTCGACCTCGGGGGGCACATCGCCCAGGAAGTGGAAGTACAGTCCCTGGCCGTCGAACAGGTGCTCGACGTCCATCAGCACGGCCTGCAGGCGCCGCTCGGCCAGCAGCCGGACGCAGGCGTCGTAGGCCTCGCCGCGGCGTTGCTCGAGCCGCTCGGCCAGCAGGTGGTCCTGGCTGGTCATCGCCCGCAGCAGGTCGCCGTCGGGTTGGCTCTCTGCCGACTCGGCGACGCTCAGCACCTCGCCGGTCTCTAGCCCGCGGCTGGTGCGTACGATCACCCGCCGCCCCCGCTGGTAGCGGGCGCTGTCGGTCGAGCGGAAGCGGCCGACATCTCCGTGCAGGCCGACGCGGACAAAGTGGTGCATAGGGTTATCAATAGAGGCGGTGTGAGTCTCCATTGTGACGCACCAGGCCGCGGAGGGCTACTTCAACCGCCGCCCCGGCGGGAGTCGGCGACCAGGCGTTTCTCGCCTGCTGCCCCGTTTCCTTACTGAAAAGAGCCCCCCGGGGTGGTCCAATAGGGGCACGCTGGATTCTTGGAGCCCGCAGTGGGCCGTGAGCTCGGCCGCTACGGCGCTGCGAAATCGACGTCGGTGGCGCCACCACAGGGCTTGCTCAGGAGCCCGCTGCCTGGAAGTCAGTCGCTGGGCGGCAGTTTTGTCCCATCGAACGAGCAGAAAGGGGCAAAAGTCGATTGTCTCACGCGAAGTGAAAAACCGCAGACACTGCTATGTCAGACTGAAACCGCCCCCGGCGGACGAAATGGCAGCCGACTTTTGTCCCTACAAACGGATGTCGGAATTGGGGACAAAAGTAGTCAGAAGTCGTTGCGGGAGGACGGCGGCGGTTGGGTCTTGCCAGCGGGCGGTAGGGCTCGGGATAATGTTGGGCTAACCCGGTATGAACCACGGAGCTGAGATGTCCGAAACGCTTGATTGCCCTTCGACCAACGGAACCATTGAGGGGGGCCGCTGGCAGTCGTTTGCTGACCAGGTGTTGGCCGGAAATCCGCTGACCGCCGAGCAGGCCGCCGAGGTCCTGACGTGTCCCGACAGCGAGCTGCTGAGCCTGCTGGACGCGGCGTACCGGGTGCGGCGCCACTATTTTGGCAACCAGGTGCAGCTGTACCTGCTGATGAACGCCAAGAGCGGCCTGTGCCCGGAGGACTGCAGCTACTGCTCGCAGTCCAAGGAGAGCGAGGCCGAGATCCCCAAGTACAACATCCTCAACCGCGAGAAGCTGCTGGACGGCGCCCGGGTCGCTAAGGAACGCGACGCCCGCACGTACTGCATCGTGATCTCTGCCCGCGGCCCCAACGAGCGGGAGATGAAGGCGGTCGAGACGATCGTCCCCGAGATCAAGGAGAAGTACGGCCTGCACATCTGCGCTTGCCTGGGCCTGCTGACCGACGAGCAGGCCCAGCGGCTCAAGGCTTGCGGCGTCGACCGGGTGAACCACAACCTGAACACGGGCGAGGAGCACTACGACAAGATCTGCACCACGCACACGTTCGCCGACCGCGTCGACACGCTCAAGGCGGTCCGCGAGGCGGGCCTCGAGATGTGCTCTGGCGGCATCGTCGGCATGGGCGAGTCGAACGAGGACCTGGTCGGGATGGCGATTGAGCTGCGTGAGCTCGGCGTGCACTCGATCCCGGTCAACTTCCTGATTCCGATCGAGGGGGTCGAGCTGGAGGTCCCCGAGCACGTCACGCCGCAGTACTGCCTGAAGACCCTGGCGATGTTCCGCCTGGTCTGCCCCGACCGCGAGATCCGTATTGCCGGCGGCCGCGAGCTGCACCTGCGGAGTCTGCAGCCGCTGGGGCTTTACGCGGCAAACTCGATCTTCGTCGGCGATTACCTGACTACCAAGGGCCAGGCGCCTGACGCCGACTACGCAATGATCAAGGACCTCGGGTTCGAGATCGTTACGTCGAGCGAGGCGAGTATCTGCAGCCACTAGGCGAGCGTTGCCGAGGCCTGTGGGTTGAGTGCTAGCAACGCAGTCGACAGTAGGCGGCTGCGCACCTTGCCTGCGATGCCGACTCGGGATAACCGGAAAAAAATCCCAGGTTTGGTTAACCGGCAAGGACGCCGGCGTCGATACTCCGTGGATAGCGGGCGGAATGTACCGTCACGCTGCGGCTGCGAGCACCTGTGGGGGGAACGCTAGCAGCCGCCGGATACGCGGCGAATGCAACGCAAGGATGCGACCGAAAATGCGGCACATCACCCCCCTCGCTCTCCTGATAGCCATCACCCTGAGCTCCGCGCCTTCCGCGCTGGCCCAGGAAGACTCGAAGCCTTCGTTCGCGCAGCGGCTTGCTTCGCTGCGGCTGGGCTGGGGCAGCGACGACCAAGAGCAGCAAGACCCCCGCGCCGCGATCGAGGCCTCGGCCGCGAATCGCCGGGCGGGGTCAGCCGAGCCCGACACGGGCCGGTCGCGCTTTGCCAGCCGGATGCCGCGGCTCAACCCGAGCGACCTGCTGCCGGGCGACATGTTCGCGGGTTCGACCACCGAAGGGCAGGCGAACCGCCGACCGACTTCGGCGCACCTGCGTCACACCGCGGAGAGTCGCCAGACGACCGCCGACACCGGGTCCGCCCGGTCACGCATCATCCGCGACCTGCGTGTGCAGTCGAACGGTGAAACGGGCCAGCAGCCGCGGGTCGCCTCGCGTGAACCGAGCCCGGCGCCGCAGGCCACCCCACCGACTGAATCCAAGAACCTGGCCCCGCGTCCCGAGGGCCCCGCCGACCCGGTGGTGCTGGGACGCAGCCGCACCGCCCGGGCGGGCAGCGTGCTGTCGCCGGCGGGGGTCGCTCCGCTGGACGAGGCGGCCGTCGCCCCGCCATCGGTCGGCCAGGCCACCGCCGGCGGGACCGCCATGGTCCACGAGGCCGACCTGCGCCGCGAGCTGCTCGGCGCCGCCTACCTCGGCGGCGGCAGCAACAGGGAACGGGCCGACGACGCCACTGCCAGGTCGATCGCCGCCGCGGTCGCCAGCAGCATGGCCGCCGAGTCGGTAGCGAGCGAGGATCAGCAGGCAGAGGCCCCGCTGAACGAGGAGACCACAGCCGTAGCGGCGACTCCGGAAGCGGCAGTCGCCCAGACCTACGAGCCCGAAACGACCACAACCGACAACAGCATCGAAGCAATCCTGGCCGCTCAGGCGGCTACGGAACCCGCGGCAGACGTGAACGAGCCCGAGGCGGCGATCGAAAACGCCGCTCAGCCCGCCGTGGCCGAGGCCGCTCCGCAGGACGAGTGGGTAGGCGCCGACCGCGAAGTGGCGGAAACAAGAACGCGGGTCGGCGGCTTGCCCGTCCAGGCTGGCGAGGAGCAGCAGGCCGCGACTCCTTCGGTCGCTTCGGCTGCGGCGGCTCCGGCCGTCGGGGCGAGCGATGGCTTCGAGCAGGAGGTCGCCAAGCGGCGTTTCGAGGGCACGGTCGAGCAGTCGATCGAGCCCCGCACGGCGGCCCCGGAGCAGGAGTGGAATCAGACCGCTTCGAGCCAGACTAAACAGGACCAGAGCACGCCCAACCAGAACACCATGCTGCCGCCCACGGTGACCGCGGAGCCGACCTACAGCCGCGACGCCGACCTGCTTATGAGCCAGCGGATGCCGCAGATCGTGTCGCGGGTGTCGGGGCCCAAGCAGATAATCATCGGACGCGAGGCGGTCTACCGGGTTTCGATCGCCAACCGTGGCGACGAGACCGCCGACCAACTGGCGACCACCATCACCGTGCCAGAGTGGGCCGAGGTAGTTGGTTCGCGGAGCACGGTTGGCCTGGTCGAGCCGCCCTCGACCGACGCCGGCGCGACCAAGGTGTTGTGGAAGATGGCCGAGCTGCAACCGAGCCGTACCCAGCACCTCGACCTCAAGCTGGTCGCCCGTCAGGGCCGCCCAATTGAGCTGGGCGTCAACTGGAAGCACGCCCCGACCGGCTCGCGCACGGTGGTCGAGGTGCAGGAGCCGAAGCTGGCGGTCTCGCTGGACGGGCCGGACGAGGTGCTGTTCGGCACACCGCAGGTGTTCCGACTGCACGTGTCGAACCCCGGCACCGGGCCCGCCGAGGACGTCCGCGTGCGGGTGCAGCCACCGGGCGACGCGGCCAGCGCGATGACCGAGGCCATCGGCGACCTGCTGCCGAACGAATCACGCACAATTGAATTCAAGGTGACCGGCGCCGAGGCCGGCGAGCTCAAGCTGCAGGCCCAGGCGATTGCCATGGGGAACCTGAACGAGCAGGCGAGCAAGAGCATCTTCTGCCGCAAGCCGGAGCTCGAGGTCGACTGGCGGGGTCCCGCCCGCAAGTACGCCGGCGCCTCGGCGACCTACTACTTCCGGGTCCGCAACCCGGGCACGGCGACCGCCGACGGCGTGGAGTTCCGCGTCAACCTGCCGGCCGGTTTCGAGGTGTCCAAGGCTAGCGGCAACGGCCGTGTCGACACGACCGGCCGCCAGCTGCGGTGGGGCGTCGGCTCCCTGCGGCCGGGCGACGACTATTACATGGAGCTGCAGGGCGTGATCAGCCAACCCGGCGTGAACGAGTTCGCCATGGGCGCCGCCGACGCCGACCGCCGGGCTTCGGCGACGACCACCGCCACCACCGAGGTGATTGCCCTGGCCGACCTGAAGCTCGAGATCCGCGACCCCAAGGGCCCACTGCCGGTAGGCGGCGAAGTGGTCTACGAGGTTCGGGTCCGCAACCGCGGGTCCAACTCGGCCCAGAAGGTGAAGGTGGTTGGGTTGTTCTCCGAAGGGATCGAGCCCTACCGCGTCGAGGGCGCCGAGGCGAGCATCGCCGACGGGCGCGTCGCGGTCCGCACAATCGACAGCCTGACAATTGGCAGCGAGTTGGTGCTGATGATCCACGCCAAGGCGACCCGCCCCGGCGCCCACATCTTCCGCGCCGAGGTGCTCTGCCAGGACCTCGACATCAAGCTCGCGGCCGAAGAGACCACTCGGTTCTACGCAGAAGAGCAGGTCAACCTTAGCGACGACGGGGCGCGCTCGGCCGGCGTTGCGGATCGGTTTAGCGCACCGCGGTAAGTGGCGAGCCGCAAGCTTGCGCGCAACCGATGAAGCAATCCGCCACCGCGCGCGCGTTTGTCCGCAGGCAGTCGGGTAACCGCCGACCGAACGCTCGTCCAAACTGCGTAGCCAATCTAGGATGCCGGTTTGCTGTTGGTCACGGAAGCCCCGCGTACGATGCCCCTCCCCATTCGTGTAGTGCTTTTGCTGCTGCTCGCGCCGACGAGCCTGCTTGCGCAACTGCGCATCGCGACCTGGAACACGAACGGCGGAGCCCGCGACGGGATGTCGGAGGTGCTGTCCGCGATTGGCATCGAGGAGGTCAACGGTTTTGCCAAGCCGCTGGATGTGCTGTCGCTGCAAGAGCAGTCGGGCAGCGAGACCAACACGATCTTGGCGTTGCTCAACCACCTCTACGGCGCCGGGGTGTACGCCGCGGCGCCGACGCCGATCGACGCGGTGACCGCGGGGGGAGGGCTGCCGGGTCTCATCTACAACACCCAGACGATCGACCTGCTCGGGGCGGTCGCCTTCGGCGAGGTCAACACCAGCGCCCAGGCGCGGTCGACGCTCCGCTACCAGCTTGTGCCCGACGGGTACGGCGCCGACGCCGAGTTCTACCTCTACAGCAACCACTACAAGGCCTCCAGCGGCTCGTCCAACGAGGCGCGTCGCGACGTCGAGGCCCGGGCGGTGCGTCAGGACCTCGACGCGCTGGGCGAAGGCGTCGCGGCGATTCTGACGGGCGACTTCAACCTCTACGACAGCGCCGAGCCGGCCTACCAGACCTTGCTTTCATCGGGCCCGGGCCAGGTGTTCGACCCGGTCGACGCGGCGGGCGACTGGCACGACGACCCGGCTTTCAAGGTGGTGCACACGCAGAGCCCGACCACGACCTCGCTGTTCGGAGGGCAGGTCACCGGTGGCGTCGACGACCGGTTCGACTTCCAGCTGGTCACCGGGGAGCTGCTCGACGAGGTGGGCCTGGACTACTGGCCCGGCAGCTACCGCACATTCGGCAACAACGGTACCCACCAGCTGAGCGGAGACATCACGACCGGAACGGGCGCCTCGCCTGAGGTGCTGGCGGCGCTGCGGATGGCGAGCGACCATCTGCCGGTTGTCGTTGACTACCTCCTGCCGCCGCCCCTGCTCGCCGGCGATTTCAACCAGGACGGCCGTGTCGACTCGGCGGACTACAGCGTCTGGCGGACCGGCTTCGGCGTGCTCTACGACCACCAAGACTACGAAATCTGGCGGGCCAACTTCGGCGCGGTGCAGGCCGCCGCCAGCGGCTACGCGGCGGCGCCCGAGCCGGCCGCGGGTGTGTTGCTGCTCCTTTCTTCGATCGTTGTCGGTGCGCGTCGCCGCGGCTAGAACAGCGGCGCCCCACCGGCCGAGCGGCGGCAGCTCGAGAGCTGCGACAAGTGGAACGCAAAGTGGTTGGTCAGCAGCACCGACACGCAGTGCGACACGGTCTGGATCGGCGTGCCGTCGAACAGGTCCACGCCGTGCGGCTGCGCCAAACGCCCGGGGTCGGCCGCGGCCGCTAGCCGCTGAAACTCCGGGTACGAGCTCCGCACGACCGGCGCAAGCTGATCGAGGGCGTACTCGTCTGACGCCTCGACCAACGGCGGTGAACCGGGGCCGAAGGCCTGCAGCCAGGCGGGGTGGGTCAGCGATCCACCGATCATCGAGCAGCCCATCTCGCCCACGATCGCCAAGTGACCAATGACCCACGCCGGCGAGTGGCCGTGGCCGGGGGCGGCGTGGAAATGTCGTTCGGCGGGCAGGCCCGCTACGATGCGGTCGAAGTAGGCGAGCTGCATTTGATTGATGGCGATTTCGTTCTCGAACACGCGGTTCTCCAGCAGGGGGCACATGGCAAACGCTCGCGGCGGCTATTACTCACCGATGTTGACACGTTCCAGTTTAACCTCAGCGACGTCCTGGACGAGGCTCGCCTTGGCGGCGCCGCGGAAGTCGCAGTCCCGCAGCACGACTCCCTGGATCGGGCTCTCCGGCAGCCCCATCAGGTAGAGCGGGTGCTTGCTCTTCTTGCTGGTTACCCGCTCGAGCAGCACGTCGCTGACCTGGGGGAAGAACTCGCCCTCCTCGTTGAAATAGCGGAGGTTGATCCGCAGCACCGCATCGGAGACCTCGCCGACCTCGATGTCGCGGACGTAGAGGTTGCGGAGGTAGCCGCCGCGGCGGGAGTTCGACTTGAGCCGGATCGCCCGCTCTAGGTTGGGGCTGTCCATCTGGCAGTGCTCGACATACACGTTCTCGATCCCGCCGGACATCTCGCTACCGAGCACCACGCCGCCGTGGCCGTCCCGCATCGTGCAGTTGCGGACGATGATGTTCTGGCTGGGGGTCGCCAGCCGTCGGCCGTCGGCGTTGCGGCCCGACTTGATGGCGATGCAGTCGTCGCCGGTGTTGAAGAAGCACTCCTCGATCAGCACCCGGTTGCACGACTCGGGGTTGCAGCCGTCGTTGTTGGGGCCGTGGCTCTCGACCCGCACGCCGCGGACCACCACGTCCTCGCAGAGCACCGGGTTCAGGCACCACATCGGCGAGCGGTTGACGGTGATCCCCTCGATCAGCACGTGCTTGCAGCGGTAGGGCTGCACGAAATTGACCCGCATCTTCCGCCCCTTGCCGAACCGCCGCTCGGCGACCGGAACCCCCTGGTCGGCCATCTCGATTAGGTCGTTGCCGTCCTTGGTGCCGTTGCCCTTCCACTCCCACCAGCTGTCGTCGTCCGCCTGGCCGTCGATGACGCCCTCGCCGGTGAGGGCGATGTTCTCCTGCTCGAAGGCGTAGATCGGCGGCGAGAAGTTCATCAGCTCGGTCCCCTCGAAGCGGGTCAGCACCAGCGGCAGGTAGTCGTTGGGGTCGTTGCTGAACCGCAGGGTCGCGCCGCGCTCTAGGTGCAGGTCAACGTTCGACAGCAGGTGCAGCGGCCCGTCGACACGCCACTCACCGGTCGGCACGACGACCCGGCCGCCGCCGGCGTCGTGGCACGCCTGGATTGCCTCCTGGATGGCGGCGCGGCTGTCGCCGCCTGTCTTGGCGGCGTGGTCAGTGATGTTGAACGTGCGGTCGGGAAATTCGGGGGCCTGGATCTGCTGGAGCAGCTCCGCGGCGCGGTCCCACGGCGAGTCGGCAGAACAGGTCGCGGCTGAGAGGGCGACGAGCGGCAGAGTGGCGAGCAGCCAGGAGGACGTGCGTAGTCGGCGGATGAGCATTTGCTTGTTCACGCTATTTTCGAGTGTGCGAGACGAGTTGGACGAGGCCTGAATTCTAGCACTTCGGCGAGGTCCAAGATGAGCCGGAAGGTTTCAATTGCAATGATCAACGCGGCTGCTGCGGTAATGGGAGCACGTCGTTCGCATTCTTGCTACACTGTTCCGCTGATTGGTTGTCGAGCACCGCTGTCATCCCTGCGCAATGACGGTCGCGTACTAGGCCCTGTTTCTTCTCGATTGCTTATCGAAGGCGTAGACGGATGGTTCCATCAAAGCGGTTGGCCTGGAGTGCGGTAGTTGCGGCGCTCGGCGGTTTCCTGTTCGGATTCGACACGGTGGTCATCTCGGGGGCCGAGCAGACGATCCAGTCGCTGTGGTCAATGAGCGACGTGATGCACGGCCTCGCGACCAGCGCGGCGCTGTGGGGCACCGTGCTCGGCGCCCTGACCGGCAGCCTGCCAACCGACCGCATAGGACGCAAGGCGACGCTCTGCTCGATCGGCGTCCTGTACCTGGTGTCGGCGGTCTGGTCTGGTCTGGCGACCGGCCCCTACTCGTTCATGATTGCACGGTTCATCGGCGGTGTAGGCGTCGGCATCTCGACCGTGGCGGCGCCGCTTTACATCGCGGAGATCGCCCCGCCTGCCTGGCGCGGCCGGCTGACCGGCATGTTCCAATTCAATATCGTGTTCGGCATCCTGATCGCCTTCCTCAGCAACTACCTGCTTGGTTCCAACCTCTCCGAGAACGCCTGGCGTTGGATGCTCGGCATCGAGGCGCTCCCCGCACTGATCTACACGCTGCTCACGTTTGGCATCCCGGAGAGCCCCCGCTGGCTGATCAGCTTCCGCGGCAACACCGACGGGGCCCGTCGCGTCCTGTCGGAGATCCACCCCCAGTCTGGAACCGAGGAGATCGAGGCGGCGATTGCCGAGATCTCGTCCGCCGCCAGGGCCGAGGAGTCGGGGGCGCAGAAGGCGCCCGGCTGGCTGCTGACGCCGATGCTGCTGGCGTTCGCCATCGCGTTTTTCAATCAGCTCTCTGGAATCAACGCCATTCTCTACTTTGCGCCGCGGATCTTGGGGATGACCGGCCTGGGCGAGCAGGCGGCGATGATCCAGTCTACCGGCATCGGCCTGGTCAACCTGTTGTTCACGCTGGTCGGGTTGTGGCTGATCGACCACCTCGGCCGCAAGAGACTGATATTGATTGGCTCGGTTGGCTACATTGCCTCGCTGTCGCTGATCTCGGCGGTGTTCTTTGCCAACGCCGCCTCGTTCGAGGTCGCAGCGGTCGCCCTGGAGTCGAAGCCGGCCTTCGAGCGCCTCGTCGATGATTTGGCCGACGAACCGGACGTCCTCGACGACGCTACCGCCGCCCGCACCAAGCTCGCCGACGCGACCGGCAACCCCCGCTACGCCCCCGGCCCGGCCGGGCTGCCGGGCGTCGACAACCCGATCGGCCTCGCGGCGTCGGCCGAGCGGCTCGCCGAGCAGGCGTCGGCGGCCGCCGGTTCTGGTGGGCGGCTGGTGCTGCTAGGGATTTTTGCCTTCATTGCCTCGCACGCGGTAGGGCAGGGCGCCGTGATCTGGGTGTTCATCTCAGAGATCTTCCCGAACGAGCACCGCGCGATCGGCAACTCGGTCGGCTCCGGCACGCACTGGGTGTTCGCCGCGTTGGTAACCATGGCCTTCCCGGTCGCCGCCGCCGCGTTTGCGCCCGGGTACATCTTTGCGTTCTTTGCTGTGATGATGGTGCTGCAGATCGTCTGGGCGATGACCCTCATGCCAGAAACCAAGGGCGTGCCGCTCGAGGAAATCCAGCAGCAGTTCGCCTCGCGGCGGGGCTAAACCAAGCCGCAGCCACGTCAACTTTCGCCTCGGCGAGTTTTGTCCCGTTTTGCGCTACGCAATGATAGGGACAAAAGTCCGCCGCTCTGGCGATCCAAGTTGGCGTTAACCGCTTTCCTAGGAAAGGGTTACGGTGTTTCACGCGGGCGACGAGAGGCGACTCTTGTCCCTTCTTGCACAGCAGAGGGACAAAAGTCACCGCCGGCTCGCGGTGAGCACTCAGGGCCGTTTTGCATTCCGCCGATTCTCGCGGCGCTGTCACTCCCGCCGGCGGAAGCCGCGGTTCATCGACTCAAACACCCCATTGGACCGCGCGGGGCGCCCCTTTTCCACGAAGAAATCGGGACTCTGGGAGATTTCTGATCCGCCAAGGGTTTGGGGCCCAGGCATCAGGCGGCAAGGCCGCACCGGCACGCTTAAGGGGGGCTCCAACCGCGGGCTTCGTTCCGCGAGCGGGCGATAGGCGAGCTGAGAGCCGCGTCTTTTCGAGGCAAATTGGCTTTGTCCACGAGGCCAATTGCCGGTCGCGGGGTTCTATCTGCAAGCTTTGTCGCCTCGGTGAATCGCCGTCGCTTCGTCCATTCGTCGCTTCCCCCCTCGTCGCGTCCTCCCGTCGTCCTCGGTCGCTTCCCCGTCCGCTCAGCCCAGCTCACCCTGATGACGCTGCACCTATTGTTCCCCCGCACGGCAAGGGTTGCCGCGTTGGTGGTCATCTTGTTCGGTTGTCGGCTCGCCGACGCACGCAACTTCGTGCTCACGATTGGCGGCGGCTACGCCCCAGAAGGGAATCAGGCCTCGCTCGAGAAGAACGTGCTCTTCTTCCAACGCGTCCTGGCGGGGCAGGGGGGCGGCGTCGAGCGACACGACATCTTCTTTGCCGACGGCCACGGCTCGGCTAAGGACCTCCAGGTCCACGACCCCAGCCAAGTCCCGCTGGCAAACCGGCTAATGGCCGAGCTCTTCGGCAGCACCCGTGACCTCGGCCTGGGGTACCGAAACCACCAGGTGCCCAACGTCCGCAACGCGTCAACGCCTGCGAATGTCAACGCCTGGTTTGCCGAGTTTGGGCCGCAGATGACCGAGGGGGACAAGCTGTTCATCTACGTCACCGCTCACGGACACCGCAGCCGAGATCGGGGTAGGGCGTACGACACTTCCATCGCGATGTGGGGCAACTCAGCCCTGCGGATGACTCAGTTCGTCCGGCTGCTGGATCGCCTCGATCCGCGGGTCGATGTTGTGATGGTGATGGTGCAGTGCTACACGGGTGGTTTTTCTCACCTGATGTACCGCGGAGGGGATCCATCCAACGGGTTGTCGCCTCAGGGGCGGGTTGGCTTCTACGCCACGGTTCACGACCGCCCCGCGGCGGGCTGCACGCCCAGCGTCGACGAGGGCGACTACGTGGAGTACAGCACCTACTTCTGGGCCGCGGTAGCGGGGAGAGACCGCTTCGGTGAGGCGATCGAGCCGCCCGACTACGACCGCGACGGTCGCGTCTCGCTCGAAGAGGCGCACGCCTACACGATCCTTAGCGCCGACACGATCGACCTGCCGATCAAGACCTCTGGCGAGTTCCTCAGCGAGCAGAGCGAGTTCGGGGACGGGTCGAACGACTTGCTGCAAGACGAACCCCCGTACAGCGTGGTGCTAGAGCACGCCTCGCCGGTGCAGCGGGCCCTCCTCACCGGTCTGTCGGAGAAGCTGGAGCTGGAAGGCGAGGGCCGCTTGGCCGACGCTAGGCGGGAAGCCCGCAGCAACCGCCGCCGCCGGCGCGGCCGGCGCCCCTCCGCCGCCAAGAGCAAGATCGTCGCGGACCTGTTGGAACGCTGGCCGGAACTTGCCAACACCCTGAATCCGGTGAGCATCGAGCTCCTCACCACACGCCAGCAGGAGTTTGTCGACGCCGTGCAGAACCACCCTCAGTACGAGCGGCACCTGCAGCAGACGCAAGAGCTGCAGACGCGGCCCGACGCCCAGCAGACACGAGTGCAGTACGAGCGGTTCCTCCGGGTGGCCGACAACGTCATCCTGGCCGAGAACCTCCGCCGCCTGAACAAGCCGGAGCGGCTGAAAGAGTACGAGCAGATTATCGCCGCGGAACGCGAGGGGTTCCTCTCGCCGTAACCGCATGGGCGCCGTGCTGGCCGCCGGGGCGGATGCGCGTTCTCACTTCTTGTTGAGGCGGCGCGTCAGCGTTCGGTCCAGCAGGTTGGCGAACGCTTGGATGTCTTTCTGCGAGAGCGGCTTCGGCCCTCGGGTGTCGACGCCCGCCGAGCGGAACTGCTCCATCAAGTCGCGCGACGCTAGCCTGCCGTGCACCGTGTTGTCGTCAAACAGCTCGCCGCGAACCCCGATCGCTACCGCCCCCTTCTCCACGACGCGGGCTGCCAGCGGGACATCGGCCGTGATCACGACATCGCCGGGCGACAGCAGTTCGACGATCCGATCGTCGGCAATGTCGGCGCCGTCGGGCACGGTGATCAGCTGGAACAGCGCCGAAGGGGGGACCCGCATCGTCTGATTCGCGACCAGGGTTAGCTTCAGCTTGAGCCGGCGGGCCGTGCGGAAGAGGATCTCCTTGATGGCGCCGGGGCAGGCGTCGGCGTCGACCCAGATATGGGGCGGATTGCTCGGAGCGTCCGTCATGAGAACTTGCGGGTTAGAGAAATCCGCTTCCGGGCGACATCCACCTCAAGCACCTTAACCTTGACGACGTCGCCAACGGCGACGACCGCGTTAGGGTCACTGACGTACTCGTTGGCCAGTTGCGAGACGTGGATGAGCCCGTCCTGGTGCACCCCGATGTCGGTAAAGGCGCCAAAGTGCGTCACGTTGGTGATCACCCCCTCCAGCACCATGTTGGGCTTGAGGTCGGCCATGCTGTTGATGCTGTCATTGAACTTGACCGCGCGGAACTCGCTGCGTGGGTCCCGCCCCGGCTTGCCGAGCTCGGAGATAATGTCAACGATCGTAGGAATGCCAAACCGTTCATCCACATAGTCTTCCGGACGCAGCTTCTCGCTGAGGGTCGCGTTGCCAACGAGCGCCTTGGCCGTGGTCTGCAAATCGCTCGCCATCCGGTTCACCAACTCGTAGCTCTCGGGGTGCACGGCCGAGTTGTCCAACGGCTGATCGCCGCCGCGGATGCGGAGGAACCCTGCCGCCTGTTCGAACGCCTTTCGGCCGAGCTTCGCGACGGAAGTTAGCTGCCTGCGGTCGGTGAATCGGCCATTGCAATTGCGGTAGTCGACGATGTTCTCCGCCAGCTTGGGTCCGATTCCGGCCACGTGCGAGAGCAGCGGCACGCTCGCCGTGTTGAGGTCGACGCCGACATGGTTCACGCACGACTCGACCACCCGATCGAGGCACTTGCGGAGCTGCGGTTGGTTGACGTCATGCTGGTACTGCCCCACGCCGATCGACTTGGGGTCCGACTTGACGAGCTCTGCGAGCGGGTCCTGCAGTCGCCGTGCGATGCTAATCGCTCCGCGGACCGTGACATCCAGGTCGGGGAACTCGCGGGCAGCCAGCTCGCTGGCCGAGTAGATCGAGGCGCCCGCCTCGCTCACCATTACCCGAGTAATCTCGAGTCCCTGCTCCTTGATCAGGTCGGCGGCGAAGGCGTCGGTCTCGCGTGAGGCGGTTCCGTTGCCGATCGCGATCAGTTCCACGCCGTGTTCTTCGATCAACGCGAGCAGGCTCTTGCCCGCGGCGGCCGTGTCGCTCCGCGGAGGCGTCGGGAAGATGGTGGTGGTTGCGAGAAACTTGCCGGTGCCGTCGACCACGGCGACCTTGCACCCGGTGCGAAAGCCGGGGTCGATGCCGAGCGTGACCCGCGGGCCCGCCGGGGCGGCCATCAGCAGCTCGCGCAGGTTCTTGCCGAACACGTCGATGGCCTCGGTGTCGGCTTGCTCTTTGGCGGTTTGCAGCACGGCGGACTCGGCGGCGGGCAGCAGCAGCCGCTGGTAGCAATCGTCCACCGTCCCGATGAGCTCGTCGTGGAACTCGAACTGCCGATTGCGGACGAGCCGGCGGCGGAGCTCGCCAATCTCCCGAGTCCCCTCCAGCTCTACACCCACGCGTAGGACACCGTCCGCGGCGCCTCGCATCATGGCAAGCAGCCGGTGGGACGGAACCCGTCGGACCGGCTCGCGATGGTCGTGGTACAGCTCGAACTTCTCGGCTTCTTCCTTCTTACCTCGTTTCACCTTGGACGTGATCAACCCGAACGACTTCGCCTGCTCGGTCAGCCAGGTGCGGTTCTCGGGATCGTCCGCCCATTGTTCGGCAATGATGTCCAGCGCCCCCTGCAGCGCCGTCTGCGTGTCGGGCACGCCGCGAGTGGCGTCGACGTAGGGGCGAAGCGTGGCCTGCTTCGACTGCGAAAGCGGTTCTTGTTTGATCAACAGGTCCGCCAGCGGCTGCAAGCCCTGCTCGCGGGCGGCGGTCGCCCGGGTGCGTCGCTTTGGCTTGTAGGGCAGGTAGAGGGATTCGAGCGCACGCAGATCGCCGCAGCCTTGGATCTTGCAGCGCAGCTCGTCCGTCATCAGCCCCTGCTCGGTGATCGACTTCAGCACAGTCGATTTTCGGGCGCTAAGCGTCTTGACGCGATCGAGTGCGTCCTCGATCGCCCGGAGCGCTATCTCGTCCAGACCCTGGGTCGCTTCCTTGCGGTAACGCGCGATGAATGGGATGGTGTTGCCGGAGTCCAGCAGCTCCACCGCCGCCCGTACTTGGGCGGGGGGCAGGCTCAACTCGGCGGCAATTTCCTGGACTGTTTCGGGCGATGCGGGGTCAGAGGGCATCGCAGTTTTCTAGTCGGTATCGCTCCGGAATGGTAGGTCTCGAGTGCAGCTCGCGCTGGTTCTAGCGAATGCGCCCTGACCTGCGAGCGGAAATCTTCTCCTCGACAAAGTCAGGTGAGCCCAAGTGGGTCCGGAGGACGACGCGCTAGACCACGTCCGAGCGGAAGATCGACCGCTTCTGGCTGCCGCTCAGGTCGTTGACCAGCTGCGGGCGGAAGCGGATGCGACGGACCTCTTCCTTGACCGACCAGCAGGGGGCCAGGAAGACGTCGAAGCAGTGATTGCATCGAGCCTTTGCGGCGAAGAAGAATCGATAGACGCGGCGGTCTTGCGTCTGGCTGCGGGTCATCGAACTCGACCCGCACGAAGGACACCTTGCCATCAGAATAACTCCGATGCAATCTCGTCAACGAGTAGGCGCCTGTGCCCTTATTGTCGTCGAGTGAATCGGGTACGCCAAGGGGAACCTGGCGAATTTCAGGAATCAGCAGCCAACGGCCAGCGGCTTGCAAGTACGGCGTGTGCGGCGCCCCTCCAGCGGGGGTGACGCCGAAGAGCGAGTTTTCCGGCGGGGAGGATTAGTCAAGTCCTTCGCACAGCGTCAGACCGTCGACCACGCTGCAGGAGTGGACGTTCTGCTTGCCGGCGAACTCGGGGCAGCGCTCGGGGTACTGCTCGTTTACCGCCGCGCGGAGGGCGTCGACCGCACCGGGTTTGACGATCGCGCCCGAAGCCCCCTTGTCGCCGCCGCCCAGCATCCGCTCGCCCAGCACTCCGGGCACCGTGCGGGCGATCTCGCACATTGCCTCGAGCTCGGGTCCGGAGATCTCGTAGTCGTCACGCAGGCCGTAGCCGTCCTGGCGGAACACCTGCCCGACGGTCGTCAGGTCGCCCCGCCGCCAGGCGTCGAGCATCGTGTCGAACCGCTGCTGGGCCTCGTAGATGTACTTGAGCCGCTTGACGAGGTTGGGCTTGGCGTCGTTAAAGGCGTCGCGGATGGCCTGGTACTGCTCCTCGGTCTTAACGTCGCCGAGGGTCTGGATGCCGAACCGCTCGCGGCACAACGTGGCCATCTCGGCGCACTCCTGGGCGCGGATCTTGTACGTCGACTTTTCCAGTCCGGGCCGGACGGTGCCCGTGTCGAGGCTCACCAGTCGGAACTCCTCGGCGGTCTCCGGCAGCGGCACGTGGTCGATCGAGCCGTCCGACGGCTTGTAGTGCGTCCCCATGCCGGCCTTGGCGAAGTAGATCATGATCTGATCGAGGTTGCCACAGGGGGAGCCGATGTAGTCGTTCTCGACCGCCTTGGCGAGCTCGACCACCGGCATGCCGGTAACGCCCTCGATGCCGGAGCACTCGAGGAAGGTCTCGATCAGGTTCAGGGCGAGCGACGCCGAGCGGGACATGCCGCCGCCGGGGATGTTGCCGTACAGCACGGCGTCGAACCCGCCGGTGAGCTTGTGCCCCTCGCGGCCCAGGATGTAGCTGACCCCGTACGGGAAGCGGGCCCAGGAGTCGGGCGCTTCGCCGGGGGCAGGCGGCTGGTCGACCGGGAAGTCGATCAGACCGTCCTCGGGGAAGTTGGCGCTCTTGAGCCGCACGCGGCCGGAGTCGTTGGGCTTGTAGGCAAGCCAGATGAAGCGGTCGGTGCCGACGCCGAACAGCTCGGTGCCGTTGTAGTCGCCGTGCTCGACCCCTAGGCAGAACCGCGACGACGAACGCCGCACCCGGCCCCCAAGCACGTCCAGCTGGCTTTCTTTAGCGAGCGACGCAAGCTGCTCGCGGACTTCGGCGGGGATCGACTCGGGCATGGCGACACGACAGGGCTAAGGGCGACGCGCCGGAGCCGTAGGCACTGCCGGCGCGAGGATGCAATAGGTAGCCCTACATTGTCGCTAGCCCGGCCGCGGCGAGTCAACCCGCGCGGCGGCCGCCGGTGAGCCCCGCGGCTCAGCAGCGGAAATCCCGCAGCTTGCTGTCGGCGTCGATCACCAGCAGCTCAATCCCGATCATCTCGGCCAGGTCCTCGAAGTGCTCGGTCGTGATCGCCTGGGAGAACACCGGGTGGTGCGACCCGCCGGCGTAGATCCAGGCCGCCGCGGCGGTCTTGAGGTCCGGCAGCGGCTTCCACAGGGCGCGGGCGACCGGCAGCTTCGGGAGCGACTCCGGCGGGTCAAGGCACTCGACCTCGTTGAGGACCATGCGGAAGCGGTCGCCCATGTCGATCAGCGTGGCGTTGACCGCCGGGCCGGCCGGGACGTTGAAGACCAGCCGCACGGGGTCCTCCTTGCCGCCGATGCCGAGCGGGTGGATCTCGCAGCGGGGACGGCCGTCGGCGATCGAGGGGCAGATCTCCAGCATGTGCGAGCCGAGCACCAACTGCTCGCCGCCGGCGGGCAGGTGGTAGGTGTAGTCTTCCATGAACGACGTGCCGCCCGGCAGGCCGGCCGCCATCACCTTGGCCGCACGCACCATCGCCGAGGCCTTCCAGTCGCCCTCGCCGCCGAAGCCGTAGCCGTCGGCCATCAGCCGCTGCGACGGGATTCCGGGCAGCTGCCGCATGCCGGTCAGGTTCTCAAACGTGTCGGTGAAGCCGACAAAGGCGCCCTCGGTCAGGAAGGCGCGGAGGCCCAGCTCGATCCGGGCGGCCTCGCGGAGCGAGTCGCGGCGGCCGCCGTCAGAGCGGAGCTCGTCGGCCATCTCGTACGATTCGTCGTACTCGTTGCACAGGCGGTCGATGTCGGCGTCCGAGGCCGCGCTGATGTGCTCGACCAGGTCGCCGACGCCGAAGCCGTTGACCGAGAAGCCGAGCACCTCTTCGGCCGCGACCTTGTCGCCCTCGGTCACCGCCACGTCACGCATGTTGTCGCCGATGCGGGCGAAGCGGGCGGTCCGCAGGTCGTGCCTGGCGGCCGCGGCGCGGGTCCACGCGCCGACCGACTGCTGCACGTCGTCGTTCTGCCAGTGGCCGGCGACCACCTTCCGCCGCACGCCGAGCCGCGTGCAGATGAACCCGAACTCGCGGCCGCCGTGGGCGGACTGGTTCAGGTTCATGAAGTCCATGTCGATGGACCCCCAGGGGATCTCGCGGTGGAACTGCGTGTGCAAGTGGCACAGCGGTTTCTGCAGCAGCTTCAGCCCCGGGATCCACATCTTGGCGGGCGAGAAGGTGTGCATCCACGCCACCAGGCCGACACACTTGTCCGAGGCGTTGGCCTCGAGGATCACGCGGCGGATCTCTTCGGCGGTGGTCACAACCGACTTGAACACGACCCGCGTGGGGACCGCGTCACTCTGGTCGAGCCCAGCGGCGACTGCGCGCGAGTGGACGGCAACCTGCTCGAGGGTCTCGGGACCGTAGAGGTGCTGGCTGCCGGTGATGAACCAGACTTCGGATTCGTTCACGCTAGGAAGTGCCGACATGAGAGTAGGGGCGTTCTTAAAAAGAGGAAAAAGGTGTTTCGGGCCGCTCGCTGCGGCGTGGGTGAGGTCGCGAGGCGTCGACCCGCCTACTTCTGTCCGTAGTAGGCGTTGGGGCCGTGCTTGCGAGAATAGTGCTTCTGGAGGAGGAAGTCGTCAACGGGCGGCGTGCCCGGGTTGAGCGCGAGGGTGTCGATCGCCATGGCCGCTACTGCCTCGAGCGCCACGGCGTTCTTGACCGACTGCGCGGCGTCCTTGCCCCAGGCAAAAGGGGCGTGGCTGCCAACCAGCACGCCCGGCATCGCCACCGGGTCGATGCCGGAAAACCGCTCGATAATGACGTGCCCGGTGTTGCCCTCGTAATCGGCGTTGATTTCTTCCTCGGTGAGGGGACGTGTCACCGGGATCGAGCCGAAGAAGTGGTCGGCGTGGGTCGTGCCGTAGCAGGGGATCTCGCGGCGGGCCTGCGCGAAGGCGGTCGCCTTGGCGCTGTGGGTGTGGGTTACCCCGCCGACGCCGGCAAACGCCTGGTAGAGCAGTCGGTGCGTGGCGGTGTCGGAGGAGGGCTTGAGGTCGCCTTCAACGACCTGGCCGGTCTCGACGCTCACCAGCACGCAGTGCTCGGGGCGGAGGTCGGCGTAGGGCACACCGCTCGGCTTGATGGCGAATACCTGGCGGTCGTCGCTGAGACCGCTCACATTCCCCCAGGTCAGCGTCACGAGGCCGTGCGCGACGAGATCGAGGTTCGCCTGGCAGACCGCCTGCTTGAGTTGAGTTGTGTTCATGCGGGGAAAAGAAGGGTGCAGAAGCCGCTTGGGCGCAATTGCGTCTGGCCGTAATGTGAGGCTCTAGCCGGTGGGACGCGTCGACCTCCCTATAGTCTCGTTCCAGTCGGCCATTTTTTGAACCGTTTTTGTCGCCTTTTTTTAGGAATTTTACATTTCTGGGAGTTCGGTTTTGTGATGTGACGGGCGTGCGGAACTGTCACGGCCCCGGTGGGCGATTCCGGTGTCGCGGAGCGAATGGCTGGGAGGTGCGACGCGACATTCGGTCGCACGACTTTTTTCTCTGCGACTCTTCTCGGAGACCGCCGGCACGCTGCTGCGTCGGGCCAAGATGACGAAATGTCGCCCCCGACCTTATCTGGCAGCACGGCCACCTCAGCGGGAGAGCGGCGAGTGGCACACTGATTGCCTACCCCCCGCGATAACGGACATCCAGAGTCGGATGTTTAGTTATCCTTCGTCGCGCATGCCCAAGCTGAAAGAGTTCCTCCGATGCCAGTTTCCCAAACCGCCGAATACGCCCTGCGAGCGGTAACGTGCCTCGCGCAGCACAACACCGCCCAGACGACCCAGAGTATCGCTGGGTGCACGAACGTGCCGCTGAGTTACCTGCCGAAGGTGTTGCAGCCCCTAACGCGTGCAGATATTGTTTCTGCTCAGCGGGGGGTGCGTGGTGGGTACAAGCTTCAGCGCGATCCGGAATCGCTGACGGTTATCGAAGTGGTGAACTGCGTCGACCCGGTGCGTCGGTTTGACTCGTGCCCGTCACACGGCGCCGGCGCCTCTAAGGCGCTGTGTCCACTCCACAAGCTGCTCGACGAAGTGCAGGAATCCATGCAGCGTCGGTTTACTGAAACCACGATTCAAGATCTGGCGTTTGGGCCGGACGGCAAGCCCCTGCGGTGCGGCCAGCAAGAGGCGGACGAAACGTCCGCCAACGGGACCGCCGTGGGCGCCCCCCACGATGTCCCCGACGGCGTCGCGCTCAACGAAGCCAAGTAGTAAATCCCCACCAACCCGATCGTTTTTCTCGCAGGTAATATGACGACGCCCCAATCCGAAGAAGCCGCTCCAGGACTCGAGCGGTTCAGCTACGACGACGCCATCGTGCGGATGTTTGTCACCGCGACCCTGGTGTGGGCGGTGGTAGGCTTCCTGGTCGGCCTGATCATCGCGGCGGAGCTGCCGATGCCGTGGCTCAACGGCGGCCTGGAGTGGATCACCTTTGGGCGGCTGCGTCCGCTGCACACCAACGCGGTGATCTTCGCTTTCGCCGGCAACGCCATCTTCGCGGCCATCTACTACAGCACGCAGCGGCTGTGCAAGGCCCGCATGTTCAGCGACACCCTCAGCCGGCTGCACTTCTGGGGCTGGCAGCTGATCATCGTCAGCGCGGCGTTGACGCTCCCTTTCGGGATCACGCAGAGCAAGGAGTACGCCGAGCTCGAGTGGCCGATCGACATCGCGATCGCGTTGGTGTGGGCCGGCTTCTTTGGCGTCAACTTCTTCATGACGCTGATCAAGCGGCGTGAGCGGCACATGTACGTGGCGTTGTGGTTCTACATCGCCACGATCGTCACCGTGGCGGTGCTGCACATCTTCAACAACCTGGTGGTCCCCGCCGGGCTGTTCAAGAGCTACCCGATCTACGCCGGCGTGCAGGACGCGATGATGCAGTGGTGGTACGGCCACAACGCGGTGGCGTTCTTCCTCACGACGCCGTTCCTCGGGCTGATGTACTACTTCCTGCCGAAGGCGGCCGACCGGCCGGTGTTCTCCTACCGACTGTCGATTCTGCACTTCTGGTCGCTGGTGTTCATCTACATCTGGGCCGGCCCGCACCACCTGCACTACACGGCGGTGCCGGAGTGGGCCCAGTCGCTCGGTATGGTCTTCAGCCTGATGCTGTGGATGCCGAGCTGGGGCGGCATGATCAACGGCCTGCTGACGCTCCGCGGCGCCTGGCACAAGGTGACCGGCGACCCGGTGCTTAAGTTCTTCGTCGTGGCGATTACCTTCTACGGCATGAGCACCTTCGAGGGGCCGATGCTGTCGATCAAGGCGGTCAACTCGCTCAGCCACTACACCGACTGGGGCATCGGCCACGTGCACGCCGGCGCCCTCGGCTGGAACGGCTTCATGGCGTTCGGCATGATCTACTGGCTCGCCCCGCGGCTGTACCAGACCAAGCTGCACAGCCAGGGCCTGGCCAACCTGCACTTCTGGACCGCCACGATCGGCATCCTGCTGTACGTCGTCTCGATGTACGTCGCGGGGCTGACCCAGGGCCTGATGTGGCGGGGCGTCACCGAGTCGGGCCAGCTCGCCTACCCGGACTTCGTCCAGACAACCCGCGCCATCATCCCGATGTACTTCATCCGGCTGCTGGGCGGCACGCTCTACCTAGGCGGCACGCTGGTCGGGTGCTGGAACATCTACCGCACCTGGGCCGCCCGCCCGGCCGAGTACGAGGAGCAGGTGCACGAGGCGCCCGCGCTGAGCGACCTCGACTTCGCCCCCGAGACCGCGCCCGAGTCGGACCTCGAGATGGTCACCGACTACGCCAAGAAGATAGACGTGTGGTCGACCTTCTGGTGGCACCGTGTGTGGGAGCGGCTGCCGGTGAAGTTCACGGTGATGACCACGCTGGCGGTCGCCACCGCTTCGCTGCTGGAGCTGGTGCCGACCTTCGTGATCCGCTCGAACGTGCCGACCATCGCCTCGGTCAAGCCGTACACGCCGCTGGAGCTCACCGGCCGTGACATCTACATCAGCGAGGGGTGCTACAACTGCCACTCGCAGATGATCCGCCCGATGGTCGCCGAAACCAAACGCTACGGCGAGTTCAGCAAGCCGGGCGAGAGCGTCTACGACCACCCGTTCCAGTGGGGGTCGCGGCGCATCGGCCCCGACCTGGCGCGTGAGGGCGGCAAGCAGAACAACCAGTGGCACGTGCTGCACTTCCAGGACCCGGCGCGCATGAACGAGGGCTCGGTGATGCCGAAGTACCCCTGGCTGATGAAGAAGAAGATCGATTTCGAGTCGATCCCGGTCCGCATCGCCGCGATGCAGACCCTTGGCGTGCCGTACGACCAGTACGAGGGCGACGACCGCGACCAGTCGGTCGACGACGCAAAGACGCAGGCGAAGCAGATCGCCGCGGACTTCGTGCAGCAGAACGCCGGCCCCTACCGCACGCTGGACGGCAAGGAGATCGACCTGTCCGACAAACGCGTGGTGGCGCTGGTCGCCTACCTGCAGCGGCTCGGCACCGACCTGTTCGCGGCCCCGGAGGCCCCTAGCAGCGAGGCCCCTAGCAGCGATGCACCCGCCGCGCAGGTGGAGGAAGTGGCCGACGAGGACGCCGCGCCCCCCACGACGGCGATGACCAAACCCCAGAGTGAGGAGCTCAACCGATGAACCAGTCAACAACAGAAACCCTGCTGCGGTTCAGCTCGGTCACGGGCATGCTGATCTTCATCGCGGTGTTCGTCGGCGTGGCGGCCTGGATCCTGACCCGCTCACGCCGGCAGGTCCGCGACTGGTCGCAGATGCCGCTCGAGGACCACGACGCCAGGCCCCACCAATAAACCCAAACCGATCCTACTAAAAATATGTCCAACAACCCCAACGAAGCAGCGGAAGCCGACAAGCTCTCTGGGCACCAGTACGACGGCATTCAGGAATACGACAACCCGACGCCCGGCTGGTGGAACTGGCTGTTCGTGGCGACCGTCGCCCTGGCGCCGGTCTACCTGCTGGTGTTCCACTCTCCGTACCAGGCCAACACGCTGGCCGCGCA
Organism: Posidoniimonas polymericola; assembly: GCF_007859935.1. Classification (NCBI taxonomy): domain Bacteria; kingdom Pseudomonadati; phylum Planctomycetota; class Planctomycetia; order Pirellulales; family Lacipirellulaceae; genus Posidoniimonas; species Posidoniimonas polymericola. The sequence goes on along the minus strand of NZ_SJPO01000014.1, from coordinate 76,826 downwards.
GTACGACCGCGCGTACGCCGAAAACCTGCGGCTGCAGTTCGGTGAGATCGGCACCCTGGAGCCGACCCAGGAGACCCTCCTGGAGTACATGGACGACCCGAAGTGGAGCGCCGTCGGGGCGGTGACCTTCAAGACGCACTGCATCACCTGCCACGGGCCGGAGGGCGGCGGCATCTCGGGCCCGAACCTGACGGACAATCGGTACATCAACGTCAAGAAGATCGAGGACATCGCCGGCGTCGTGCAGAACGGCGCCAAGGCCGGCGCGATGCCCGCCTGGGGCAACCGGCTGCACCCGAACGAGGTGGTGCTGGTGGCGGCGTACGTTGCCTCGCTCCGCGGCAAGAATGTTCCGGGCGGCAAGCCGGCCGAGGGGAACGAGATCCCTGCCTGGCCTGAGAGCTAACCACGCCAAACGCCGACTCACGCCCGGCGCCGCCGACAAGAGCAAGAGCATCACCGCCGAATTATGTCCAAAGACCTTCCGCTGCTAGAGCCAGAAGAACGCGTGCTCTCGACGCTCGAGCACGACGGCAGCCGGAGGTGGCTCCACCCACGGCTGGCGAAGGGCGTCTTCTGGGCCCGCCGCCGGATCGTCGCGTACGTGCTGATCGCGGTCTACGCGTTGCTGCCGTTCATCAAGATCGGCGGCAAGCCGGCGATCTTGCTCGATGTCGCGAACCGCGAGTTCACGTTCTTCGGCTTCACCTTCCTGCCGACCGACACCGTGTTGCTGGCGGTGTTCATGGTGATGCTGTTCTTGTCGATCTTCTTCGTCACGGCAATCGCCGGCCGCGTGTGGTGTGGCTGGGCCTGCCCGCAGACCGTCTACCTGGAGTTCGTGTTCCGCCCGATCGAGCGGTTCTTCTCCGGCCGGAGCGGCAAGGGCGGGGCGCCCGACATGAAGGTGGCCGGGCCGTGGAAGGCGGTGATGTACCTGGTGTACTTGGCGATCTGCCTGCACCTGGCGAACACGTTCCTGGCCTACTTTATCGGCGCCGACAAGCTCCACGAGTGGATCTGGACCAGCACGCCGTGGAAGCACCCGGGGTCGTTCGCCCTGGTGGCGGCGATCACCGGCCTGATGATGTTCGATTTCTGCTACTGGCGTGAGCAGCTGTGCATCATCGGCTGCCCCTACGGGCGGTTCCAGTCGGTGATGCTCGACCGCTCGTCGGCCATCATCGGCTACGACGAGAAGCGGGGCGAGCCCCGCGGCAAGGGACGCGACCGCGCGGCGGCCGGGCTGGGCGACTGCGTCGCGTGCAACATGTGCGTGGCGGTCTGCCCGACCGGCATCGACATCCGGCAGGGGCTGCAGCTGGAGTGCGTCGGCTGCGCCCAGTGCATCGACGCCTGCGACTCGGTGATGGACAAGATCGGACTGCCGAAGGGGCTGATCCGTTACAGCTCGCAGGCGGCGCTCGACGGGGCTCCGACCAAGGTGGTCCGCCCCCGCGTAATTGTCTACGCGTCGGTCATCTCGCTATTGGCGCTGACGTTCGTGACCCTGCTGGCCACCAAGAGCACGTTCGACGTCGACGCGCTCCGCAATGTTGGCAGGCCCTACCGCACTACCGAGGAGGGGCTCAACGAGAACGTGTTCCGCTTCATCGTCGAGAACCGCACGCACGAGCCCCGCACCTACCGCATCGAGGTGCAGTCGCCCGAGACGGTAGAGATCGCGGGGGGGCCGCTCGAGCTAAGGCTCGACCCGCGTGAGCGGCTGACCGAGCCGCTCCGACTGCTGACCCCGCCAGGCGAGTTCCGCCGCGGCGAACTATCGACCACGCTGCTTATCTCGGACGACGCCGGCGAGCAGCGCACCCACACCCTGCGGCTGATCGGCGACGTCGCCCCGGCGGCTCAGACGCCTGCGGAGAAACCAGAATGAACGACACGCCCAACGAACCAACCTTCTGGCAGCAGATCTGCTGGCCGGTCATCATCTGCGCCCTGCTCGGGGGGCACATGACGATCATGCTGATCGCCATGACGTTCGCGTTGGCGGTCCCCCCCGAGGCGCCCCCCGCGTCCTACACCGACGCCACGCTCGGCCGCCCCGCGACCGTAACCCTTCCCAGCAGCCAGCCCGCTGCGGCCCCACAACGCTAACGGCCCTCGAACGGCCGAGAACCGAAGCCTCGATGTTAGCCCTCACCACCGCTGTCCTGATTGCCAGCCTGCTCGGCTCGCTGCACTGCGCAGGCATGTGCGGGCCATTTGTGGCGTTCGCGGTGAACGACTCAGGCGACACGCCCCAGACCCGGCTCCACCTGGCGTACCACCTGGGGCGGCTGGCTACCTATATGCTGCTCGGCGCCGCCGCAGGAGCCGCCGGAGCCCTGGTCGACCTGACCTCGACGCTTGCCGGCCTGCAGCCGCTGGCGATGGCCGCCGCCGGTGGACTGATGGTGCTGTTTGGCCTGCTCGAGCTGGCCCGCGTCGCTGGGCTGCGGCTCAGGCACACCAAGCCGCCGGCTGTGTGGGTGAAGACCGTGCAAGCCGGGCAGCGGGTCGCGCTGACGCTCCCCCCGGTCCGGCGGGCGTTGGCGATCGGGCTGCTCACCACGCTGCTGCCGTGCGGCTGGCTCTACGCCTTCGCTATCACCGCCGCCGGGACCGGCCAGCCGCTGGCGGGCGCGGTCGTAATGGCGGTGTTCTGGGTCGGCACGCTGCCGATGTTGATCTCGCTCGGCATGGGCCTGCGCGCGGCGATGGGGGTGCTCGGCTCCCGGATGCCGGCGATCACGGCGGCGGCGCTGATCGGAGTCGGCGTCTTCACGCTGGTCGGCCGGGCCGGGCTCGACCCGGCTTCGCTGGCGCGCGCCGCCGCGGCTGCCGAGGACTCGGAGGAATTGGTCCCGGACCCCACTGAACTCCCACCCTGCTGTCGACCGGACGCGGCCGCGGCTACCAATGAGGGCGAGTGATGCCCGTCGCCGCCTTGAAAGAGCAGACCGTGACGCAACCGTCCACGGCGTGTGACCACTGCGGGCTGCCGGTGCCGAAGGGGCTGATCGAGCCCGCCGCCGAGCGGCAGTTCTGCTGCAACGGCTGCCGCACGGTCTACGACATGATCCACGCGAACGGCCTGGACCGCTACTACCGGCTCCGCGAGTCGGTCGCCGCCAAGCCGCGCCGCGGCTCAGCTACCCGTGAGCGGTACGCCGCGTTCGACAGCGAGCAGTTCCTGGCGAGCCAGACCCGCGAGACCGCGACCGGCCGGCGGGTCGCCGACCTGCGGCTTGAGGGCGTGCACTGCGCGGCCTGCCTGTGGCTGGTCGAACGCCTGCCCGACGTTCTGCCCGGAGTCGCCGAGGCGCGGCTCAGCCTGCGGGCCTCGCTGGTCCGCGTTACCTGGGACCCGGCGGCCGTCCCGCTGTCGAAGGTCGCCCAGACGCTCGACCGGCTGGGGTACCCCTCGCACGCGGCGGCGGGCGTTTCGTCCGAGGAGGTCCGCCGGCAGGAGGAACGCCGTCAGATGGTGCGGCTCGGCGTGGCCGGCGCGCTGGCCGCCAACAGCATGCTGCTGGCGCTAGCGCTGTACGCGGGCTTGTTCTCGGGCATCGAGGCACACTTTCAACTGCTGTTCCGCTGGGTCAGCGCCGGCCTTGGCCTAGCCTCGCTCGCGTGGCCGGGGGCCATTTTTTTCCGCGGCGCTTGGGCGTCTCTCCGCACGCGGCGGCCGAGCCTCGACCTGCCGATCGCGCTGGCGTTGAGCGTCGGCGGGGCCGCCGGGTTGGTCAACACGGTGCTCAACCGGGGCGACATCTACTTCGATTCGCTGTCGGTGCTGGTCTTCCTGCTGCTGGTCGGCCGGTGGTTCCAGGCACGGCAGCAACGCCGTGCAGACGAGGCCGTCAACCTCATGTTCTCGTTCGCCCCGTCGAGCTGCCGCGTCGTGCAGGGCGATGAGGTCGTGCAGCGGCCGTCCGACTCGCTGGTGTTCGGCGAGCTGGTCGAGGTCCGCTCCGGCGATCTGATCCCGGCCGACGGGGCGGTCGAAGAGGGCGAGTCCTCGATCAACCAGGCGCTGCTGACCGGCGAGTCGCGGCCGGTGGCGGTCGGCGTCGGCGACAAGGTGTTCGCCGGGGCCCAGAACCTGGGCGGCGTGCTCCGGGTCCGCGTGCTCGCCGCCGGCGAGGAGTCCCGCGTCGGCGGCCTGATGCGTCTGGTCGATCAGGGCGTGCGGGAGAAGCCGCCGATCGTGCAGTTCGCCGACCGGGTCGCGGGGTGGTTCGTGGCGGTGGTGGCCGGCCTGTCGCTGGTCACGCTGGCCGGTTGGTGGGCCCACGCGGGCGGCGCCGTGGCAGTGGATCACACGGTCGCGCTGCTGATTGTCGCCTGCCCTTGCGCGCTCGGCCTCGCGACGCCGCTCACCATGGCGATGGCGCTCGGGTCCGCCGCCCGCCGCAATATGCTTGTCAAGGACGCCCGCGCGATCGAGCGGCTCGCCACGAGCGGCCGGCTGCTGCTCGACAAGACCGGCACCATCACCGCCGGCCGGCCGAGCGTGGTGCAGTGGATCGGCCCCGACTGGCTCAAGGAGGTCGTGGCCGGCGCCGAGCACGACTCGCAGCACCCGGTTGGGGTGGCGCTGCGGCAGGCGTTCGAGTCCGATGACGAGGGGCAGGGCGGCCCGCCGCTCTCAGATATCCAAGAGCGTGGCGACGGCGGCCTCACCGCGGAGCACGGCGGCAAGCGGCTTTCGATCGGCGCGCCGAGCTACTTCCGCCGGCGGGGCATTTCAATCGGCGACCTGTGGAAAGACACCGTCTACGAGCACCAGGCCCTAGGGCAGACGGTGGTGCTGATCGCCGTCGACGACCAATTCCTTGGGCTTGCCGCCCTGGCCGATCAGACCCGCCCTGATGCCGGCGAGGCGCTCCGCCAGCTCGCCGAGCTCGGCTGGGAGCCAAGCATCCTGTCGGGCGACGCGCCGGAGGTGGTGAAGCTCGTCGCCCAACAGGTGGGCGTCCCCAACGAGCGGGCCCACCCGATCATGACCCCCGAAGCGAAGCTCGGGATCGTGCGACAACGCGACGATCAGCGGGGCCCGACCGTCATGGTTGGCGACGGCGTCAACGACGCTGCCGCGTTGGCGGCGGCCGATGTGGGCGTCGCGGTGCACGGCGGGGTCGAGGCCTCGCTCGCCGCGGCCGACGTCTACCTCGCTGAAGACGGGCTCGCGCCGCTGGTCGAACTGACGCGGCTGTCGCGGCGGGCGATGCAGGTGGTCCGCCGGAACCTGGCGATCTCGCTGACCTACAATGTGGTCGCGGTCTCGCTGGCCGCCGCGGGATTGATCACGCCGCTGGTCGCCGCGGTCTTGATGCCGATTAGTTCGGCGACCGTGCTCGCCTCGGCGGCCGCCGGTCTGCGTGGCGGGCGGTGGTAGATCACGGCGAGTCTGCCGCGACGCAGTCCCAAGACAAACACAAAAAAGCGTCGCGGGGCCGGGCCCCGCGACGCTTCGTTACTGGTTCTTGCTGACGCGCCGTAACCGATTGGTCTGGCGCCCGGCGATCGGGCTACTCGAGCTCCGAACCGCCATCCCGCTGCGGCCGACCTCCCTGACCGCGGTTGCCGCGATTGCCACGGGCGTTCTGGCCACCCTGACCGCGGCCGCCCATCAAATCCTGCATCGAGACATCAAGCTTCTCGCCCTGCATCGCGGTGAACTGCTCCTGCTCGGTGCTGGTGAGCAGGCCGAGCATCTCTTTTTCCATCGAGGCCCGCATTTCGGTCGCCTTCTCGCGGAAGCCGTCGCGGTCGCCGGAGCGGAACAGCGACATCATCTCTTCGCGGTTCTTCGCGGCCGCCTTCTCGAGGGCGGACACGGTCTCGCTTGAGAGGCCCAGCTTCGACTGCACGTCCGCAACCAGCAGCGCCCCGGCGCCCTGAATCTGGAGCTTAATCTCCTCAAGCCGTTTTAGCTGACCCTCGTCAAGGATCTTCGCCAGTTTCTCGGTTTCGGCCTTCTGCTGCTCGGTCTGCTGCGCGGCGCGCTCGTCACGCATCTTCTGGCGTTCTTCGTCGGTCATGTCACGGAAGTTGCCCCGCTGCGGGCGCGAGCCACGCTGCTCTTGAGCAAACTCGCGGATCTCGGCGGACTGCTCGTCGGTCAGCCCAATCTCCTGGGCCACCTTCTCGACGCTGAGCAGGCGAATGGCGCCCATCTGCCCGCCACCGCCGCCGCGCCCGCCAAAGCCGCCGCCGCGACCACCGCGGCCTTGGGCCATCACGTCTGTCGCCGCCAACGCCACGACCAGCACGGCCGTCAACGCAATCATCATGTTCCGCATCTTGAAAGCTCCTGTGTTCGATAAGGCCCGCACACGCGTCGCCAGCAAGCGGCCAACGGGCCGCCGAGACCGGGCGAGGTCGTGGCTCGGGCGTCTAGATTCTGAACCCCTGCCTTGGCGGTGGGTTTCGAGAAAAAACGAGAGCCGCACCGTGAGCCGGCCTAGAAGGTGGCCCGTGAGCTGGCTCGTGAGGCTGTCGGCGGCCGCTACAGCGAGCCCGCCGGCGTGGCGTCGCGGAGCTGGTCGGTGGCGTCACGGGCGGCCTGCTGGACGGCTTCCTGCCAGCGGGCCTGGCCGAAACGCTCGTACTCGGGGCGGTTGTAGGCAAAGATCACACCGCGGCTGCTATTTACGACAGCCCCCAGGCCGTTCTGGTCGAACGCCCCCGCGACGTCCGCGGCGGCGCCCCCCTGGGCGCCGAAGCCGGGCACCAGGAACCAGGTGTGCGGCATCGCCTGGCGGAGTTCCGCGAGCTGCTCGGGGTAGGTCGCCCCGACCACCGCGCCGACGATCCCGTAGCCGCATTCGCCGGCGGTCTTCTCGGCCAGGTGCTCAACGTGCTCGCCGACCAGCCGGTACAGCGGCTTGCCGTCAATGAGCTGGTCCTGCCAGAGCTTGCCGCCGGGGTTGGAAGTTTTGACCAGCACGTACAGCCCGGCGTCGCGTTCGATGGCGGTGGTGACAAACGGCGCCAGGCTGTCATCGCCCAGGTAGGGGCTGACCGTTAGCGAGTCGGCGCCCCACGGGCTCTCGCGGCCCAGGATGCCGCGGGCGTAGGCCTCGGCGGTAGAGCCGATGTCGTTCCGCTTGCCGTCGAGGATGACCTGGATCCGGTTGCCGTGGGCGCGGGCGATGACGTCGCCGAGGGCGGCCATTCCGGCAGGGCCGAGTTCCTCGAAGAACGCCGCCTGCGGCTTGACCGCGGGGACAATTTCGGCCACGGCCTCGATCACGCCGATCGAGAACCGCCGGTACGCCTCGGCCTTGTCGGCGAGCGATTCCCCCTGACGCAGCGCGTCGGGCAGCTGGTCCCACCGCGGATCGATGCCGACGACCAGCGGGCTCTTGTGGCTGCGGACAAGTTCGGCGAGCGTATCGGCGTAATTCGGCACGGCGGGCTGATAGTTGGGATGAGGGGATTCGAGCCCCCACAGGATAGCCAATCGCCCGGCCGAAGCGTAGGCCGCGGCTAGCCAACAAAGCTCTCCGCGGGCGACGGGCGGCGCATCATCTCTTCAGGCAGGCGACGCGGGGCGGACCCCTGGTGGTCTTCCTGCACCGAGGGCGGCAGGATCTCCAGCAGCAGGCTGAATAGTGTCGGCACCAGCAGCAGCGTGAAGATGGTCGACACGATCAGTCCCCCTAGCACCACGCTGCCGATACCGCGGTACAGCTCGCTGCCGGCGCCCGGGAAGAGCACCAGCGGCAGCAGGCCGAGCACCGTCGTGGTGGTGGTCATGAAGATCGGGCGGATGCGGGTGCGGACGCTCTCCAGGATGGCGTCGCGTGGCGTCATGCCGTCCTCGCGGAGGTGGATTAGCGACTGGTGCACAATCAGGATCGGGTTGTTTACCACGGTGCCGATCAGCACCACGAACCCGAGCATCGTCAGCACGTCGAGCGGCTGCAGCACGAACAGGTTCAGGACCCACAAACCGAGCACGCCGCCCGCGGCGCCGAGCGGCACGCTGAGGATGATGATCAGCGGGTACATCCACGACTCGAACAGCGCGGCCATCAGCAGGTAGGTGATCAGCAGCGCCAGCATCACGTTAAAGCGGAGGGCCTTCCAGGTCTCGCTGAGCTTGTCGGCGGTGCCGGCCAGCGCGATGCGGTAGCCCCCCTCAAGCTGGCCGCTCGCCCTCAGCGGGGCGACGATCTCTTCGTCGATCCGTTGCATGGCGTCCTCGAGCGCGACGTTTTCCGGCGGCGTCACCTGCAGCGTCACCGAGCGGACCTTCTCGCGGTGGTTGATCTGTTCGGGGCCGCTGCCATAGGCGATGTCGGCCACCGCGCTGAGCGGCACCAGCTGGCCGTCGGGCGTGGCGATCGGCGCCGAGTCGAGCCGCTGCGTGCGGTCGGCAAACCGGCCCTCGCTCATCACCGTGAGGTCGATTTTCTTGCCGCCCTGGTAGTAGTCGCTCACGTAGGCGCCGTCGACAATCACGTTGACCGCGAAGCCGAGGTCCTGAGCCGGCATCTCGACCGCCCGGGCGTTGAGCGACTTGGTCGTCACGTGCAGCTCGGGGCTCGACAGGTCGAGGCTCGGCTTCGGCAGCACCTGCCAGCCGAAGTAAGGCGAGGTCGGATCGGTTGGCCTCAACGTGCCAAACATCTGGCCGCCAATACCGACCAGCTTCTCGACCTTGGGGCCGGTGATCTCGATGTCGACCGTCCGCCCGGCGCTCAGGCCGTTCTCGAACAGGCTGGTCTGTTTGGCGATGCCGAACGCGCCGGGGGACTTACGCAGCGCAGGCGACAGCAGGTCGACCAGCTCGCCCGACCGGAGCGGGTCGAGCGCACGCACGCCCATGAACACCGAGCGACCACGGACCACGAAGAAGTAGTCGTAGATGCCGGGCGCGTCGAGGTCTTTGACATTCACGCCGGGCTCGACGTCCCAGTACGGCTTGAGCTCCGCCTCGACCGTGCGTCCGAGCTCGAGCAGCTGGTTGATGTTGTAGCCGGGCGGGGGCACCACAAACCCAATCACCAGGTTGCGGTTTCCTGTCGGCAGGTACTCGACGCGGGGCCACAGCGACCAGCTCAGTCCGACCGCCAGGCCAATCAGCAGCACCACCGTGGCCAGCTTGCGGAGCACGCCGCCCTGGGCCCAGCGGTTGACGGCGACCACCGAACCGATCAGGCCGCCGCCGACCCGGTTGAGCGCCCTGGCGGTGGCTGGAGGGCGGGGTTCCTCGGCAGGTTTGCCGTCGGGGCCGGTCGAGCGGTGTTGCTTGAACAGCCGGCTCGCGGCTGTGGGGATCAGCGTGACCGACACGACCAGCGACAGGCCAACCGCCGCGCTAATGGCGAGCGCGATGTCGCGGAACAGCTGCCCCGCCTCTTCTTCGACGAACACGACCGGCAAGAACACCGCGATTGTAGTGAGCGTTGACGACAAGACCGCGCCCCACACCTCTTGGGTACCCCGCACCGAGGCGACCAGCGGCGACTCGCCGAGCGACGTGTACCGACGGTAGATGTTCTCGAGCACCACCACCGCGTTGTCGACCAGCATGCCGACTGCGAACGCCATTCCGGCCAGGCTGATCACGTTCAGCGAACGCCCTAGGCCCTGCAGCACTAGGAAGGTGCCGATGATGCTCACCGGGATCGCCAGGCCGACGACCAGGGCCCCGCGGGCGAACCACAGCCCGGCGCCGACCATCAGGGCCAGGCTTACTACGAACCACCACGGGCTGACGTAGACCGACGCGACCGCGGTCGCCAGCACCAGCGGCGCCACCATTAGCGTGCGGAAGCCGAGGTGCAGGAACGCCATCAGCACGACCATCGTCAGGGCGCCGCCAACAAAGATGTTCTGCTGCACAAGGTTGACCGACGACTCGATGTAGTCGGTCTCGTCGTACACCTGGGCGAGGGTCAGGCCCTTGGGGTTGAGGATCTCGGTGTTGAGGTAGTCGTTGACCTCGTGCAGGCCGGTCATGACGTCGATTACGTTGGCGCCGGTCTCGCGGACGACGTTCACCGCGATGTTTTCCTCGCCGTACCGGCGCACCAGGCCGTCGGGCTTCTTGAAGCCGAACCGCACGTCCGCCACGTCCCGCACGTAGACCGGGGCCCCGTCGCGGACCGCCAGCGGCAGCTCCAGCACCCGCTGCGGCGAGTCGAAGCGGCCGTCCAGGCGCACGACGTAGCGGTTCTTGCCGTCCCAGATGTCGCCCGCCGAGGTGTTCTTGTTCTCCAGCCGCAGAACGTCCCGCAGGGCGGTGAGCGTGACCTGGCGGGCGGCCAGGCGTTCCATGTCGACGATCACCTGCAGCTCTTCCTCGAGGCCGCCGATCACGTTGGACTGCGCCACGCCGTCGACGTTCTTGAAGCGGTCGGCCAGCTCGTCCTCGGCGAACCGCTTGAGTTGGTCGACCTTCAGGTCCTCCGGTGGCAGCAGCGCCGTCGCCTCCGGGTGCTCGGCGGCGAGCTCCCGCAGGCGGTACATCCGCAGGCCGATGTTGGTGGTCGCCTTGATCCGAGCGAGCTGGCTCTTTAGCGCCGGGTGGGCCTCCGCGAACGCCTGGATCGCGGCGTCGTCGGCCGGCAGGACGCTGAGGATGAACCAGGCGATCGGCCGGCTCGAGCTGTTGGCCGACGACACCACCGGTAGATCGACATCTTCTGGGTACTCAGGAACCTGGCTCAGCGCGCTAGTGACCTTGGCCAGGGCGCTGTCCATGTCCTCGCCGACGGCGAACTCGAGCGTGATCTCGCCGGACGAGTCTTTGCTCTCCGACGACATCTTCTGCACGCCCTCGACGCCCTTGAGCTGGTCCTCCTGCTCAATAACGATCTCCTGCTCGACCTCGGCCGGGCTGGCGCCGGGCCAGCGGGTCGTGATCGTGAGGGTGGGGGTCTCGACCTCGGGGGTGAGCTGCATCGGCAGCTTGGTCATCGCCACGGTGCCGAACAGCACCACCAGCAGGACGCCGACGCTCACCTTGACCGGGTTGCGGACTAGCGATTCGACGATGTTCATACAGACCTACCTGCGCGCCGAGACGCCGCCCTCGCCGATGATTTTCGTGATGGTGACTTCTTGCCCCGGGCGGAGCCGCTCGTTGCCCTGCACAATGACGAGGTCGCCCTGTTTGAGCTGCCCGGTAACCTGAATCAGACCGCCCTCGGCGACCCCCAACTCCACGGGGACGGGCCGCACCGCGGCGGCTTGGCCGACTGGCGTCGCCCCGTCGATCGCGTACAGCATGGGAGTCACGCCGCCGTGGATGACGCCGTCCTTGGGCGCCATGACCGCCTGCACCGCGCCGCCGGTGGGCAGCGTCACGCGGGCGTACATGCCGGGCTTGAGCACCGGCCCGGCGTCGGTGATCTCGTTCTTGATGCGGACCTTCACCGGGAAGGTGCGGGTGCGGAGGTTGCCCTGCGGCACGGCCGCCAGCACCGTGCCCTCGAACACCCGCTTGGGGAGCGCGGGGAAGACCGCCTGGACCTGCTTGCCGGGGCTGATGAAGGGGAGGCTCTGCTCGCCCACCTGGACGTCGACGTCGACGCTGTCGACCGAAACGACCTCGGCCACGGGGTCGCCCTGGTTGAGCCACGCGCCGACCTCGGTCTGCTTGGACACGACGTAACCGTCGAATTTGCTGCTGACCGTGTACTTCTTGCGCTGATCCTTGAGCTTCTCGACCACCGCCTGCTGAATCTGGACCTGGGCCCTGGCCTGGGAAATGACCTCCTGGCGAGGGCCGGCGACCGCCAGGTCGTGCGCGGCGGAGGCCTCGAGGTAGATCTGCTCGGCCTCGGCCGCGTTGGCGCGGGCTTCCTGGAGTTCGTCTTCCGAGATGGCCGCCCCGCGTCGTTCGTAGATCGCTTGCAGTCGGTCGCGGCGGGCGGCCAGGAAGTCGCGGCGGGCCTCGGCCGCCTGCATCCGAGCCTGGGCCTGCTGGATTTCTTCGGGACGCGAGCCGTTCTCTAGTTCGGCGAGCTGCTGGGTGCGGAGTTCGAACTCACCCTCGGCCGCGGCGATCTCGAGCGAGATGGTCTCGGTGAGCAGCTGCGCGAGCTTCTGGAACGCTTCGACCCGGTCGCCTTCTTCGAACGGGCACTCGATCACACGGCCCGCCACGGCGCTGCCGACGACCGCCCGCTTCACCGGGGTTACCGTTCCAACAAACGACTGCGAGTCGGTCACCTCGCGCAACACCGCCCGGGCCGCTACGGCCGGCGATGCGCCGCCGCCGGGCTGGGCGGTCGCCGGTGTCCCGACCAACAGGCCCCAGCCGAGTGACGTTAAAACCAGAAACTTAGGTGACATTGTTGCGGACCTTTTCGAGCAGACGCTTGAGCGTCGCCTGTTCGCGTTCGGTGAGGTTGTCGGTCGCTTGGCTGCGGACCTGCTTGGCGCACTTGACAACCTTCTTCCAGACGCGGTTGGCGGAAGCTAGGGTATGGATGATCTTCTTCCGCCGGTCGTTGGGGCAGGGGCGCCGTTCGATTAGTTCGTTGGCCTCCATGCGGTCGATCACCCCGACCAGGCTGGGGGGTTCAATGAGCATCTTCGACGCAAGCTCTGCCTGCGACAGCGGGCCTTCGATTGCCAGGTATCCCAGCACCTGAGCCTGACGGAAGGTGATGCCGTGCGGCGCGAGCGTCGACTCGAGGTTGCGGATATAGGCCTGGTGCGTGACGGTCAACCAGTACCCGATGCTCTCTTCGAAGTCGTACTTAATCACGATGGGGGCCGTGGGGTCCAAACGGGTGGGTGCGCAATTATTAGCGTACTAATTAGTGTACGCGCTGAGAACCCGAATGTACTCCCCCAAGGAAGCCAGAACGGCTTGCACTTCGGTGTCCAGCGGTGTTCGGTCTGCCGCGGCGCGCCGACTGGCTGCAGGCGCCCAAGTAAGGCGGCTAGCGCCCCGGTTAGGCCGCTAGTGGGTACTCGCCGCGGCCAGCTAAGCCGACGGGGTCGGCTCCGGGGCCTTCTCGGCCTTCTTCTCAACCTTGGGCGGGCCGCCACGGGGCGCAAACACCAGCACGATCGCGGCGCCCGCGATTACCAAAATCAGCCCCGCCCAGAAGAAGGGGTGGATCTCGGTGAACCTGCCGGCGGCGACAATCGTGAAGAACGTGTTGACTACGGGCGCCCCGCCGAACACCAGCGGCATCACGTACACCGGTTTGCCGCCGAAATTAAACGCCAGGATGATGCCCAATGCTCCGAATGCCCCCGCGGCGCCGGCCATCAGACTCCAGAAAGTGCCGCTAGGATTCCAGTGACTTGGCTCGGGCTTAACGCTCAGGATGAGTTCGGAACCAACCACGGCTATCAGGAAGTAGGCGATCCCTACACACAGCAGCGGCCGCATGCGGCTGTTGGCCATCGCGGCCTGCCCCTTGTGCAGCATCGGTCCGTACGCGCCCCAGCAGACCACGACCGTGGCGATAGAGAGCATCTGCAGCACGAAGCTCCCGGCCTCGTCGACGACCCCCTCGCGATCACCGTTGCCGTCGACGTCGGCGGCCGCCGCTTCGGCGGGCCTCAAATCCTCGGCGTGGGGCTTCGCGGCCGGCTTGAACATCAGCACGGTGACCGCCCCCAGCACGACCATGATCAGGCCGGCCAGAAACACGGGACCGATTTCCTTAGCCTTGCCCGCCAGGTAAATCGTAATGAACGAATTCACGACCGGGGCGCCGCCAAACACCAGCGGCATCACGTACGACGGCTTGCCGCCGAAGGTGAAGGCCATGATGATCCCCAACGCACCAATGGCGCCCAGCGTGCCGGCGATCAGGCTGAGCACCGCGCCGCTGGTGGTCCAATGGCCCTGCTCGCCGCGCGTCCAGAGCCAGACCAGCGGAGCCACGACGCCGACCCCAAAGTACGCCAGACCGACGCACACAAACGGCAGCAGCCGGGCGTGGCCGCCCGGGATCGTCGACATGTCGGCCGCTCCCCAGTGAAGCACCGGACCGTACACGCCCCAGCACAAGACGGTGAGGGCGAACGACGCGACGACGAACAGCATTCCACGCATACGGCTTACGCTTGGGCGGGAGGGAGGTAGAGGTGAGCGGAACTGCAATGTAAGCGGCGGGCCGCCTGGTCGATAGACCCGTCAGCCGCGTTTCTTGCCGAGCGACGGGTCGGTTTCACTCGCTCCGCAGGGCCGGCAGCAGCGGGAGCTTGATGGTTTTGCGGGTAGCGAGCCAGCCGACCACGAGCCCGACGACGGCGATTACGCCAACCAACGCCGCCGTGCTCAGCCACGGGAAGCGGGTGTTGTGCTGGAGCGCCTGGGGGGCAAGCGGAACCAGCGCGGCGAGGGCGCCGGTAGCCAGCCCGCCGGCGAGCAGCGCCAGGTTCTCGCGGAGCACGAGCGACTCCAGCCGTCCCGCGGTGAAGCCGGCGGCGCGTAGCAGCGCAAGCTCGCCGCGCCGCTGCGCGACATTCCGCAGCTGCACCACCGCCACGCCGACAGCGCCGAGCAGCAGCCCCAAGGCGCCTAGCGTCTGGAAGGTCGACAGGTAGGTGTTCTGCACCGCCAGGAACCCGGCCAGCCGATCGCGGGCCGGCTGCACGTCGAGTCCGTAGTCGCTGAGCCGGTCTTCGAGCAACCCGGCGAACGAGTCGAGTTTGGCGTCGGGGAGCTTCGATCGGACGAGGAAGAACCGGTAGCCGCCCGTATCAGGGAATAGTCGCAGGAAGTTGGCCTCTGACATGAGCAGGTCGCCTTGCAGCAGGCTGTTCTTGAGCAGCCCGACAACCTCGAGGGTCACCTCGCTCTGGGCCGAGTCCTCGATCGTGAGCCGCGACCCCACCCCGCCATAGAGCTTGAGGCTGTACATCGCGGTGTTGAAGTCGAGCACCACGGGGACGACGGGCCGTCCGTCCTCGTCGGCGCCCAGGTCCGTGGCGAGGTCGGTCCAGCCGCTCGCCCCCTTCAGGCTGCGCGGCGAGCGGAAATCGGCCCAGTCGAACGGGGGCTCGAATCCTTCGGGCGCCCCGAGCACACGCGGCTGCGACGTCTGGTACAGGTTCAGGCAGCTGGCGTCCTCGCCGTCGTAGACGCGGAGCGAGTCGATCTGCCAGTTGGCAAATCGGGCCGAGTCGCCGCGGCGGAAGGCGTACTCCCGGCGGCCGTCTGCGGTGTTGAGGTCGTAGTGCAGCGGCTGGTCGCTCTGCGCGACGAGGTCGTACCCGCCGGTTCCAGCCTCGGTGGGCGGAAGCCGGAAGGCTCCGATCGCCAGGATCAGGAAGCTCGCCGAGCCGACCAACGCGATCGTCAGGAGCGAGCGGGTCGGCGTGCGGGCCAGGTTGCGGAGGGCGAGCGAGTTGATGCCGTACCGACGCGGCGCGGCGTGGGTGATGTTCCGGCTGACCATCCAACGCCGGATCTCGAGCACCAGCAGCGTCAACGCGAGCACCCCGCAGGTGAAGAACGCGCCTGCTTGGGCCTCGCCCCGCAGGGTCGTGGCCAACACCGCGAGCCCGCCCGCGCCCGTCAGCAGCAGCGGCCGCAGCCAGCGGCCGTAGCGGCTCGGCGGCTTGGCAGACGCCGTGTCGTGGGCGCCGCCGCTGAGCAGCGTGCGGGTTGACTCCTTGAGCAGACCCCGCAGCGACCACGCGATGGCGGCCCACGCCACGAACAGCCCAACCAGGTAGCCGATGCCGAGGCTCAGCGGCGAGAGGTGCAGGAAGATAAACGGCGTGACAATCGCGTCGACCCACAGCGTGCGGAGGCCGGCCAGCATCAACCACGCGTAGGCGATCCCGCCGAGCACGCCAACCGCCGCGCCCAGCTCCGCGACAATCAGGCCCTCCTTCGTCAACGCCTTGCGGATCTGCGGCGCGGTCCAGCCAACGGCGCCGAGCACCCCGACCTGCCGCGCACGCTGCTCAACCCCGAGGCGGAACAGCAGCGCAATCAGCAGCACCGCCGAGCCGATCAGGAATATGCTGAACCCAAAAAACAGCCCGTCGAACGGCGTTGTGCCGCTGGCGGCGGCCAGGCCCTGCTGCTTGATCGGGCGGAACACGAGGCCGAGGTCGGCCGGCGCGATCGCGTCGCGGAGGCGGGCCGCGATGTCCGTCAAGCGGTCCGCCGGCGCCGCAACCCGCAGCAGGCTGACCGTCCCCCAGCGGGTCGCCCACAGGCGCTTGGCGGTTGACAGCGAGACGAACGCCTTGGGCGTCGTGCTGTGGGCGTCCCAGTAGTCCTCGTCGGCCTGGGTGATCGGCTCGGTCAGTTCGAACGGTAGGTCCCAGTCGTTGATGCTGTCGGCGTCGGTGACTCCCTCGAGCTGAGGCGTCAGCGCCGGGTCGGCCGCCGCGGTAGGCTTGCCATTCCCGTCCTGCAGCGGCGCGATCGCCGCCAGGCGGAGCCTGAGCGGCGCCTCCTCGGTCAGCTCGCCGTGCGTGCTCTCGGGGGCGTAGTAGGTGAGGCTGATCTCGTCGCCCAGCTTCGCCCCCAACGCCTCGGCGGCCCAGTCGTTAAGGGCGACCTCGTCCGGCCCTAGCTCAATCGGCTCTCCCACCCCGTTGCGTAGCGGGCCGACCGACTTGAGCGAGTCGATGCCGGAGACCATCGAGTACGCGATTGACTTCTCGCCGTCCCGCAGCGTGTTGGCAAGGTAGGTCACGACCGGCTGCCGCGGTTCGTCCGCCAGGGCCTGCTCGGCGATCTCGACCAACTTGTCGGACAGCACGAGCTGTCTTGATTCGATCTGCACCGCCTTGCCGCCTGCCGCTGAGCGGAGCGACACGCCGTAGTCCTCGAGCGTCGGGCGGAGGGCCGCGTCGAGCCACTCGCCGCCGTCGGCGTCCGGCTTCTCGGCGCCGACCAGCAGCAGGTTGGCCGATTCCTCTAGCTCGACCGCCTGCTGGGCGTCGGCGAGCGAAACAAACACCGAGCTCGGCGGACGCTGGGTCGGCTGCAGGGTGAACCGGGCGATGCCGTGATCGGGCAGAATCCTGCCAACCTTGAAACGCTGGCCGACGGTCGTGTCTTGCTTCTCGCCGAGTGGGCTGTCGGCTGGGATTGCGCTAGTGCTCGGCAGCAGCAGGAAGATGTCGTCCCCCTGGCTGACGCCCAGGCCGTGCGCCACGTTGGGGGTGATCCACGCCTCGCCGGGGGGGATGTCCCACGCCCGTTCGAGCTTGTCGTGTGTGTTGTCGAAGCGGCCGAAGTCGTGGGTGACGCCCAGCAGCTGCACATCGCTGACCCGGCGGGTCTGGCCGTCGGCGCGGTGGGTGACGGTCGCCTGCAGCAGCAGGGCGGGGGTCGCCAAGTCGAAGTGCTCGGCGAACCCTTCCGCGGCGGCTAACTCGTCGGCGAGCTTCGCCCGGAACGGCTGGGGAGCCGCCAACGCGTAGTCGATTTCGCCGAGCCGTTCGGTGACCAAGTCCCGCAGGCTGCCGCGGACCGACTCGCCGACCAGCAGGGCGCCGGTCATCACGGCAGTCGCCACGGCGACGCCGAGCGCCAGCGCCACGTTGCTTCGGGAGTAGTACCGCAGGCTGCGGGTGACGATTTGGGAGCGGTTCATACGCCCAAGTTTCGCCGATCGCGGCCAAATTACAAAACCCCTCCGGCGAACAATATCGCCGGAGGGGCGTCTCAATCACTCGTATTGGCCTGAGCCAGACTAGGCGGCTTCCTTCGAGCAGCACGAGCCCGAGCAGGCGGCCTCGTCCTTGGTGCAGCACGAGCCGGCGCAGGCGCCGTCGCACTGGCCGTCCTCGCACTCGCAGGCGTCGCAGTCGCATGTGCCGCCGGTGCAGCACTCGCAGCCGTCAGACGCACAGCAACCTTCTTTCGCACAGACGCCGTCCTGGCAGCACGAGGCGGTCTCGCCTTCGCCGCACTTGCACGGGTCGCACTTGCAGTCGTCGCCGCAATCGCAAGCGGCGGTCGTGGCCGACAGGGCCTCGGATTTGTCGCCCGCGGTCGAGCGGTACGCGAACAGCCCGACCGCGATCACGGCGAGCAGCACGGCAAACTTCAACGAGCTAGTCATCAGATTTGTCTCCAGACTTGGTTACGTGAGGAATGGCTCCCGGGCGTATAGCAGCCCGGGGGCGTTTGATTCAACCTTGGCTTCGTGATAGCTCCGCTAGGAGTCGCGCACGAAGCGGCTTTATCAAATGATCCACACGCACAGAACCGCCTGCGGACGCACGCCGGGCGGCGGGCCTGCTAGCGGGGTCGGGGGACAGAGCGAGACGCTCTCTCGCAGCGGCGCCACTGCTGGCATTGCCGGCAGCGGCGGGTAGACGGCGGTCGCCACTAGCGTGGCGTGGCCGATAGAACTTATCTGATTGATCTGCGGCGGCGTCGGACGCGAACCATCACAGCCCTCGCAGCGGCAGCCCAGGGTCGAGCAGCACGCCACTTCCGCAGCTCCCGCGTTCGCTTTGAGGCAGCAACCGGCGGCCTCGTGCTTCGCCGACTTGCCGGAGCAGCACGATGAACCCGCACAACACTCCGGTGTGGCCCCCGCGGCGGCGAGAGCCCGCTTTTCCGCACAATGGCAGTCCGCAACCGCCTGCGACGGGACAACGGTCCCAGCGGCGGCTAGCAGCAGAGCGAGTTGGCGGAGGAGTCTTTGCACGCGGTTACTACGGAAACAGGGGCCGGAGTGTTCCTGCGAAATTCTACCCTAATCGCGTTCTTGCACCAAATATTGATCTAGCAGCGACGGCGTTACTGGTAGGTCATCGCCTTGTCGCTGATGTCCTTGCGGCACCAGGCGCCCTGCCAGCGGATGCACTTAACCGCTTTGTAGGCCTGTAGTTTCGCTCCAGAGATGGTGTCGCCCAGGGCCGTCACGCCCAGCACCCGGCCGCCGACGTTCACCACCGAACCATTGATCATGTTGGTGCCGGCGTGGAATACCTTGACGTCGGGCAGCGCGGCGGCGTCGTCCAGGCCGCGGATCGGGAAGCCCTTCTCGTAGGCCCCCGGGTACCCCTCGCTCGCCATCACGACGCAGACCGCGGGACGCGGGTCCCACTCCAGTGGCGGCAGCGATTCGAGCCGCTTGTCGACCGCGGCGTCGAGCACCTCGAGCAGGTCGGTCTTCAACCGCATCAACAGCGGCTGGCACTCGGGGTCGCCCAGCCGGACGTTGTACTCCAGCACCTTGGGGCCCTGCTTGGTGATCATCAAACCGGCGTACAGCACGCCCTGGAACGGCCGCCGCTTACGCTTCATGTGGTGCACGGTCGGCACCAGCACGGTCTCCTCGACCATGGCGAGCTGCTCTTCCGAAAGCAGCGGGGTAGGGCAGTACGCGCCCATGCCGCCCGTGTTGGGGCCGGTGTCGCCGTCGCCGGCCGGCTTGTGGTCCTGGGCCGGCGGCAGTGTGAGGATGGTCCGTCCGTCGGTGATCGCCAGGACCGAGGCCTCGTGCCCGTGCAGCCGCTCCTCGATGATGAGCCGTGCGCCGGCGTCGCCGAACTCCCGCCGCCCGGCGATCCGCTCGACCGCGTCGATCGCCTCGGCTCGGTTGTCGCACACCACCACGCCCTTGCCGGCCGCCAGGCCGTCGGCCTTGACGACCAGCGGCACGTCCTCGCGGTCGTTCAGGTAGCTGAGGGCGCCCTGGGCGTCCTTGAACGCCTTGTAGTCGCCCGACGGCACGTCGGCGTGGCGGAGGAGGTCCTTGCAGAACACCTTGCTCCCCTCGAGCTCGGCGGCCTGCTTGCTGGGGCCGAACGCCCGCAGCCCGGCCTCCTGCAGCGCGTCGACCAGCCCCAGGACCAGCGGCGCCTCGGGGCCGACCACGGTCAGGCCGATCTCGTTCTCCTTGGCGAACCTGACCAGGCCCGCGACGTCGTCGCTCGGGATGTCGACGTTCTTGACGCCCAGCTCGGCCTCGCCCAGCGTGCCGGCGTTGCCCGGTGCCACAAACACCGTGTCCGCCCGGGGGCTCTGCGCAAGTTTCCAGGCCAGGGCGTGCTCGCGCCCGCCGTTGCCGACTACCAGTACCTTCATCTCGAACGTCCCTTACTCCGAACTAGCGAAAACTCGTGGGCAGCCATCTTACCGTTTCGGCCGGTCCCGCGGCAGCCGCCGGATCGGCCGCTAATCGAGGTACTCTTCGCGGTCCAGCTTGACGATCTCGCGGAGCCGCAGCGGGAACTCGGGGAACGCTGTCATGACGCGGGTCCAGGTCGGCAGGGCCGGCTCACCGGACGGGTCGTCCGACACCGCTTGGCCGGTCTGGGTGATGAGCTCGGCGAAGCCCTCGATCGCCTGCTCTTCGCTGTGGCGGTCGTAGTCCAGGCCGTTCATCAGGCTGTCGGCGTGGTACTGCCGGATTGCGTCCTGCGCCAGCCGCAGGTAGGCCGACCGCAGCGAGATAAAGTGCCCCGTGCCGAACACCGTGCCGCGGCTGGCCAGCGTGCGGATGATGTTGCGGAGGATGTCCGAGGCCATCTTCATCAGGCCGGTGGTGGGGTCTTCCAGCGACAGCGGCTGATGCTTGTGCTCGTACAGCCGCGCGATGTCGACCTGCGCCACCCGCTTGGGCGACGTGTTGCGGAACACCTCGCTGAGCGTGCCGACCTCCAGCCCCCAGTCGCACGGGATGCGGTTCGACCGGGCCAGCGTCGACGTGATGGCGAACTCGCCCGCCAGCGGGTAGCGGAAGCTCCGCAGGAAAACTAGGTACGGGTCGTTGCCCATCACGGTAATCAACGCCCGCACGAACGGCACCACCAGCAGCCGCACCACACGGCCGTGCATCTTGTTGGTGCACCGCGCGTAGTAGGCCTTGCAGAAGTCGAAGTCCATGCCCGGGTGGGCCATCGGCAGCGACAACCGGATCAGCATCTCGTTGTCGTAGCCGACGATGTCGCCGTCTTGCAGCACGAACGCCTTCAGCTTGATGTCGGCCAGCAGGTGCCCGAACGCGAACCACACGGCCCGGCCCTTGCCCGGCTTCGAGACGTCAAACCCGGCCTCGAGCAACTCGTTTAGAGCCGCCGTGCCACGCGGCCCGTCGGTCCACAGCAGCTGCACCCGGTCGCCCATCGGGGCGCACAGTCGGGCCGCCTCGCGGTAGTCTTCGGGCGAGTCGGCCCGGTTGAGCACCACGGTCACCGTATCGACATAGTCTGCCTCGCCGAGCTTCTGCGTGATGTTGGCAAACGGCGCCGCCCGCATGTCCGAGGCCGTGATCGGCAGCACCAGCCCGATCGGGCTCCGCCGCACGGACTCGCGCAGCTCGGCCTCGAGCGTCCCGATCTCGACCGTGCCGAGGTCGTGCAGCGTGGTGATCGGCCCGCGTTGGGCAAAGTCTGGCATCGCGTCTCCTGGGGTTGGTCGAATCACGTCGTGGGGTCCGGGCCATTCTAGACGCAAACCGTGGGACCGCGAATGCCGGCCCTCCGATGCCACGGGACCGGCCGACTTTTGTCCCTAATTACGACACGCAATCTTAGGGACAAAAGTCGAGCGCCGCGGTCGGCCCCGGAGGCCGCTTGACGCTTCTATAGCAGGGTCTTGGTTCTCGTCGGCCGTCTCTAGGCGGCGACTTTTGTCCCTTTCTGCCCGCTCCTGCGGACAAAAGCCTCCGCACACTCGACGAGTGTCTGTGGGTCTTTCGGCGCCGACGCAACCATGGGCTTCTCCCCTGATTGTTGCGAGGCGAGGTCGGTGGCCGCGCGTCGCACACAGGCTCTATTTTTCTGTCAAACAGCCCCGGTGCAGCGTGCGGCGGGACCCCTATTTGACCGCGCTGAGTGGCTCTTTTCGACCAGGATCTGGCGACGTCGACGCAGCGACCGCCGCTCCCGAGCAGCAGACTTTCGCCCGCAGGAACGACTCAGAAGACCAGTCCCCGTTCTCTCCCCCTCCCCGAGAGGCTCGACGGGGTAGGTAAGAAGGCTTCAAGAAAACAGCGGAAGTAATCTCGGAGTCATTCCTAGGCCGCAACGCCGAAGATTGCGCCGACGCCGGCGGTCGCGGCCATTGCCAGCGCTCCCCAGAAGGTCACGCGGGCCACCCCTTTGGCGATGGGCGCCCCGCCGGCGGCCGCCGACACCCCGCCCAGCAGCGCCAGGAACAACAGCGAGATCAGCGACACCAGCAGCGGGATCCGCTGCTGCGGCAGAGCAAACGCGGTCGCCAGCGGCAGCGCCGCCCCGATCGCGAACATGGCGGCCGATGCCACAGCGGCCTGCACCGGCCGTGCGCTCATCGTGTCGGAGATCCCAAGCTCGTCCCGGGCGTGCGCCCCCAGCGCGTCGTGCTCGGTCAGCTGCACGGCGACCTGCCGGGCGAGCGGCTCCTCCAGCCCGCGGTCGACGTAGATGGCGGTCAGCTCCGTCAGCTCGGCGTCGGGGTCGGTCGCTAGTTCGGCTCGCTCACGCACTAGGTCGGCGTTCTCGGTGTCGGCCTGCGAGCTGACCGACACGTACTCGCCGGCGGCCATCGACATCGCCCCGGCGACCAGCCCGGCGACGCCCGCCAGCATAATGCTGCCGTGCGTCGCGTCGGACGCCGCGACGCCCACCACCAGGCTGGCGGTCGAGACGATGCCGTCGTTGGCTCCGAGGACGGCGGCCCGCAGCCAGCCGATGCGGTCGGTGCGGTGGAGTTCTGGGTGGCGGGGCACGCGAGTTTCCGGGTTAGAAGGGGGCGGCCTGCAAGCCGCCCGATTCTACCAAACCGGCCGCCCGGCCGATTCGTGGTTTCCAGCGACCAATTGCCGCAGGCCGCGCCGCGGCGGGCCGCGTAAACGCCGACTACTCTGGTTGGGTACAATAATCGGCAGCGGACCGTTGGCGGGGCGCCCCCGACTCCCCATGGCCACGCAGATACTCATCGACACGCAGAAGAGGCCCATGCGAATTCACCTGGTAGTGCTGCTGCTCATGTTGCTCTCGAGTTTCGCCGCGGCTGAAGACAAAGTCCCCGACCAAGAAGGTCCCGGGGGGCAAGCCGCCGAGTCCACCGCCGCACCGCTGGTCCATCCCGGCCTGCTGCACGGCGAGGCCGACCTGGCTCGGATCCGGGCGAACGTTGACCGGGCGCCGTGGCGTTCGGGCTGGGAGAAGCTAGTGGCGAATGGGCACGCGTCACTCGACTATACGCCGCGGCCCGCGGAGGTCGTCGTGCGCGGCCGCGACCGCCTGCACACCGAGCCCGAGAACTACCGCCTGCTGTTCAACGACATTGCCGCCGCCTACGCCTGTGGCCTGCGGTGGCGGGTGTCGGGCGACGACCGCTACGCCGACAAGGCGGTCGAGATCCTCAACGCCTGGTCGAAGCAGCTCAAGCGGCTCAGTGGCTCAACCGACGTCTGCCTGGCGGCCGGCATCTACGGCTATCAATTCGCCAACGCCGCCGAGCTGCTCCGCGGCTACGACGGCTGGGCGAAGGATGACCAGACCCGGTTCCAGCGGATGATGCTCGAGGTCTTCCTGCCAATCAATCAGCGGTTCTTGGCGCTGCACAACGGGACCAAGATCGACCACTACTGGGCCAACTGGGACCTCTGCAACATGGCGTCGCTGATGGCGATCGGCGTGCTGTGCGACCGCCCCGACCTTTACCAGCAGGCGGTCGACTACTTCCGACACGGCGACGGCAACGGCGCCGTGGCCCAGGCGGTCTGCCATGTCCACCCCGACGGCCTGGGGCAGTGGCAGGAGTCGGGCCGCGACCAGGGCCACTCGCTGATGGGGATCGGCCTGATGGGGGATATCTGCGAGATGGCCTGGAAGCAGGGCGACGACCTCTACGGTCACGACGACAACCGCTTCTTGAAGGGCTGCGAATACGTCGCCAAGTACAACCTGGGCGAGGAGGTCCCGTTCGCCCCGTACAACAACAGCAGCCACGGCCGCCACGACCAGATCAGCCCGCACGGCCGCGGCCAGCTTCGGCCGGTCTGGGAACGCGTCTACAACCACTACGTTGTGCGTCAGGGCCTGTCGGCCCCGTACACCACGCGGATGGCCGAGAAGGCCCGGCCCGAAGGGGGCGGCGGCGACTACGGACAGAACAGCGGCGGCTTCGACCACCTCGGATACGGCACTCTGACCGCGACGCTCGAGTGAGCAAGGCCGTTCATGTTTTCAAAGCAGTTCGCCCCACGCGGCGAATACCTCATCGGCGCCCGCCTTCGAGTCATCATCGTAGCCCGTGTCCGACGGGGCCTGCGGCGTGGCTAGCGAGATCCGCTGCGGCGCTTGGCGGGGCCGTACGGTGTTGAGCAGCTGCGACTGCTGGCTTGCCTGGTGGCTCGCCTGCGTCGGCGCCATGGCCCGGGCAGTCGGGCGGCTAAGCGGACGCGTCGCCTGCTGGGTCGCGGCGAAGGGCGAAGCAACCGCCACGAACGCGTCCCCGTCGCCAGTCGGGTCAACAATCGTGTTGGCCGCGGGCAGGTCGTAGGTGAAGCCGTAGTGGCTCCGCCAGACTTGGTAGTCCGTCTGGTTGATCTGACCGTCGCCATCGCCGTCTGCAGAGTTGAGCGGAGCAGTAGACGGCCAAGGTTGAGCTCGCGACTTCCAGAATGTGAAGTCAGCGGCGTTGACACGCCCGTCGCGGTTGTAGTCGCCCGGGGCCGCTGTCACTTTGCCCTGCGCCTCGTACGCCCCAATGTCAATGAAGCCTACACTGCGATCGTAGGGCGCGCCACGCTGGTCGTAGTAGCCGGGTTCGGTCGTCGCTAGTTTACCGGCATTGATCGCCGGGCTGCCCGGAAGCAGAGCGTGCGTGAGCGTTGGCCCGCCATTGAACGCGAGCGGACCTAGCAGCGGGTCGGCGACAATCGTGTCGGGGAGTCCGTCGCTCCCGTCTTCAACGAGGTTGTTGGACCCCGATACCGGTACGTCGCCGGCGATCGACTTTGTGCCAGCCGTCTGAGCGACGACGGTGTTGATTAGCGTCAGTGCTCCAAACGGGGCGATGGCTCCAACGATCTCAAATGTCGATGACGACAAGATCCCGTTATCAGTAAAGGTGCAGTTGACAACCTCCACATCGCTCGTCGTATGCGTGATGATCGCTGCGCCGTTGAACGCAGACGTATTGCTGGTGAAGGTGCTGTTGGTGATCAGCGTGGTCCCGTTGTCGAAAAGCGCGCCTCCTCTCGAAGCCTGGTTGTCAGCAAACAGGCACCCAGAGATTGTCAGCACGCCGGGTACGTCGTATCCGCGGTTCTCGGCGTTGTGAATGGCGCCACCGTCGCCGCCCACGTTCCCGATGAACGAGCTCGCCCGTACTTTAGCCGTACCTTCGTTGTAAATCGCGTTGCCTGAACCGCCACGATTTGCTTCGAAGGAGCAGTTGACGACTTCTAAAGCGGCTTCCATTCCGTTGTTGATCGCTCCCTGGCGGTTATCGACAAACCGGGAGTTGTTGATCAGGAGACCCGGGCCGTATCGGTTCGCGATAGCAAGCACCGAGTTTTCGAGGAACTCGCAATTGTCAACTAAGCCGGAACCCCAATTCACAATCGAGGGGCCCGCGTTGGAGCCGCGGCCGCCTAACAGCGACCGTTCAAACGAAGAAGCAGATAAGGACGCTGCTCCGTAATTCAGCACGCCCACGCCCAAGAGCGACGTGAATCGGCAGCCTGCAATTGCTGCGAACCCGTAGTTTATCACGCCGCCTTGCGAGGTCACGTCGTCGTGGATCGTAAAGACATCGCACCCCGTCAGCGATAGCGTCTCAAAATTAGCGACCGCCGATGTGGAGCCGCCGGTCATGCCAATGCCGGAGATGCTGACCAGCGACTCCCGCGTGTCGTCGCCATCGTCGACAAGGAAGTGGCTGGCGTCTGCGCGGTCTGCTGGGTCGGAGCGGGGTTCGAGCACGCCGCGGGCGTCGAGCGTGAGCAGCTCGGCGCCCGGCCCGATGAGGTTGAGGCCGTCGGTGATGACGGGCAGGCGGCTCTGCAGCTCGATAGTCCCCTCGACGGCGACCAAGATGACATCGGCGCCGGGCGAGGCGTTGGATTCGTCGATCGCCGCGCGGAGGCTGCCCGCGCCGCTGTCGTTGAGGTTGTCGACCGAGAGCACCGCCATCAGCCGGCGGTCTTCGAGGTGCTGGAAGCCAGAGAGGGGACGCCGACGGGCCGTGCCTGGGCGACGCGAGCGCCCGGTGCGACGAGAGTGCCTACGCATCTTGCGGTTCCGATCGAGAGAATAGCGGCCGCGGTCGTGCCCCTGACCTCGTGCGGCGTTTTTGTATTCTACAGCCGCCTTGCGGTTTATTGCAAGCTTGGCGTAGGAAGCTCACGTTATTGCCGCTACCGCGCCAACCTTGCCGCTGCGGCCGCGCCGCGACCAAGCCGTTCGAACGACGCCAGAAACTCGCCCAGGTCGGTCTCGATCGGCGTGACCTGGTCGGGCTCCACAAAGCCGATCGTGCCGCTCCAAGGGTCGGGCGCGCCGGGCAGGTAGATGGTGACCACGCCGCTGAGCGAGCGTTCGATCTCGAGCACCGGCCGCTTGATCCCGTGGATGTCCACCAGCGCGGGCTTCATCCGCCCGCGGAGCGACGCGGCGTCTAGGCCGCCGGCGAGCTGGTCCTTGTAGATCGAGTACCGCGGGAAGATCATTGTCAGGTTCCGCTCGACAAACCCGCCCACCCGCTTGCCGATCGTCCAGCGGGCGACAATGCCGGCCGCGAAGCAGATCAGCACGATCACCAGCACCGACAGAGCCAAGAGGATCAGGTAGCCGGTTGCCGACTGGAAGCCGAGGGTCTCGTTCAAGAACTTGGCGACCGCCAGCACGATCGGCACCAGTTGTCCGACGAAGAAGCCGATCACGATCAGCGGCAACAGGAACACCAGCCCGCCGATGGCGGTGGTCTTGAGGAAGCCGATCTTGCGCGTGACGTGGTCGATCATGCCGCTGTCATCCCCGGTGCTCTGGCAATTATTCGAGAGCGGCCAACCTACAGCGCCGCCGCTGGCGGGGACAAGAGAAGCCGGACGGTCGGGGCAGGCAACGCGGGTCTACTCGCTCGCCGATAGGAAGCAGAACCCCCCGGGCGGCAGCGTGAACTCGCCGCCCGGCTCGCTCGGCTCGCCGGTCTGCAGGTTGTACAGCGGACCGGGCTCGGTCGGCAGCTCGAACGACTCCTCGTGCGGCGAGAAGTTGACCACGGCCAGGATCTGCTGCGAGCCGTCGGTCGCCGAGCGCAGGAACGCCAGCACGCGGTCGTTCCCCAGGTCGACCACACGCTGCTTGGCCTCGGGGTGGAACGCCGGCTGGGCGATCCGCAGGGCCAGCAGCTCGCACAGGCCGTCGTAGATGCGGCGCTGCAGGGAGCCGGGGTGCGAGAGCCGCTCGTCGAGCTCGGCGAGCGTGTACTTGTGCCGGTTGATGCGGCGGTTCTGGCCGCTCTGTTCGACGCCGGCGTAGTCGTTGCGGGTGCCGACCAGGCTGTGGAAGTAGACCGCCGGCATCCCCTGCAGGGCGAGCATCACCGCCTGCGAGGTGAGGAAGCGGCGGAGGTGCAGCTCCTCGTCAACGTGGCCGTTGGCGTCGGCGTCGGGCGCCATGGCGTCGACGTAGGCGATGTTGAGCTCGTAGGGCGTGTCGGTCCCGTCGGCGGCGCGGCGGGTGTTGATCTTGCCGCCCCGCGCCTTGACCGCGGCGATCACCTTGTCGAACCGCTGCGGCGAGACCAGACCCTCCAGCGGCCGCACGCCGACGCCGTCGTGCGAGGCGGTGAAGTTGAAGAACGTGCAGCCGGGAGGCGGCGGCGCCAGGCTGCTGAGCCACGCGCGGATGGCCGTGGCGTCGCCGTTGACGAACGCGTCTAGCAGCAGCGGCGGCAGGCTGAAGTTGTAGACCATGTGGGCCTCGTCGCCCTGGCCGTCGGCCGGGTCGACCTGGCCGAAGTAGCTGACGTTCTCGGCGTGCGGGACGTTGGTCTCGGTGAGGACCAGCGTCCGCGGCGAGTGGGCCTCGAGCAGGTCGCGGCAGATCTTGACGATCTCGTGCGTCTGCGGCAGGTGCAGGCAGGTCGTGCCGATTTGCTTCCACAGGAACGCCACGGCGTCGAGGCGGACGATGCGGGCGCCACGCTGGGCGTACTCCAGCAGCACGCGGAGCATCTCGGCCAGAACGGCGGGCTCGCCGTAGTTGAGGTCGACCTGGTCGGCGCTGAACGTGGTCCAGACGTGCTTCTCGCCAGCGGCGGTCGGGTACGGCGAGAGCAGCGGCAGGCTCCGCGGCCGCACCACTTGGCTGAGGTTTTCGGCCGGCGAGGCGTCGATAAAGAACCGCGTGTAAGGCTCCTCGCCCCGCAGGTACGCCTGGAACCACGCGCTGTGCTGCGAGCAGTGGTTGAGCACCAGGTCGTACATCAGCTGGAAGTCGCCGCCGAGGGCGGCGATGTCGTCCCAGGTTCCCGAGTCGGGGTCGACCTCTAGGTAGTCGATTACCGAGAAGCCGTCGTCGGACGAGTAGGGGCAGAACGGCAGCAGGTGCACCGTGTTGATGAAGCCGTCTAGCCGTTCCCGCTTGAGCCAGCGGTGCAGCGTCGCGAGCGGGCTCGCATCGTCCGAGCGGACCTGGTCCGCGTAGGTGATCAGGACGATGTCGTTCTGGGTCCACCGCGGGCCCTGCTGCGGGGCGTCCTCGGCCAGCCGTGCGGCGACCGGGGCGATGGACTCGCAGATCATCGCGGCCGTCTGTTCGGCGCGTGATCCGTAAACTTTTTGCAGGCGTTCAGTGAACGCAGCCGGCAGGGGCTTTGCGGGCAAGGCGGGACTCCCGGGGCGGAAGGTGGCAGCAGGCGGGGGCCGCATTGTTGCACATTCCACAGCCGTTTGCGATGCCCATGCCCGCACAGCGGGCCGAAGCATTGGGCGCCAATGATCAGCGCGGCAAGGTTTTCCGCCGCCTGAATACGCCCCAGGCGAGCGCCGCGGCGGCCCACAGGGCGGAACCCGCAGGCTCGGGCGCCGGGGTGGCGGCGGTCGAGCCAGGGAGCGAGCGCCCGTAGTTGTCCCGCCAGACGGTGTAGTCTGCGGCGTCGACCACGCCGTCGGCGTTGCCGTCGGCGGTGAGCGCGCCGGAGTCGCCAAGCTGCGCCGCCCAGACGGCGTAGTCGGCGTCGTCGACGAGGCCGCTGCCGTCGTAGTCGCCGGTGATCATGATCGCGGTGTTCATCCTGAATACCTGACCGCCGAGGTCGACAATGTACAGGTTGCCGTCGGCGTCTTCGCCGAAGGCGGCGATCTGGTCGACCGTGCCGACGTCTGCCGTGATGAGTGTGTTGATGTTCTCAACGGTGGCGTCGGGGTCGGCCGGGTCGAACCGCCACACGTGCTCGCGGGCGAAATCGGCAAAGAAGTACTGCCCACGGAGCGACGGGTCGGGGCCTCGGTACCTGTAGCCGCCGGTGACGGAGTTGCCGCTGAACTGCGAGCCGCCGTGGTCGTAGTCGTAGACCGGCCCGACGTAGTCGGGGGGAATCGGGCCGCCGATGCCAGAGCTCGGCGTCTGGATGTCGCCCTCGCGGAGCCGCCAGCCGTAGTTCTCCCCGCCGGTGCTGTCGGCGGGCTGAAAGTTGATCTCCTCGCGGACCCCCTGACCGACGTCGGCGATCCAGAGGTCGCCGAGCTGACGGTCGAAGCTGTTGCGGAACGGGTTGCGGAGGCCGTAGGCCCAGATCTCGTCGTCGACGATCTCGCCGCCGACGAACGGGTTGTCGGATGGGATCGCGTAGTTGCGGTCGGTTTCGGCGGGGTAGTCGTCGCCGTTGACGTCGATGCGGAGCATCTTGCCGAGCAGGTTGCGGCTCGCGGGCGCGCCGCGGGAGGCTTCCAGGTACAGGTCCTGGGCGTTGCCGATGCTGGGCGTGTGGCCGGCGCCGGTGTCGTTGCCGCTGCCCCCGTCGCCCACGCCGATATAGAGGTAGTCGTCGTTGGGGCTGAAACCGATCCAGCCGCCGTTGTGGTTGTTCTGCGGCTGGGGGATCTCGAGCAGCTGCCGCTGCGAAGCCGCGGACGCAACGTTCGGGTCACCGGCGGACACGGTGTACTCGTGGACGTAGTTGGAGAACGGCGCCGACGCCCCCTGGAATACCTCGCCGTCGTCGTCCTGCGTGACGTTCACGTAGAACTTGCCGTTGGCAGCGTAGTCCGGGTGGAACGCCAGGCCTAGCAGCCCCCCCTCGCCGCTGGTGCTAACTCCCGGGATCGAGAGGAACGGCGTCGGCAGCAGGGCGCCGGTGGTCAGGTCGAGCACGCGGATCGCGCCATTGCGGGTCGCGATGAACAGCCGGTCGGTATCGCCCGGCGCGTGGGTGGCGAAGATCGGCCCGCCGACCGACGCAACCCGTGTCGTGCCAGCGATCTGGGCCGCGGCGGGCACGGGCTGGAGGAAAAGTGGCAGCGACGCAATCAGCGCGCACGCGGTTCGGGCGTGGGGCATGGGGCTCTCTCTGGGGGGCTGTTCCGGGGGGCGGAGAGTGAGTGACGAGGCGGCTCCGCCCCTGCAAGGTAGGCAAGCAACGGGGGAGAGTCAACAAACGGCGTTTCGGCCCCTGCGGTGCTTGTGGCATGCGGGTTGCTACAATACGCACGGTGAGAAGCGGTGGTTTGATCGCCCTCGTGTGAGCGGCGCCCCCAGAAGGACTAGTCGATTCGGAGGTTAGGAAAGTGACCAAGAAGATCAGCGACAAACTATCTGGCAAGAGGATCGCCGTGCTAGCGACCGACGGCGTCGAGCAGGTCGAGCTGGAGCAGCCGTGCGACGCGCTCAACGCCGCGGGAGCCGAGGTGCACCTGGTTTCGCTGGAGTCAGACCCGATTCAGGGCGTTCACCATGATCAGAAGGGGGACACCTTCGAGGTCGACAAAACGATCGACGAGGTCAGCGCCGAAGAATACGACGCGCTGGTCCTGCCGGGCGGCGTCTTTAATCCGGACGCGTTGCGGGTGAATGAGTGCGCGGTTGATTTCGTCCGCGACTTCTTCAAGCAGGGCAAGCCGGTCGCCGCGATCTGCCACGGCCCGTGGCTGCTGGTTGAGGCCGACGTGGTCGAGGGCCGCAAGGTAACCTCGTGGCCGAGTGTCAAGACTGACTTGGTCAACGCGGGCGCCGAGTGGGTCGACAAGCAGTGCGTGTGCGACAACGGGCTGGTCACCAGCCGCAACCCGAACGACCTGCCGGCCTTCTGCCGCAAGATGGTCGAGGAGTTCGCCGAGGGCGTCCACGAGGAGCAGACCGCGTAGAAGCGAGCCTCGCCTAATTCCAACACACTACGGCGCCCGCCTAACCGCGGGCGCCTTTTTTTTGCAACTACTCGCCGAGCTGCAGCTCTTCGGGGCGGTAGAACAACGCGATCGGCAGCATGATCGCCGCGGTCGACAGGAAGACGAGGTTCCGAGGCAGGTCGTAGTCCTCGAGCAGCCCCATCACCAGCCCAAACAGCAGCGCGCCGAGCAGGATGCCGACCCAGTTGACCTGGTTCATCAGGGCGATCATCCGGCCCTTGTCCTCGGCCGGCGGCCGCACCTGCAGCGAGACCTGGATCGGCACCACGAACATGCCGGTGCAGAAGCCGAGTATGATCAGCACAGGCACGCTGCCCCAGAAGCCGAGCAGGTGGTTCTGTGGCCCGCCCGGCAGGCTCAGCAGCACCAGCGTGATCACGATGCCGACCGCGCCGGTGACCACCACCCGCGGGTTGATGCGGTCTTGAGACAGCTTGCCGCCCACCACGCATCCAATCGGGATGCCGACTCCCAGCATCGCGGTCAGGATGCTGGTGCTGGACCCCAGGCCGAGTTGGGTCTTGCCGAGCGAGTTCACGCCCGACTGCACCATACCCCCCAGCATCCAGAAGCTGCTGGTGACGATCAGCGCCAAGAGCAGCTGCTTGTCGCGCATCACCAGGCGGATCATCTCGGGCGGCACGAACAGGTCGGACGGCTTGAGCGGCGCGCCGGGGTTGGCCACGCCGGTCGGACGCACCAGCGTCGAGGTGAGCGTACCAATCACCGCCACGACGATGCACAGCACGCCGACCCGCCAGGCGGTCGCGGGGTCGGTCCCGAACAGGGCGATCAGCGCCGTGCCGAAGATGATCGCCAGGAACGTGAACATCAGGAACAGGCCGTTGGCCTTCGGCAGGTCGTGGTCGTGCAGCATCTCGGGGAGGATGCCGTACTTGGGCGGCCCGAAGAACGCGCTCTGCACGCTCATCAGGAACAGGATCAGCATCAGGCCGGTCAGGCCGAAGGTGTCGTAGTAGAAGAAGCCGGCCAGGCCGAGCGCCATCACGGCGATCTCGGCGACCTTCGAGCCGATGATCAGCTTCCGCTTGACCGTGCGGTCGGCCAGCCAGCCGGCGAAGCCCGAGAACAGCAGGAACGCCGCGGCCATCACCGCCAGCGCAATCCACTGCTTGTCCTCGCCCGCCTCGGCCGCGCCGGGCGTCGCCAAGAGCAGCAGCCGCTGCTTGAACAGGTTGTCGTTGAACGCGCCGAGGAACTGGGTGAAGTTCATCCCCCAGAACGCTCGGTCACGCATCAGCGGCGGGAGCTCGCCCTCCACACGGGTCGAGGAGGGGGCGACTCTTGACTGGTGGGTGGGCTCGTCGGACATGCCGCGGATTATCAGGGCAAACCGTCGCCGAGGGAAAGGGGAATTCGGCGTGCCGGCAACGATCCGTCCGCAAGTTCGGGCGGACCACCCCGCCAGGGCTGGGGCCAAACTTGCGAGACCCTAGTCCCCGTACCGCTCGCGCATCGCCGCCCGGACTTCTTCGAGCGGGTAGTCCTTGATCGGCAGGTCGGCGTGGGCCAGCTCACGCAGCCGCCGCCAGCCGCGGGTCACAAGGTCCTCTTCGCCACGAACAAACTCAGGGTCGAGCTGCCGCTTGTCGAACGCCCCTTCGCAGGCGACCGGCGGGAACTTCTCGTCGACGATGTACTGCGCCAGGCCCGGCACGCACCGCAGGTGACGCTCCGGCGAGGTGTGCAGCACCTCCGGGTCGACCCGGCCGATGACGTACCGCAGGTAGAGGTCCGAGTCGGTCATCGCGCCGACGTCACTGCCGCAGACCTCGCACAGGTAGCCTTCGTCGCACTTGGCCATAAACCGCTACCTCAGCCCCAGCACATCCTGCATGTCGTACAGGCCGGCCGGCTTTCCCTCGAGCCATTTGGCGGCCGTGAACGCCCCAGTGGCGTAGCAGTCGCGGTTGCTCGCGGCGACCTTCAGCTCGATGGTCTCGCCGAGCAGGCCGAACACGATGGTGTGCTCGCCCGGGTTGTCCCCGGTGCGGACCGCGTGGTAGCCGATCTCGTTGCGGGGCCGCTGGCCGGGGCGGCCGCTGCGGCCGTGGGTCTCGCCGCTGACCCCCATTGCCTCACCAATGATGCGGCCGAAGGCGAGCGCGGTGCCGCTCGGCGCGTCCTCCTTGAAGCGGTGGTGCCGCTCGATGATCTCGACGTCCACGCCCGAGCTGTGGTTCTTGAGCGTGCGGCCGGCGATCTCGCTGAGCTTCATCGTCAGGTTGACCGTGGCGCTCATGCTGGCCGCCTTGACGATCGGGATCACCTCCGCGGCCGACCGGATCCGCTGCTCCTGCTCGTCCGACAGGCCCGTGGTGGCGAACACCAGCGGCCAGCCGCGCTTGACGCACTGGTCGACCAGGGCGTCGGTCGCCTCGGGGACCGAGAAGTCGATCACCGCGTCGCAGTCGTCGGGGTAGTCGGAGCTGACCGGCAGGTTGAGTGTGCCGACCCCGGCCAGTTCGCCGGCGTCCTTGGCGAGGTGGCTGGAGTGCTCGGAGTCGACTGCGCCGACCAACTGGATGTCGGCGTCCTGCGAGCCGACCGCGATGAGCCGCTGGCCCATCCGCCCGCCGGCGCCGTGGATGATGGTTTTGACCGCCATGATGTGCCCGCTCGCTGCCGGAGTTTTACGAGTATCCCGAGTCGAGAGATTAGCTGTTTCGCTCGACAATCTCTAGGTCCTGAAGCAGCGTGACGATTGCTAGGGGAATCAGCACGACCGTCATCGAGAGGATCGTAATCCAGATGAGGCCAAGTGCGCCGCCGACGTAGCGGATCCGGTACTTCTTCATGCCAGTCACTTTGTTCGGCGTCCCTCGTTTGAGGTCTCGGCCTGCGGTGGGTCGGAGTCGCCGTGCAGCGGACGCACCTTGATCACGCGGTACTCGACGGTCATCGGCGGCCCGACGTGGACCTGCACGCCGAGCCTGCCGTCGAGGCGGCGGTTCTCGAGGTCGTTGTCCTCGACGCGGCTGGTCAGCACGCCGTTGAGGTAGTGCTCGAGCCGGTTGCCGTGGGCGACAATCCGCACCTCGTTCCAGTCGTCCCGCCGGATATTGTCGCGCAGCTCGTCTGCTGAGTGGGGCAGGGGGGTGACCTCCCGCAGCGTCCACGCGTTCGCATCGACGCGGCCCGGTTCCGCGGCGGCATCGGACGGCGGGACCACGACCGACTCGCCGACGCGGGCGAGTGTCGTGCGGCGGCGTTCCTCGTAGTTGCTGCCGGTGTAATTCAAGGGGCCGTCGATGTCGCACTGGTAGCCTGCGAGGGCGACGAAGTCGACGCCGTCGACCGGCTCGCTGCGGTAGTTGACGCCGCTGTTTCCTTGGGGCGAGATGCGGTACTCGGCCACCAGCTCGAAGTCGGCGGGCAGCTCGCCCTGGTAGACCAGGAAGCGGTTCTTGGTGATGCGGGTCTCGGGCGTGATCTGGCCGAGGATCGCGCCGTCGCGGACGCTCCAGTAGGGGGCGTCGCCCTGCCAGTCGGTGAGCGTCTTGCCGTCGAACAGCTGCTGGAAGCCGTCGTCGGCTGCCTGGCCGACGCCGGGCAACGCCGCCGCGAGCAACGCCGCTGTCCACCAAGCAAGCCATGGAGGGCGAGCGCCGCGACGTCCTAAGCAACCTGTTCCGGGCATGGTCGTTCGTCCTTCATCGCGTTTTTGGTTGCCGACAGCACAGGGTCGGCTGGCTCGGCGGCTGCGGACTGCACGCGGGCGGCCTTCTTCGACGGGATCGAGCACATCACGCGCAGCCCCAGGAACAGCGACGCCACGCCGCACGGGCGGGTCACCTTCTCGACCAGCGGCCCCAACTCTGGGATGGCGGGTACGCCGCAGTAGAGCACGAGGAAGGCGAGCAGCAGATTGAGCGCGATGCGGTGCCGCGTCGGGTTCGCCACACGCTGCGGGTTGAACGCCGACACGATGAACGCGGCCGCCATCAGCAGGGCCAGGCAGGAGAAGATGTCCATCAGAAATCCGCAGACTTGAAAGGCGTGAGTCGCGTCGTCAGCACGCGACTCATGGCAGGCCGATGGGCCGTCAGCTGTTGAGCTGGATCGCCCGGACGATCTCGTCGAGGTCGTTCTCGACCTGCACGGCGCGGTTGGCGAACTCGGCCCGGCTGACGCCGCGGCTGCCGAGCACCCGGTTGAATTCCTCCTGGTCGGCCGTGTGGTAGGCGACCGTGGCGGTGGGGTCCTTGAGCTGGTGGCCGGTAAGGATGCAGACCACGCGGGCGTCGGGGTCGATGACGCCCTCCTCGCGGAGCTGCTTCGCGCCGGCGACGCTGGCCGCGCTGGCGGGCTCGCAGCCCATGCCGCTCGCGCCGACCTGGGCCTTGGCGTCGAGGATCTCCTGGTCGGTCACCTCGCGGACGACGCCGTCCATCCACTCGAGCGCCCGCAGGCACTTCTCGAGATTGACCGGGCGGTTGATCTCGATGGCGCTGGCGATGGTGTCGGCCCGCTTGCCGCCCGAGTCGAGCTCGGCGGCGTAGCCGTCGATGATCTTCTGGTCGGGCTGGCCGCCGTTCCAGCGGAGGCCGCGCTTCTCGTAGAGCTGGTGCAGCGTGTTCGCGCCGGCGGCGTTGATCACCGCCAGCCGCGGCACGCGGTCGATCAGGCCGAGCTGCTTGAGCTCGTAGAACGCCTTACCGAACGAGCTCGAGTTGCCGAGGTTGCCGCCCGGCACCACGATCCAGTCGGGGACTTCCCAGTTGAGGCTCTCCAGCACCCGCAGCATG
Source organism: Posidoniimonas polymericola (assembly GCF_007859935.1). Classification (NCBI taxonomy): domain Bacteria; kingdom Pseudomonadati; phylum Planctomycetota; class Planctomycetia; order Pirellulales; family Lacipirellulaceae; genus Posidoniimonas; species Posidoniimonas polymericola. Next base: position 40,792 of record NZ_SJPO01000014.1, on the reverse strand, counting down.
ATGGTCTTCTGACCCTCGAGCCGGAACGGGTTGACGCTGTTTACCAGGTAGATGCCGAGCTGCTTGCTGACCTGCTGCACGCGCTGCATGGCGTCGTCGAAGTCGCCGGCGATCTGCACGGTCAGTGCGCCGTAGTCGAGCGCCTGCGACAGCTTGCCGTAGCTGATCTTGCCGCTGCCGATGAAGATCACCGCCTGCATCAGCTTGCTGCTGCAGCAGTACAGCGCGAGCGACGCGCTGGTGTTGCCGGTCGATGCGCAGGCGGCCCGCCGGGCGCCGACCGTGTGGGCGTGGGTAAAGGCGGCGGTCATGCCGTTGTCCTTGAAGCTGCCCGAGGGGTTCATCCCCTCGTACTCCAGGAACAGGTTGCCGCGGCCCATGCCGATGTAGTCGCCGACGCCGTCGGTCTGGATGAGCGGGGTCTGCCCCTCGCCGATCGTGACCACCTTTTCGGGGGGGGCGAACGGCAGCAGCTCGTGGAACCGCCAGACGCCGCTCTTGGCGAGCGGCTCGTTGCGGCGCGACCATTTTTGCTCGAACCACTTCAGGCTGTCGGGCACGGGCAGGGCGTCCCAGTCGTACCGGACGTCTAGCAATGCCCCGCACGCGTCGCAGCTGGTGCGGACCTCCTCGACGCCGTAGCTCGCGCCGCAACCGGGCATAATGCACTGCTGGTAGGCGACCCGGGTGCTGGTGGTGGTAGGGGCGGCGGCCAAGATCTGGTTTCCTTCAGGCAGACAATGCGGAGAAAGGCGGCTGCTTGCGCCCCGCCGGCGCCGGCCGGCTAAAGTCATATCGTCTACGGGTTTACGGCCATATTAGCCCACCTTTTCGGCAGGGACAACCTAACCGGCCCCAACCCAGAACCTAGACCCAGATTTTGCCCCTGATTAAGATAGAAAATCTATGCCACACGCCTGATCATGCAGCGGGCGGTTTGCTTCCGAATGGTTTAGGAATACGACGCCAGATGAAGACAGCGGACCTGGAACTCTACAAACAGAAGCTACTTGCCCTGCGGGCCCGTTTGCGGGGGGACGTCAACGCCATGGAGAACGCCGCCTTACGCAAGGGCGGCGATGGCGAAGGCCATTCGATGCCCATCCACATGGCTGAACTAGGGAGCGACAACTTCGAGCAGGAGTTTACGCTCTCCCTCATGGAGACCGAAGGCGAAGCTCTCACCGAGATTGAGAACGCCCTGGTCCGCATCGAGGAGGGCGCCTACGGCAAGTGCGACGACTGCAGCGGGGTGATCCCCAAGACGCGGCTCAATGCACTCCCTTTCGCCCCGCTGTGCGTTAAGTGCGCCTCGGCCCGCGAGTCCGGCTGACGCGGTTGGCCTCGGCTCTCTTCTAGTCGGCTGCTCAGGACGGCGCGTGTGCGCCTGCCCCCACTTGAACTGCGCTTCGGCGATCTAGAGGTTTTTGGTAAAACGGGCGGCCCTGCCGTACCCGTGCGGCGGCAGGCGTCCCACTCACCACCAACCTGGTCACTGCATTGGCCGCCGATCCTATGCCCGTCGTGCCGCCAAGCCGGATTGTCCTGTTCGTGGTCCTCGCCGTGCTGGCGACCCTCGCCGATCTGGCCAGTAAGCAGCTAGCGTTTAGCCAAATGGCGCCCCACCAAGAAGCCTGGCTTTTGCCGGACTACGCGGGCTTTCAGCTCGCGCTCAACGAGGGCGGCCTGTTTGGGATGGGGCAAGGTGGCCAGCTCTGGCTCGCCGGCTTCAGCGTCATCGCGGCGGTTGCCATCGTCGTCTGGTTGTTTGCCTACAAGGCGGCGGCGGACAAGATCCTGTGCGTCACCCTTTCCTTTGTGATGGGGGGGATTCTCGGCAACCTTTTCGACCGCCTCGGTCTGCACGGCCTGGCGTGGGGGCCCTTCGATCCCGCCCGGGCGGGGCAACCGGTCTACGCCGTGCGAGACTTCATCCTGCTGTGCTGGAATTACTCGAACCCCTCCCAGCGGCTGATCTGGCCCAACTTCAACGTGGCCGACTCGTTTCTGGTCGTGGGGGCCGGGGTGCTGTTCCTGAGGGCGATGCTCACCCCCGATGGCGAGAAACCGCCAGTAAAAGACTAGGGCCTCCATTAGCCCTGTGACCCGCCACGGGCTGGTCGTTCTGAAATCTCCGTAATGCCCGTGGGTTTCGTGGCTTACGTCGGTGAGATCGCGTCGAGCCCGTGGCCGTTGGCTCCGTTACGGACCCGCCCGGTTGGCGGTATCACACCCCAAATCGGGCGCAGGTTGGCGCAAAGCAAATTGACAGGCGGACCCGACTATGTTTCATAGAGGGCGTCGGGCGGCGAGACTCACCAGCCGCCGAGTTCAAAAAACGCGATCGTCCTGACCTTCGTCTGCTCCTGGATTCTTTTCACACGAGGCGGTCGCGGAATCGAGGCTCTAGTCTCGCATTGCGCCCATGGCCGGTGCGTTAGCTCTGCATCGCAGAGCCCGCCCAACGGTCGAGACACGCGTCGGGTCTCACCGACCCAATATTTTCGGGGCATTCCGTACTCTAGCGGGAGGAACGTGATGAAAGTGTCACGCACGGTTACCTACGCGGTGCAGGCCCTGCTGCAACTGTCGGTCTACGAGGGAGAGGGGCCGGTACCCTGCAACCGGTTGGCCCGCGAGGGACGCATGCCCGAGCGGTTCTTGCTGCAGATTCTCCGTGACCTGGTCAACAGTGGCATCTTGAGGTCGGTGCGCGGCGTCGAGGGCGGCTACCGCTTGGCCCGTTCCACGGACGAGATCACCCTCGAAGATATTTTCGAGGCGGTCGACAGCCCGCTGATCGCCAGCGTGCCGCCACTCGACGAGATGCCGGACAACGCACGCGAGACCCTCATGGAGACCTTCAGCGGAATCGCCCAGGGCGTCCGCGAGCAGCTCCGGGCGGTGCGGCTTGTCGATCTACTGAAAGCACACCAGGCGCCGGCGTCGCTGACCACCAACTGATTGGCAGCCGGGCCGGTGCTCGCTGGGCTACTGCGCCGACGCTCGGGTGCCGGAGGCTGCGCTCATGATGGGCGCGCCCTCGGGCAGCGGGCGGCCCGCGGTCGGGTAGCCTAGTTCGTACAGCTTGCGTTTTAGGACGCCGTACTCCTCGAAGCTGTCGTCGTAGGTCCAAATGGTCACGGTGGTCGTCTTCGGTTGCGTTTTGACGAACTGGATAAGCCGCGTGTTTTCGAGGGTCTCTGCGATGATCGGCTCGCCCTGCATGCCGGGTTCTGGCATGACGGTCGCCGCGACAAGCCGGGGCATTGCCGCCTGCTGACCCGATGGCGTGATGAACGACGCCTTGCGGAGGTGGCACACCAAGCGGAAGCCGTCGATTGGGCCTGCCCAGACGTTGATCTTGTCTCGCGACTGCAGCCTCCAGACGTTCTCTTCCATGTGGCTCATGGCCTCTTCGGCCAGCGCGTTCATGGGGATCACGGCGGCCCGGCCGCCCTCCAGGCGGATCTCGATCTCGTCGCCGCTGACGGTTTTCGCCAGTGGCGTCGGCAGGCTCTCGATGGTCTCGACCTGCGGCGTGTAGGCGGCGAGGGTCACCTGCTCGCGGGCGAGCTTTTCAAGTTTGGTCTGCGCGGTGAGCAGCTTGGTCCGCAGCTCAAGGTCGCGTCGCTTGTCGACGCCGAGCGCCGCGCGCTTCTCGTCGAGCGAGGCCTCGGCCTCGGCGACAAACGCCGCCACGGCCAAGCGTTCGTCATCCAGCTGCCGCAGCTCCCGCCGACCGCGTTCGAGTTGTTCGATCGCCGTGGCCGCCTGCCGGTAGGCGTCGCGGGCGTCGCGGTGGGCCTGCACGAGGTCGTCCCGCGAGACGGCCGGCGTCTGGGCGACCGGTGCCTCGGTGGGGTCGTGGGTCTCGCGCGAGACGCGGAGCCCAACCACCATCACCAAGAGGATCAGGATGCCAACGATGTTGGCCACCACGTCCAGGAACGAGTCCTGGCCGGAGACCTCGATCTCATCGCTCTCTCTACCACGCGACACTGGACGGCTCCCGGTTCGGCAGGGTGGCGGTCTGGATCGGTTCGACGTCGACGCCCGAGCGTTTGAGCACGGCCTCGATCTCCGCCGCGCGGCGCTCTCCTCCCTGACGCACGTCGAGTTTGATGACCGGGCGCCAGTACAGGCCGTGCCCGGCCAGCCCCCACGACTCGATCTGCTGCTTAACGCTGGCGACGAAGTTGTCGATGTGCGCGGAGGTTGGCCCCGGCATCGCGAGCGGCGTCGGCTCCTTGCCGACCTGCAGCCGGTCGGCGAACACCGCCACCCGCACAGTCCGGCGGATCGCGACGTCGTCCGGGCCGCTCCTCTCGTTCAGCGACGCCGCGCCGCCCGACTTGCCGCCGCTGCCGCCGTCAGCGGCCATGCTTGCGCCGGGGCCCATGGAAGTCGACTGGCCGCCGCCGGGCGAACCGGCCGCAGAGCCGCCGGCGGTCGCCGTGGCGCCCGTGGCGCCCGCCGGCTGGCCTGCGCCCGAGCTCACTGTCTGACCGGGCTGGCCAAACGCGGCTGCGTTGGGGGCGCCTGGCTGGCCATCGGCGGCTGACGGGATGGCGGAGTAGCCCCCTGGTGGTCCGGAGATCGTGCCTTCGTAGGGCCCAATCTGGTCGCCCGTCGCGGCTCCGCCCGCGCCGCCGGTTCCGCCAGCGGGGTAGGGGGTCGACGCGTACTCTCCCACGGCGTAGCCGCCGTCCGGCCCGCCTGCGCCGCCCGTTCCGCCGGCGTGCCCCGCGGCTCCGGAGTAGCCACTCGCCTCGGAAGCCCCTTGGCTGCCCGAGCGCCCACCCCCGCCGCCGACCGTGCCGGCGCCCAGCACCGTGGGGTCGTAGGGGTTGTCGCCAATGAGTTCGCCGTCGACTTCCGGAATCGCGAACGAGCCGCTGCCCGCCGAGAACGCCGTCGGCGCGGCTGACGCCAGCGCCTCGCGGCGGATCCGGGCGTTGTCGATCGCCCGCTGCGCGACGTTGGCGAGCTGCGGGTCGGGCGGAGCGAACTCGAGGGTCCAGTCGCCCTCGATCATCTCGTAGCCGAAGTCGGTGTCCCACGAACGGATTGCGGAGCGGACTTGGTAGTAGGCCCCGATGCCGTCGGGCCGGACCAGGATCAGCGGGTAGGGCTCGATGTTCTCGGGGGCTCCGCCCTGGGCGGAGTTGTTGCGGACCATGTGGTCGCGGGTTGCGCGCAGGGCGGCCGCCAGCGGGTTGCCCACGCCCAGCGGGCTGGCGAAGTCGTTCTCGGTGAGCTCGATCCCTTCGGGCTGCAGCACCACGCGGTCGGCCAGGCACTCGATGTAGATCGGCTGCCGGCGGGTGCCGCTGGCGCCCTGGTAAGGCACAACCGCGTACGAGCGGGTCTGCCCCTGGGTCGCCTCGCGCATCTGGGCGATATCCAGCTCGGAGTCCTCGATCAGCTGCTGCAGGCGGGCCAGCTCGCGCTCGGCCTGGGCGCGGTCGTCGTAGCGCTGGGAGTCGTCGGCGGCGAGCTCGAGCTCGGTCGCCTGGATCAGCTGCATCTCGTCCTGCAGTTTGCGGACGTGCTCCTCAATCTGGGCGATCCGCAGCTGGTCGGCCCGCTGGGCGGCGCGGACCTCCTCGGCCTTCTCCCGCAGGGCGGTGGCTTGTTCCTGGAGGCTGGCGAGCTGCTCGGCGTTGTCGTTATCGACGACGGGCGCGGCGGCCGCCTGGGCCTCGGCCCGCTGCTTCTCCTGCTTGGCCAGCTGCCGCGACACGTGGGACATCGCGACCAGCAGCACCACCAGGCCCCCCATCGTGCAGAGCAGCACGGCGAGGAACGGGAACAGGCTTACCGACGACGAATTGTCACGCGATTGCGTACGGCTCATGCCGCCTGTCCACTGAAGCCGCCGGTGGCGTGTCCCTCGCTGCCGCGACCCGAGCCGTTGTTGGTGACCCGGACGCTGAGCAGCTGGATCGCCGCGGAGAGGCTAAGGAGAGTTTCTTCGAAGTTGTGCGCGCGTCCCAGTGTGTCGAGGTTGCGGTTGAGGGCGTTCTCGAGCTGCTGCAGCTGCCCGGTCGACTCGACGACCTTCAGCAGGACCTCGCCCTGGCGGACGAGCTGCTCCTGGTGGTCGACCGTCGCGCCGGCGGCCTGGACGAGGGCGTTCTGCATCTCGGTGAGCAGGGTCTCGCTGCGGCCGATGAGCTTCTCCTGGCGGTCGGCGGCCAGCACCATCGCCTCGCCGAGGGCGGCCTCGACCTCGGTCAGGTGGCGGCGGTTCTCGCTGGCCAGCTCCTGCTCTGCCTGGGTGAGGACCTCGCCGTGTTGGTTGAGGGCTTCGACCAGCAGCTCGGCCATCCGCTCCAATCCACCCCGCAGGTTGCCGAGCAGGCCGTCGGCGCCCTGGGTGAGCTGGTTGGCGTGCTGGGCCACGGTCTGGCTGAGCATCTCGGACTGTTCGGCGACGCACCTGCCGAGGATCTCGGCCTGGTCGGTGGTGCTCTTGCCGAGCACCTCCGACTGCTGGGCGGCCGTGGCGGCGAGCGTCTGGACCTGGTCGCGGATGCCTGCGGCGAACTCGTCGGTCTGGGCGGTGAGCCCGCGGTTGAGCTCCTGCAGCTGCGACTCGATGCCGACCGTCAGGCCGGTCGCGTGGTCGCGCAGCCCGTCCTTGAGCCCGGTCACGAGCGCCTGCTTGAGCGTGTCGGTCGTGGCGGTCGTGACGCTGGCCCACTGGCTGTGGGTCTCGCTGACGGCCTCGGCCCAAAGGTCGATCTGGCGGGCGGAGATGGTCTCGACCGCGCGGACGACCTGCTCGCACATCTTGAGCACGGCGGCCGCGTTGGGGTCGTTGGCGCCGCCGTAGAGCTGGAAGCGGCCGACCAGGTCCTCGATGGCCCGCTCGTCGACCTCGGCCAGCAGGGCTTCTTCGCGGCCCTTCACAAACGACATCAGGAACGTCAGCACCAGCGACAACGCCAGCGCGATGGCCGTGGTGTCGAACGCCACGCTCAGGCCGGCGGTCACCGCGTCGAGAGAGCTCTCTAGCGCATCGGGCGAGAGCTTGCCGATGGCGATTGTGATGCCGATGACCGTGCCGAGGAAGCCAAGGATCGGGATCGCCCAGACGATGATTTTGGTCATGCCGTAGCCGCTGGCCATCCGCTCGTACTCGGTCGCCTCGAGCCGACGCAGGTCCTCCTCGATCGACTCGGCCGTCTCCTTGCGGCGGACCTGCTCCAGCGCCTGGCGGAGGCGGCGGATCATGTAGGTGCCCTGCAGGTAGGACGGCTGGTCACGCAGCTGCGCTAGCAGCGCGTCGGCGTCGTGGGCCTGCTGGCCGCCGGGCTGCTTCGGCTCGATCAGCCGGCGGTGCATGACGCCGAGCTGGCCGGCCAGTCCGGCCAGCCGCATCACCATGGCCGTGCAGCCGATGAAGAACATACCGGTGATAGCAAGCTTGATCAGGTTGCCCAGGTCGGCGCCGCCAGGGACGCCAAAGTACTGGTTGAGAAGCTGGTTCTTCAGCGCCGCAAGCAGCACGTAGAACGAGAGGCAGGCGAGCGCGCCCCAGATGATTGGGAGCTTGAGCAGCCAGTCGGCGGCAGAGGAAATTCGCGACACGGCAGGCGTCCTTTCAGGTCGTGCTAGCAGACATCGGGAGGCAGCGCGCTCGGATCTCGGGCACGCAGCCTCAGCCTTAACGACCAGATCGGCACAACCGGCAAAGCTTGTTGAGCCCAACTTGAGGAGAGCCGATGGCCGTAAGCTAGCTAACGAACGGCCAGCAAGCAGAGCGCGCACCGTCGAAGAGCGACTCTCTCATAGCCGGCGGCCTACGCCTCGGCGGCAGCCCCGCTGCCTAGGTCTGCCGTATCGAATGGCTGCGGGAACGCTTCCACTCCAGGGCAACCGCCGAGGCGTAGCTCGCCGACTGCGGTGCGCTGCTCGGCTAGGTAGCGCACGACTGCCCAACGCACGCGAACCTTGGCCGATCCTAAAAGTCAAACTTATCAGCAAAGTCTACGCACCGGCGGTCCGATACCTTCCTCTGTCACCAAGCCCGACTGCTTCGCCACGGGCGATGAAGAAACACCAGGCGGCCGCCCACCAAAACGGGGCGCTGCCGAATCGGCACACCAGGGGGGGCGCGGCCCGGTTGCGTGCGAAACGCATCAACCGGGCCGCTTTTTTTTGCGCCCTGTTAAAGCCCCACGATCATTACTACTCGGTGTAGGTGGCGTAGCACTTGGGGGTCTCCCACAAGCGGGCCTCGACAATCGGGAAGCCCGCGTCGCGCGTGAAGTTGTAGATCAGCTGCGCGATGCTCTCGGCCGTGGGGTTTTGGTCGATGAGGTAGAGCGGCTCGCCGAGCTCGGTCAACGCGCCGACAGCCGGGTCGTCCCGGTGCAGGATCATCCGGTGGTCCAGGTTCTCGTCGATCCAGGTGCTGACCACCTGCTTGATGTCCCCGAAGTCGAGCACCATGCCGCGGTTGTCGAGCGTCGGCGCCTCGATGGTGATGACCGCCTTGCCGTTGTGCCCGTGCAGGTGCCGGCACTTGCCCTCGTAGTTGAGCAGGCGGTGGCCGTAGCAGAAATCGATCTCGCGGGTGACTCGGAACATTGGGTTTGAAGTACTGGGTGGGCGGGGCTGTCGGTGGTGGAGCCTTGCGGACGTCAATCGATCACAACATATTGACCCTCCCCCCGCAAGCTCGGGTCCGTTTTTAGGACGGTTCCCGACGAACGACTTCCGAACGACAGCCCCGGAGCCAGCCGCCCATGCCAAACCACGCCGCCCGCCGAGACAAACTCCGCCGGCTGATCCGCAAGGCCAAGGCCGACGCGCTGCTGGTCACCAGCTTCAAGAACGTTACCTACCTAACGGGCTTCACCGGCGACGACAGCTACCTGCTGGTGACCCTCGACTCCGAGGTGCTGATCTCCGATAGCCGCTTCACCACGCAGCTGGAGGAGGAGTGCCCGGGGCTGGTGGTCGAGATCCGTGGCCCCGGCCGCGAGATGCTGGCTACGGTGCTCGATGTCGTCGGCGGGGCTAAGGTCGAGCGGCTTGGAGTCGAGGCCGACGCCATGAGCCTGGGGCTGCACAACCGCCTGCAAGAGCAGGGCGAGGGGCTCCGGCTGGTTCCGACCAACGGGCTGGTCGAGGAGCTGCGGACCATCAAGGACAAGGAAGAGATCGCCGCCACCCGGGTCGCCTGCGACCAGGCCCGGCGGGCTTTCGACGTGGTCCGTGCGGGTCTGACCGGCGGCATGACCGAGCTCGACGTGGCGGCGGAGCTGGAGTACCAGGCGCGGCGGTTCGGCGCGAAGGGGCTCAGTTTCCCACCGATCGTCGCGGTGGGACCCCGTGGCGCGTTGCCGCACGCCAACCCGACCAGCAAGCAGATCGGCGAGGACTACTTTACGCTGATCGACTGGGGCGCCAACGAGGGCCTCTACGTCAGCGACCTCACGCGGATGGTGGTGACCGGCAAGGTCTCGGCCAAGTTCAAGAAGATCTACGGCATCGTGCTGAAGGCGCAGCTAGCGGGGATTGCCGCCATCGGCCCGGGCGTCAAGTGTCAGGACGTCGATCGGGCGGCCCGCAGAGTTATCGAGAAGGCGGGCTACGGCAAGCAGTTTGGTCACGGGCTGGGCCACGGCACCGGGCTCGAGGTGCACGAGGGTCCGCGGCTGGCGATGAACCGCGAGGACGAGCTGAAGCCGGGCATGATCATCACGGTCGAGCCGGGCATCTACTTGCCGGGCTGGGGCGGCGTCCGCATCGAGGACGACATCCTGGTCACACGCACCGGGCACGAAGTGCTCACCGACGTGCCCAAAGAGCTCGCAGAGTGCTGCCTGGCCTAAAGGGGCTGGGCAGCCGGGCCGCGGGTCGGTTAGGGAGTGGGCCGATTTGCCCCAAGTTGTGCCTCAGGCAGGGGTTGCACACAGCGGTGGGCCTAGATTAGGCTTTCGGGTTTGGCGAGGGCTCCCCGTCGCCAGCTTGGGCGTGCCTGGCTCGCCCGTGTCCGACGGTGCACCGAAATGGCTTCCAAAGACAATTCTACGAATTCAGATAACGCGGAGAGCGATATGGCAAGTGGCGCCAACGGCGGCAGCGGCGACGTGTTTGACGTCCGCAGGGTCCGCAAGCTCGTCGAGTTGATGGACGAGCATGATCTGGCCGAGATCGTGCTGCAGCAGGGCGAGCAAAAGATGAAGCTGCGTCGCGGCCCGGATCCGACGGCGGTGACCGGCGTGCCGATGCAGGGGTACGCCCCCGTGGCCGCGGCAGCGCCAGGCCCCGCTGCGGCCGCGCCCGCCGGGCCGGCCCCAGCGGCAGAGCCGGCGGCCAGCGGCCCGGTGATCAAGAGCCCAATGGTCGGCACGTTCTACTCGTCTTCGAACCCGGAGTCGCCCCCCTTCGTGAAGGTGGGAGACCAGGTCGGCCCCGAGTCGATCGTCTGCATCGTCGAGGCGATGAAGGTCTTCAACGAAATCCCGGCCGAGTGCTCGGGCAAGATCACCGCCGTGCTCGTCGAAGACGGCGCCTCGGTGGAGTTCGGCCAGCCGATCTTCCAACTGGAAGGCTGAGCCAACGCCGCCGCGATCTCCGCCACCGCCCCCCGCCACCCTCTGACGCCCCGCCGACTCTGCCTGATGTACGAACGCATACTGATCGCTAACCGAGGAGAGATTGCCCTGCGGGTGATCCGGGCCTGCCGGGAGCTGGGCATCGGCACGGTGGCCGTCTACAGCGAGGCCGACCGCGGCGCCCACTACCTCGACCTTGCCGACGAGGCTTACTGCATCGGCCCCGCCAAGGCGGCCGACAGCTACCTCAAGATCGCCAGCATTATCAGCGCCGCCGAGGTGGGCAACGTCCAGGCGATCCATCCGGGCTACGGCTTCCTGGCGGAGAACGCACACTTCAACGAGGTCTGCCGGAGCTGCAAGATCGACTTCATCGGGCCCTCGCCCGAGGCGATGGCCCAGCTCGGCGACAAGAACTCCGCCCGCTCGATCGCCCGCGCGGCCGGCGTGCCGGTGGTGCCCGGCAGTGACGGGCTGATCAACAGCGAAGAGGAGGCCCTCCGCTTCGCCCACGAGGTCGGCTTCCCGGTGCTGATCAAGGCGGTCGCCGGCGGCGGCGGCAAGGGCATGCGGGTCGCGTCGAACGACCTCGCCCTCAAGTCGTCGCTGCAGCAGGCCCAGGCCGAGGCCGAGGCCGCCTTCGGCAACGGCGCGGTGTACCTCGAGAAGTACGTCCAGCACCCGCGGCACGTCGAGGTGCAGGTGCTGGCCGACGGCCACGGCAACGCGGTGCACCTGTGGGAACGCGACTGCTCCGTGCAGCGCCGCCACCAGAAGCTGATTGAAGAGAGCCCCAGCACGAGCGTCTCGGCCGAGACCCGCGCCGAGATGGGCGAGGCCGCCAAGCGGCTCATCCTGCAGGCCGGCTACCAGAACGCCGCCACCGTCGAGTTCATTGTGGACTCCGAGGGCAAGTACTACTTCATCGAGGTTAATGCCCGCATCCAGGTCGAGCACCCCGTCACCGAGATGGTGACCGGCATCGACCTGATCAAGGCGCAGATCGCGATCGCCTCGGGCGAGCCGCTGCCGTTCACCCAGGACGACATCAAGAGCAGCGGCCACGCCATCGAGTGCCGGATCAACGCCGAGGACCCGGCCCGCAACTTCCAGCCGTCGCCCGGCAGGATCGAGCGGCTGATTGTGCCCGGCGGCTTCGGGGTGCGGTTCGACTCGCACGCCCACAGCGGCTACGTCGTGCCGCCGTACTACGACTCGATGATCGGCAAGCTGATCGTGCACCAGCCGACCCGCGAAGAGGCGATCGCGTGCATGCTGCGGGCCCTCGCCGAGCTGCGGGTCGACGGCATCAAGACCGTCGCGCCGCTGCACCAGGAGATCCTCAGCCACTCGGCGTTTGCCGAGGGCCGGATCGACACCACGTTCGTCGAACGGACCTTCATGGCGGGGTAGCGGCCGTCCGCCCGGCGGGCCGCGGCCAAGGGGTTTGCCCGCCACGGCCGCGCGGCGGCCCCGTTGGCTTCCGACCATTAACGGCCCGCCCAGGCGACGCTAGAATACGGTCTCTGAAGCCCCTCCGTCTCATTCCCCCCTACGCCGGCGCCCGGCCGCCGGACCAGCCCCAACCACCCACACCATGTCCGAAAAGATCGAAAACACGCTGAGTCGCCCCGAACCCCTTGAGCACGGCTTCAAGAAGGCCGCGATCCTGTTCGCCGGCGGGCCCGCTCCCGCCGCCAACGCGGTGATCTCGGCCGCGGCGGTCTCGTTCTTGCGTAACGGCATCGAGGTGGTGGGCGTCAAGCACGGGTACTCGAGCCTGATCGAGTTCTCCGAGGACAAGCCGCTGGTCGAGGGCACGGACTACGTGATGATCGATCACCCGATGCTCAGCCGAACCCGCAGCAAGCCCGGCATTATGATCGGTACCGCCCGGGCGAACCCCGGCAAGCTGGTCTCGAGCCAGGAGCACCTGCAGGACCCCGAACGCGTGGCCCCGCTGAAGAACGTGTACGAGGGGCTGCTGTCGCTGGGCGTGGACGCGTTGGTATCGATCGGTGGCGACGACACGCTGAAGACCGCCAACAAGTTCAAGCTGTACCAGGACACGCTGCCGGAGGGCTCGCCCCGCATCCCGGTGGTGCACCTACCCAAGACGATCGACAACGACTACCGCGGCATCGACTTCACGTTCGGCTACTTCACCGCGGTCGACTTCATCGCCCGCGAGGTCCGCAACCTGCTTGCCGACGCCGAGGCGAACCGGAACTATTTCCTGGTCGAGTCGATGGGCCGCAGCGCCGGCTGGCTGGCGTACGGCGTGGCGATTGCCGGCGAGGCGAGCCTGGTAGTGAGCGTCGAGGACATCCGCGGCAAGTTCCGCGCAAAAGAAGAGTTCACCGACGCCGACGGCAACACGCACTCGCGCGACGTGATGAACATGAACGAGGTCATCCGCCGCATCGTGGCGACCATGACCACCCGCGAGCGCGAGGGCAAGAAATACGGCGTGATCGTCATCGCCGAAGGCCTGGCCGAGCTGCTCCCCTACAAGTACGTCGAGGGGGTGTCGCGCGACGACCACGGCCACATCAACATCTCGGCGATCAACCTCTACGAGCTGTTCTCCGACCTGATCGCCGCGGAGTACCAGCGTCAGACCGGCGCCAAGCGGTCGGTCAAGCCGGTCCAGCTCGGCTACGAGGCCCGCTGTGCCGAGCCCCACGCCTTCGACGTGATGCTCGGCAGCCAGCTCGGCGTCGGCGCTTACCGGTCGTTGGTCGAGAAGCGGCTGGACGGCGTGATGGTGTCGGTCGAGGGTCAGCTGCAGCTGGTCTACGTGCCGTTCGAAGAGCTGGTCGACCCCAAGACCCTGGTCACGGTGGTCCGGTACATCGAGGCCGACAGCGACTTCCGGAAGCTCACCCGCTTCCTCGAGACCTACGTCAACGAGGAAGAGTACGCCCAGTAGTCGCGGCGCGTTAGTCCGTGTAGGCGCATCCTGGATCTTCTGCCCCTGGCGATTGCATGTCGTTCCCTGAGCCGTTTTACCGCTGGCGTCCGCACCCCTGGCACGGACTCGACGCGGGCCCCAACCCGCCCGAGCTGGTCCAGGCCTACATCGAGTTAACCCCGTTCGACCGGGTCAAGTACGAGCTGGACAAGCAGACCGGCTACCTGCGGGTCGACCGGCCGAACCGCACGTCGGCGTTCTCGCCGACGCTGTACGGCTTCGTGCCGCGCACGTTCTGCGGCAAGCGGGTGCAGGACCTGATGCCGGGCGCCAAGGCCGGCGACGGCGACCCGCTGGACATCTGCGTCATCAGCGAGCGGCCGATCACCAACCCCGAGATCATCCTCAAGGCGCGGGTGGTCGGCGGCCTGCCGATGCTCGACAACGACGAGGCCGACGACAAGATCATCGGCGTCCTGGCCAACGACGCCATGTGGGGCGAGGTCAAGGAAGTCGAGGACCTGCCCAAGGTGCTGGTAGACCGCCTGCGGCACTACTTCAGCATCTACAAGTCGCTGACGCCCGAGGAGGCCGCCAAGGTCCGCATCGACCACGTCTACGGCCGCGAGCACGCCCTAAAGGTGATCGAGGCCGCCATGGCCGACTACCTAGAAGAGTTTGGCGAGTAGGCTGGAAGAGCTCGGCGAGCAGTCGGCCGCTCTAGAAGCCGATCTGCACCTGCGCACGCACCAGCAGCCCGTCGTCGCCTGGCAGCAGGTCGGCGCCGCTGCTGCTGACCGCCGAGCGGACCACGTCCGTGACGTCGAGCGACAGCTTGTTGATGCGGTCGTCCCGGCCGTCGCCCCAGTACCAGTTGAGGCCGCCGGACCGCTCGTACGAGTCGCCCATCATGCCGGAGACCTGCGACAGCCGGGCGTTGACGTCGAGCCGGCGGGGGATCAGGAAGCAGCCGACCTCGGCGTGGTAGCCGTAGTCGTACAGGCTACCGACGCCGAGCGCGCCGTCGGCACGGAAGTCGTGCAGAGAGCGCAGGAAGTACTCGCCGTTGACGCTCCAGCCCCGCCACTTTAGGCCGGCGTCGAACGACGCGACGAGGGTCTCGACCCCCAGCACCCGCACGCCGGGCGCCAGCGCCCCGACCTGCGAGAGGAGCGTGCCGTCGCTGAGCCGCAGGAAGCTGTCGTCGCCGAGCGGGAAGCCCGCGTCGGACCGGTCGCTCGACTTACTCAATGCCAGGCTCGCGCCGTAGCGGAGCACCGGCGAGGCGTGGCAGGCGTAGTCGGCGTCGCCATTGCCGAAGGGGCCCCAGGGGTCGAACGAGATGGCGCCGGCCGCGCAGAACCCGTCGTCCAGCGAGAACGACGGGTGCTGCGAGGTCCGCAGGCCGTTGGTCAGCGACCACTCGTGGTGGCAGAAGTCGCCGATATCGCCCCACAAATAGACGCCGTCGCTGAACGCGGGGCGGAAGTACTCACTCGCCAGCGAGCGGTCGACCATCCGCTGGAACCGCGACGACAGCAGCCACTGCCGGCAGGCAGCAACCTTCCACCGGCCGATCGCGACCTCGAGCCCCTCGGCAAACTCGTACGCCGCGTAGTAGGCAAGCTGGTCGACCTCCGAGGCGCCGTCGCTGTCGCCGTCGAAAATCAGGTAGTAACGCAGCTCCGGCAACACGGCCGTGCCAGAGATGTTGAGCCGCATCCGCTCGCTGTCGAACTCGCTGCGGTTGCGGACCGGGCGGGTGACGCCGGCCGAGTCAGTCCAGGCCGGCAGGTCGCGCGCGAAGCCGGTGTAGCGGAGCTGCAACCGCCCGCCGATGTACAGCGCGTAGGGTCGCTCCTGGAGGTCGGTCGAGCGGATGAACAGGCCCTTGTCGAACTGCACGCCGAGCTCGAAGTCCGGACCCTCCTGCCAATCCCCCGGGCCGGCGGCCAGCCACTCGCACGGCGCCGGCTCGCACGCGGCTGACAGGGCAGCCTCCGCGGCTTCGATCGGCGGCAGCGGCAGCACGTCGGCCGGCTGCGACCAAGCGGCGGCTGTGAGCAGCGACAGCACAAGAACGGCTGGCGTCCTGAAGCGGCGGGGTGAGGAGATTACGGGCATAGATTCCACGAGTCGTTCGGACGCCGCCTGGGCGCCAGCAGGCCGTGCCTGGGACGCCGTACTAACGGGTATCGACGCGCGTGGATGTACCGATAACGCCTATTGTCCGACTCGGCCGCGATCGGGGCGGCCGCTGCGGTAGGCGGGGCAGAGTTTTCCGACTGGGAAGACCGTGCGGCGGCGGGCCTCAGCCGTCTAGCGAGCCCTTGGTGCTCGGTACGCCGGTCATCCGGGGGTCGTGCTCGAGCGCCATCCGCAGCGCGCGGCCGGTCGCCTTGAAGATCGCCTCGGCGATGTGGTGGCTGTTGCGGCCGTGGTGCAGCACGATGTGCAGGTTGCACAGCGCGTTGCCGCTGAAAGCCCGCCAGAACTCCTCGACCAGTTCGCTGTCGAAGTCGCCGATCTTGGCCGCCGGCAGGGGGGCCTCGAAGTGCAGGTACTGCCGCCCGCTGAGGTCGATCGCCACGGTGGCAAGGGTCTCGTCCATGGGCAGGGTGAAGTGCCCGTAGCGGCGGATGCCGGCCTTGTCGCCGGCCGCCTGACGCACTGCCTGGCCGAGGCAGATGCCGATGTCCTCGACCGTGTGGTGGGCGTCGATGTGCAGGTCGCCGGCGGCCCGGACCGTCAGGTCGGTCGCGGAGTGCTTGGCCAGCAGCGTCAGCATGTGGTCGAGGAACCCAACGCCGGTCTCGAGTTCCGCGTTGCCGGCGCCGTCCAGGTCGAGCTCCAAGTTGATCTGGGTCTCACTGGTCTGGCGGTCGATTTTGGCGGTGCGGGCGGGCATTCTTCGGGATTCTAGCGGGATTGGAGTGGGGGGCGCCCGGGCGACTGCTGTCACGGGGCCGCCCTGAATGGTAGCAAGCAGGCGGGGGGGAAACGAGCAGATTGGCCCCCGCTACAGGACACCGCGGCTGGGGTTGAGGTTACCACCGCTATGCGCGGTATAATCGGGCTCTCGTCTGCTCGTCTGGTCCCACCGGAGGCTCGCCATGTGCCCGATGAAGAAATCCCCGTCGGAGTCGTTCCAGCAGCTCACCGGGGCGGTGTCGCTGTCCGCGGCGGCCCGCCGCACGGGGATCCCGCGCCGCCAGGTCCGTCAGTTGGTTCAGCAGGGGCGGCTGCCGTTTGTTCAGGTGCGGGGCCAGATCTGCGTCCCCGCGAAGGCCGTCCGCGAACTGAGCAGAGCCCCACGATTCCGCTAGTTAGTTTCGGGTCGCTGCGGCACGAGCGACTGCCGGCGGAAGCCGCAGCAGCCCCGAGGACCGAGGTTGCCGCGCGGCAGAGTGGCAACCTAACGGCTTCCGCCGCTGGTTACTGGAGAATAAGTAAAGGCCCGACGGCGTCATTTAGGCCCACTCGAGGCCGGTCTCGCCCTTGACGCGCTCCTCGAACTCGCCCAGCAGGCCGCCGATGACGTCCCAGCCCTGTGGGCGGCGGACTTCGATGTCGCCCTGCGGGTTGATCCGCACGATGGTCCCGTCGAGCACGCCGGCCGACGCCAGGTCGTCGTGGTGCAACTCGTCCTCGGCAATGATGCGGTCGAGGGTGGCGCCGGTCATCTCGATGAAGGACATCGCTTCTTCTCTGAATAGAGTCCAGGGTCCGCCTCAGCAATGCCCGTAGCATAACGTGGCGGGCAGAGGCTGGGCAAGCATCACGCGGCCACCGCTACAGCTTCCAGTCGGGCGCCATCGCGCGGACCAGCTCGGTGAAGCGGAGCAGGGTGGGGATGTCGATCTGCTCGGTGCGGGCGTCGGGGCCGAACTGCATCTCCGTCATCACCTGGTCAACCTGCTCCTTGCTAAGGTGCTGCTTCATCGCGGCCACGACGTTCGCCCGCAGGAACTTGCGGCGGTGCAGGAACAGCGACTTGATAAACTGGTGGAAGTACTTGAGGTCGGGGATTGCCGCCCGCCGCTCGGGATCGACCGTGACCCGCACGATGGCCGACGTGACCTTGGGCGCCGGCCAGAAGACTTTGGGGGGCATCTCACGGACCACCTCGGTCTGCGCCTGGGCCTGCATCCAGACACTCAACGCGCCGTAGTCCTTGCTCCAGGGCTGGGCCACGATACGGTCGCCCAGCTCTTTTTGGATCGTGGCGACCATCATGTGCGGCGTGTGCTCGCACAACAGCAGGTTCGACAGGATCGGCGTCGCGACGTTGTACGGCAGGTTCGCCACTAGCTTCAGCCGGCCGCCCGGCACCTCGGACAGCGCCTGCCCGACCGCGTCCATCACGACCGGCGAGAACGTGTTCTTGTTCTTCAGGGCGTCGGTCTGCAGCATCCGCACGTTGGGGAAATCGATCAGCTGCTCGCTGGCCAGCTCGAACAGGTTGCCGTCGATCTCGACCGTCACGATGCGGCCCGCCTTGGGCGCCATCAGCGTTGTCAGCGAACCGGTGCCGGTGCCGATTTCGAGCACCACATCTTGCGGGCCGATGTCGGCCGAGTTGACGATCAGCTGGACCAGGTTGAGGTCGATCAGGAAGTTCTGGCCGTGCCGCGACGCCGGCGCGATGCCGATCTCGCCGAGGCGCTTCATCAGGAACGATTTTGTTTGACGCGGGTTGGCCATAGAAAAATGATCGGATCGGGGCAGCTGAATTCCCGTCCCCGGCCTGTGGAGGGTCTAGGGGAGGGGGTTAGCGCTGGTGAGTGTTTGAAGGTGCGTGGTTAGGTAGGGGGATGGCGAACGCCTCGTTGGCGCCACAAGGCGGGGCAACCCCCTCCCTCAATCCCTCTCCCTGCCGGGGAGGGAGGTTTTCGCGACCGCTTGGCGGTCGTTGCGAACGTTTCATGATTTCTGCACCAGCTGACGCTCGACGTACTTGGCGAGGACGTCGGTCTCGAGGTTGACGCGGTCGCCCACCTGGCGGCCGCCGAGCGTAGTCGCCTGCAGCGTGTGCGGGATTAACGCGACGCTGAACCGCTCGTCCTCGACGTCGACCAGCGTCAGGCTGACGCCGTCCACGGCGACCGAGCCCTTGGTCGCCATCTGCCGGGTAAGGGAGGCGGGGACGCGGAAGTAGAACTTCGACCACTCCGCGTCGTCGTCGCGCTGGTCGACCGTTCCCAGGCCGTCGATGTGCCCGGTGACGTAGTGGCCGCCGATCGGGTCGCCGGCCCGCAGCGAGGGCTCGACGTTCACGCGGCAGCCTGGCTCGAGTTGGCCAAGGTTGGTGCGGGAGAGGGTCTCCTCGCCGGCCTGGAAGTCGATCCGGTCGTCGTAGTTGGCGACCACCGTCAGGCAGCAGCCGTTCAGGGCGATGCTCGCGCCGATGTCGGAGTCGCCCTCGAGTCCCTGGCGGTCGATCGTGATGGTCACGCCGGGGCCGTCGGGGGTGACGGCGATCACTTCGGCCAGGCCACGTACTAAACCGGTAAACACAGCAGCAGGTCCGATGAGGCCCTCCGGGCGCCGGGGGCACGAGTGCCGGGGACGCGCGGGGCCGGGGTAACTGTCGCTCAGCCGTCCCGACGGCGTGAGAACAGCAGGCGCCCCAGTGAACGCCGCTGGAGACGCCAATCGGGAACGCTGGTTGGGTAAAGGGGCGAACCTATGAATAGAACACAGATCACCAGCGGGGCGTAGCCCCCAAGGGACACGCCGACCGCTACGGTCAGCAGCACCGCCGCGACGAACCCGAACTCGCGGGGTCGGCTCGTGACCCGGAGCCGGGGGTAAGCGATCTGGCTCACCATCAGCACCCCCAAGCCGAGCGCCAGGGCGGGCAGGAGGTACGGCTGCGAGCCGCCCTTGGTCCCCGCAAGGGCGATCACTGCCGCGGCGATGGTCGCCCCGGCGGCGGGGCAGGGGAGCCCCTCGAAACGGCCCGGAGGGTCGCCGCTGGCGTCGTAGCGGGCGAGCCGTAGTGCGGTGGCAGAGAGCAGCCATGCCGCGGCGCCCCACGCCAGCCGGCCGGCGGGGCGGCTCAGCTCGCACACCAGCAGGGCGGGCGCGGCCCCAAACGAAACCACGTCCGCCAGGCTGTCGAGCCGACCGCCGAATTCCGAGGCGACCCCCAGCCGCCGCGCCGCCAGCCCGTCGAACCCGTCCAGCAGCGCGGCCAGCAGGATCAGCCCCGCGGCGGTCAGTGCCGGGTTCTCCACGCCGGCGCCCGACAGCACGACGATCGCCAGGAAGCCGGACAGCAGGTTGCCCAGCGTGAGCAGCGACGGCAGCAGGTAGGCGTGGTTACGCGTTGGCATCGCGTGGGGATCGTGGGGGCTAACGTTTCGCGAGGATGCTCGAGCCGCCGTGCACCCGGTCGCCGACCTGCACGGTGACCTCCACCCACTCGGGCACAATCAGCTCGGTCCGCGAACCAAACTTGATCATGCCGAACCGCTGGCCACGCTGGTAGGCGTCGCCCGGCGAGAGCGGGCAGACGATCCGCCGCGCCACCGCGCCGGAGACCTGCCGCACCGCGAAGCGGACGCCGCACGGCTCCTCCCAGCCGACCCACTGGCTCTCGTTGTGGTCGGTCGCCTCGGGGGTCCGGGCGTCGTGCCGGGCGCCCTCGGCGTAGTGGGTGTCAACGACGCGGGCCTCGGCCGGCACGCGGTTGACGTGCACGTCGAACACCGACAAGAAGATCCCGATCCGCTTGGCCGGGCCGCCGAGGTAGTGGTACTCGTCGAGGGGGGTGATGTCGGTCACACGGCCGTCGGCCGGCGCGACATACGCGCCCTCTTCCAGCGGGATCGCCCGGGGCGGGTCGCGGAAGAACCACAGCAGCATCAGCAAGAGGGCCCCAGGCACGAACGCCAGCGGCGCCCACGGGCCGGCGAACACGGCGGTCAGCACGGTCGCGGCCAGCAGCGGCGCGCCGTACAACAGCAGTTCTCGCTTGCCCCACGGGGCGAGTTGAATCCGGTAGCCGTCCGGGAGGGAGTGCGTCTGCGGCGCGCTCATCAGTGCAACACTGGACATATGTCGAACCAGTTTCTTCCCTGTGCGCTCATCCATTCACTGCACTCCTCCGGGCCCCAAAAGCCCGGGTCGTACATGTAGAGCGTCGGTTTATCGCCTGATTGCCATGCCTGTAAGATTGGGTCGCAGATCTTCCACGCGGCCTCGACCTCGTCGGCCCGGGCGAACAGGCTGGCGTCGCCCTCCAGTGCGTCCAGCAGCAGCCGCTCGTAGGCCTCGGGCATGGAGCGCCCGCGGAATTCCCGCTGGTAGTTGAAGTCGAGGTCGGTCTGCCGCATCTTCATGCCGGCGTCGGGGACCTTGGTCTGGAAGTGGAGCTGGATGCCCTCGTTGGGCTGCACCTGGATCACGAGCCGGTTGGCGTCGGTGATGCCGCGGGGGCCGTCGTTGAACAGCATGTGGGGCGGCTGGCGGAACTGGATGACGATCTGCGTGGTGCGGCAGCTCATCGCCTTGCCGCTCCGCAGGTAGAACGGCACCCCCTGCCAGCGCCAGTTGTGGATGCACAGCTTGAGCGCGGCGAACGTGGCGGTGCGGCTGCGGGCGTCGACCCCTTCGTGGCCGGTGTAGCCGCGGTACTGGCCGCGGAACGTGTCGCGGCGGAAGTCGTCGCCCTGCATTGGTTTGACCGCCTGCAGCACCTTCACCTTCTCGTCCCGCACCGGGTCGGCCGCGTAACGGACGGGAGCCTCCATGGCAGTGATCATCAGCAGCTGCAGCAGGTGGTTCTGGATCATGTCCCGCACTACGCCGGCCGAGTCGTAGTAGCCGGCCCGCTTGCCGACCTCGACCTCCTCGGCCACGGTGATCTGCACGTGGTCGATAAAGTTGCGGTTCCAGATCGGCTCGAAGATCGCGTTCGCGAACCGCAGGACCATCAGGTTCTGGACAGTCTCTTTGCCCAGGTAGTGGTCGATGCGGTACACCTGCTTCTCGTCGAACGAGCGGTGCACGACCTTGTTGAGTTCCTGGGCGGTCGCCAGGTCGGTGCCGAACGGCTTCTCGATCACCACCCGGCGGCTGCAGTCGTCGGTGTCGCCGGCCATGCCGGCCTTGCCGAGCTGCTCGACCGTCGGGCCGTAGAACCGCGGCGCCATCGACAGGTAGTAGACGCGGGTCGCCTCGTCGCCGTTCTCGAGCTCCTTGAGGAACGCGTCGAGCTTGGTGAAGTCCTCGGCGTTGGCGACGTCGCCCGGCTGGTAGAAGACGTTCTCGGCGAACTTCGACCACAGCTCGGCGTCGAAGTTCTCGCCGGCGAACTTCTCGGTCGACTCCGCCAGGCTGGCCCGCCACTCGTCGTGGCTGAACGCCGTGCGGCTCACGCCGACCACCTTGGTGTCCTCCGGCAGCCGACCCTTGCGGCGCAGGTTGTACAGGGCCGGGATCAGCTTGCGGCTGGTGAGGTCGCCCGAGGCGCCAAAAATGACAAACGTGTGGGGCATGCGTGCGGGGCGAGGGGCAAGGGGGCGGGCCACAACCCTCCTAGCGGCGGAT
This sequence comes from Posidoniimonas polymericola, assembly GCF_007859935.1. Lineage (NCBI taxonomy): Bacteria > Pseudomonadati > Planctomycetota > Planctomycetia > Pirellulales > Lacipirellulaceae > Posidoniimonas > Posidoniimonas polymericola. The sequence continues at coordinate 18,745 of NZ_SJPO01000014.1, read as the reverse complement.
CATCCCCGCGGGGCAGGGATGCCGGCGGGGCGGGCCGGTTGCGGCAGTGATACGGGAAGCCTACACCTGCAGAGTTTTAACGCAACCGCCGGCGTGGCAACAGCAGAGTTTTTTGCCTGCCGACCGCAGACGCAAGGGGGCGTCGGTGCAATCCCCGCTGGGCAGGCCCCCGCTCCCGGACCCCAACCCGGCCACTCGCACGCCCCACGCTAGCAGCCTGGCCTCCTAGCCCTGCGCCGGCTCCTGCCGCAGTTTAGGCTCGCCGTAGACCTTCTGCTGATCCCCCTGCTCGGCCATCCACTCCTCAAGCCGCTGACGCATCTCCCGCACCCGCTGCGACTGGTCAGGGTCGGCAGCTAGATTCTCCTGCTCGTGCGGGTCTTCCTCGAGGTCGTACAGCTCCTCTGCGACCCGGTGCTGGTAGTGGTCGACCACCCAGCGGGCGTGCTTGTCGTGCTCGGCGGCGTCGACCCAGCTCTGCCAGTAGCCACGGTCGCCCCGCTGGCGGGCCGCGTTGATGACGTGCGACTCGTACACGAACTCGGGGTGCAGATTCAGGATGTACTTCCATCGCCTGTCTCGCACCGCGCGGATCGGGAACACGTTGTGGTTGCCGTCGCCGGAGTGGGTGGTGAAGATCTCGTCGCGGTGCGTGTCCTGCTCGCCCGTCAGCACGCCGGCGAACGAGCGGCCGTCGATCTGCGTGGGCGCCGCCGGGGGCTCGCCGCCGGCCAGCTCCAAGAGCGTCGGCAGCAGGTCGATCCAGCTCACCATCGCGTCCGTCCGCGTATTGGCCTCAACGCGCCCAGGCCACGACACGATCATCGGCACGCGGGTCCCCTCGTCGTACAGGTTCCACTTGCCGAACGGCCACTGCGCGCCGTGGTCGCTGGTGAAGACGAACATCGTCTCGGGGCCGAGCTTCGCTTGGACCAGCTCGTAGATCACGCCCAGCCGGCGGTCGGCCTCGGTCACCGAGGTGTAGTACCGCGAACGCATCTTCCGGGTCTTCTCGGTGTCGACGTGCGTCGGACGCAGGCCGATCGCGTCGGGGTCGTAGCCCTTGTTGGCGGGCCAGGGGCCGTGCGGCTGGTGGGTGCCGAACAGCAGGCAGACCGGCTTGTCCCCCGTGTACTCGTCGAGGTACTTGCGGGCGGCCTCCATGTTGCCCTTCGACTGGAACTTGCCCGCCGCCTCCTGGTCGAAGCCGTACAGCTTGGCCTGGTTGTAGTGCGCGACCTTGCCGAACGCCACGACCTCGTAGCCGAGCTCCTGGAAGTAGGCGGGCCGTTTCTTGATCTCTTTCCGCGGCCGACTGTGGTTCGGCTCGGCGCCGTTGCGGGCCGGCATCAGGCCAGTGAGCAGCGCCGCGCGGCTCGGAGCGCAGCTCGGCGAGGCGACAAACGCGCGGTCGAACGTCATCCCCTGCTGCGCCAGCTTCGCCATGTTAGGCGTCCGCACGTCGGTCGAACCGTAGGCTGTGCAGTCGAGGCGGCTCTGGTCGTCGGTGATGAACACCACGATGTTGGGCCGCGTCGGCTTCTCATCGGCCACGGCCGCAGAGGCATTCAGGCCGGCGAGCAGCACCACGGTCAGTCGAACAAGCAGACGCATTGCGGTCATCGCTCCAAGATCGGAAGTCGGGTCGAGGTCGAGCGTCACCGATTGGCTACCGCACGAGCGGGGCACGGCTGGGCGCGGCGGCGGCGGGCAGGTTCTCCAGCAGCACCGGATCGCCGTACAGTATGCGCTGATCACCCTGCGCCTGCATCCAGGCCTCAAGGTTGGCCCGCATCTGCTCGAGCCGCTCGGCGTGCGCCGGGTCGGCCGCCAGGTTGTGCTGCTCTAGCGGGTCGGACTCGAGGTCGTACAGCTCGTCGCCCGGCCGCTGCAAATATCGGTTGACGACCTCCGCGGCCCGCTGGTCGTGCCGCGCGGCCTCAACCCAGGTGACCCAGTAGCCAGCGCCGTCGACGTTGCCCGCCTTGGTGATATGGGTCTGGTACTTGAACTCGGGGTGCAGGTTGTGGAGGTACTTCCAGCGGACGTCGCACACCGCGCGGATCGGGTAGACATTGAAGTTGCCGTCGCCGGAGTGCGTGGTGTAGATCTGCTCGCGGTGCTTGTCGTCCTCGCCACGCAGCACGCCGGCGAACGAGCGGCCGTCGATCTGGTCGGGCGCGGCGGGCGCCTCGCCGCCGGCCAACTCGACCAGCGTCGGCAGCAGATCGATCCAGCTCACCATCGCGTCCGTGCGGGCGCCAGCCTCGACCCGCCCGGGCCACGACACGATCATTGGCACGCGGGTCCCCTCCTCGTACAGGTTCCACTTGCCGAACGGCCATTGGGCGCCGTGGTCGCTAGTGAAGACGAACATTGTCTCCGGTCCGAGCTTCTCACGGGCCAGGTCGTAGACTGTGCCGAGCATCTGGTCGGCCTTGGTGACCGAGGTGTAGTACTGCGAGCGGAACTTGCGGGTCGTCGGCGTGTCGACGTGGGTCGCAGGAAGCTCAACCTCGTCGCCGTTGTAGCCCCGCGGCTGAGGCCACGGCACGTGCGGCTGGTGGGTGCCGAACATGAACACAACGGGTTTTTCGCCCGTGTAGGAGTTCAGGTACTCCTTGGCCGCCTTCATGTTGCCCTTGGCCATGAACTTGCCGGCGGCGTGCTGGTCGAAGCCGTACAGCTCGGCCTGCTTGTAGTGCGAGACCTTGCCGAACGCCACGACCTCGTAGCCGAGCTCCTGGAAGTAGGCGGGCCACTTCTTGATCTCTTTGCGGGGCCGGCTGTGGTTCGGCTCGGCGCCGTTGCGGGCCGGCATCAGCCCGGTGAGCAGCGCCGCGCGGCTCGGCGCGCAGCTCGGTGACGCCACGTACGCCCGATCGAACGTCATCCCGCTGGCGGCCAGCCGCTGCATGTTCGGCGTGCGGAGGTCCGTGGCTCCGTAGGCCGTGCAGTCGAGCTGGCTCTGGTCGTCGGTGATGAACACGACGATGTTCGGCCGCGGTGGCTCGGCTGCCATTGCGTCGCTCATTAGCAGCAGACCCAGAATGAGGGTACAGTTTGCAGGCTTCAGCATTCGTGTGAGCGTGTGCATAAGTAAGAGATCTTGAAATGGAAGAGTTCGAGGAGTGGGGGGCAATGTCCGAGCGAGCCACCCTTTCAGGTCCGGTGTCACGACGCATGCCATAGGTTTAATGACCGATTTCTCTAGGATCTGCGTGGCAATCTGCGCGAATTCCGGCCTCTTTATGGTAGCAATCCGTGTCGCTGCGGCCGGCTTCGAGCCGTCTAGCGGGCGATTGTTTTTAACCCGGGTCCCGTGTCGCTAGGAATCCTCAGATGTGCAGCCGCCAACGTTTCTCGCGGTGGAGCGCTGCCGCTCTCCTCGGTTGGGTTTGCCTGGCAGTAACGCCCGCTAGCGCCCAGCGGGTTGAGCGGTATCAGTTCGTGCCGACCGATGAGCTAGGTTTTATCTACACCGCAGGACTGAGCGGGTTCCGCATGTCCGCCAGCTTGGAGGGCGAATTCGCCGTCACGTATCCCGAGACCGGGGGCCCGTTCATCTCCTCGTTCGAAGTCGTGATTGCCCGATCGGTCACTGAAGGGCCTGTGGCCGGTGGGGCCGAGGGGAGCCCGCTGTCCGACTACCTCTACCACGACCCCGTGGGTCTCACGTTCGGGCGGACTGCGTCGGCATTGCCGTTCGAGTCTTGCGATAGTGGCTTGTGCATAGACACCCCGCCGTTCAACGCGTGCGACCCGTGGGATTGGAATCAGGACGGCGTGCCCACGCTGAGCCTCTACCCGCCGTTGGGAACGGGCTTCGACGATCGACTCCAAACCGAGATCTGGGTCGAACCAATCGTCGGCGGTGCGGGCGCCTTCCAGCTGCGTTCAAACGGGCGCGGGCTCATCCTGGACGGCCTCAATGCCACAACGGTCGCCGGCGGCCTGCCCGTGCGGGTAGTGCCGACGCCCGACGCGCTCAGCCTGGCTTGCTTGGTGCTGCTGGCGCCGCTCGGAGTCTCCTCTGGCCGCCGCCGCTTTGGCTAGTTTCGCGGATTCCAACACTACCGCTTCTGGCATTTCGGGCACGCATACATCGTCCGCGCGGCCAGTTGCCATGAACGGACCTTCGCCTGGCAGGTCGTGCAGCGGTCGTGCTTGTAGACTAGCAGCCGCTCGCTGCGGTTCATGCGGCTGCGCGGTTTGCCGACCTGTGCTGGGTCGGCGATGATGATCCGCTTGTACTTCAAGCCGATCTCCATCAGCTCGGTCAGGTGCTCCCACATCTGGTCGAACTGCTCGCCGGAGAGGTCGCGGCCTGGAGTTTCCGGATGAACACGCATCAGGTGCAGCACCTCGCTGCGGTAGATGTTCCCCACGCCGGCGATCACCTCCTGGTTCATCAGCAGCGTGCCGATGGCGGCCCGGCTGCGGCCGATCCGCTCCCACGCCCGATCGGGGTCGGCGTCGTCCCGCAGCGGGTCGGGGCCGAGCCGGTCGAGGATGGCGTCCGCCTCCTGCTTGGTCACCAAGTGGCAGGCATTCGGGCCGTTGAGGTCGAACGCCCGCCGCTCGCCGATCGCCCGCACGCGGACCTGGCCGACCGGCTCGGGGGGCGGGGCAGGGTGGTCGCGGAACTTGCCGTACAGCCCGAGGTGCACGTGCAGCCGCTTGCCGCCGCCGAAGCGGTAGAACAGGTGCTTGCCGTACGCGTCGACGGTCTGCAGCTTGCGGCCGCTGAGCACCTCGGCGCCCTCCGCGAACCGCCCCTGCGGCGACAGCACAATCAGCTTCTGCCCGGCGAACTCCTTGGCGTGGTCGCGGGCGATGCGGTGGATGACGTGGCCTTCGGGCATGCGGGATTCTAGCCGCCTGCCGCCGCGCGGCCAGCCGGTTCGCCGTACGCGTTGTCGTGCACGTCGGTCCGCTCGTCGGCCGACACTGCTTCTTCCGGCGAGTCGTGCCGCACGAACCAGTTGTGGTGAACGTCGCAGGTCTCTTCCGGCACGCCGCGGACCTTGATTGGCAGGCGCGTAGCGCGGAAGGTGTTGTGGGCAATTTCGATCCGCGTGCCGGCCGTGTTGGTGCCGTCGCCGCGGTCGCGGCCGCCGTGCATGTCGAAGCAGTGGCTGAGCGACTCGCCCAGTTCGACGTTGTGCCGCGCGGCATAGCCGCACGACGGCCGGCCGGTCCCGGCGATCGAGTGGCGGTTCCAGTCGAACAGGCACCGCTCAATCGTGCTGCTCGCCCGGTCGTGGCACACGCCGTAGCCGAGGCCCTGGTACTGGCAGTGGTGAATGAACGAGTGGTGCACGTGGTGGTCGACCCCCGCCCGCAGGTGCACGCCGGCGTGGGCGAAGCCGCTGATCTCGCAGTTGTCGACTTCCAGCCGGTCCTGCCTGGTGACGATGCCGTCGGAGGTCGGGAACTTGTAGTAGTACTGGCGGTAGTCCTTGCCGAATTGCTCGCGGGCGCGCGTGTGGTGGTCGAGGTACCGCTTCGTGTTCGGCCCCCGCAGCCGGATGCCACTGACCCGCACGCCCGGCCCCTGCGGCTGGATCACGACCGGCGTGTCGAGCGCGTCGCTGGTCAGCAGCGCGCCGGGCGAGACGCCGCCGTCGGCCCGTTCGGCCCCGCGGTCGCTCGCTAGTGTGACGCCGGCCGGGACCTTGAGCACGAGCTTGTCGATAAAGATCCGCGCGGTGAGGTCAATCTCGGCGTCACCGGGGACGAACACGACGTCGCCCGCCTTCGAGTCATCAAGGGCCGCCAGCAGCTCGTCGAGCGTCGCCGCCGTGCGATCGCCCGACCTGACAATCCGCGTGTAGCCCTCGCCGCCGCCGATCGGACCAACGTCGTCCGCCTGGGCCCCGTAGAGCTGCCCGTCGAGTTCGACGGAGGTTGGCTCGGCGGTCGCGCGAGTCGCCAGCAGGATAATGGACGTGAGGGCCAACAGAAAGGCTGAGATACGAGTGCTCATTGGCCTGGGCTCAGTCCGATTTCGGTAGAAAGTAGCGAGAAACGCATGCTTCTGCGCGGCGAACTCTTATTCGTGGTCGCGGGCGATGCGATGGATGACGTGGCCTTCGGACATTGAACTTGCAGGTCTTGGTAGGTGCAGCCAGCCGCGATTTCTCGATGCATTTAACAGCACTAGCACCAGCTAGTTACCTCTACCTTCATAGTAGTGAAATTCAGCCCAAAGCAAAGTTGTACGGGGTAAGTGTCGCCGTGACGTCCCCACAGCGAAAAGCCAATGTGCATTGGCGGCGGCATCATGACAGTTAAATCAGCTGGCGGTTCGTTGGGGGCGTTTATGAACTCGTTGGCAAACTCTTCCCACGTGCAGATCCTCTTCTTCCAAACTTCTAGTTGCAGATAGGGCAAAAGCGCCGGATAGCCGGGGTAGGGCCACTCAGGATCACTCTCGTTTGGCGAGAGATAGGTGGTTCTGACCACGTGTCCTGATTCTGCAACCTCGTACTCCAGCAGGCTGCCTTGATAGGTCATACCATGCAGCAGTGGGAGTCGCCCACGGTAGGAGCAATCGAACTCATCGCAGGAGAGCGTTGCGATGTGGTGTAACGGGGTGTCGCCGCCATCCTCCCTGGTCAGCTCTTGCAGATCAGGCGGCCCGCCCAAGTAGCTGGACGCGAACCGAGACTCGGTTCGGTTGAGCTCGAATGCGGTGCCCCCTACGAAGACGTGTAACAGTGCATTGGAGTCGAAGAACATAGCGGTAGTACCCGTCTGTTGCGTGCCCGCGGACTGGTGGCAGGCCCGCGCTAGCGTTTGCCAAGTGGCCAGGGTAATGCTCTGGGCTGTTGTCAGCAATGAAAAAACGCCCGGCTCTGCAGGCTGCAGAGCCGGGCGTTCTCGTATCTAGTTCGTCGGGCGGAGCCTCCGACGGATGTAATCCGTCGGCTATTCTCCGGCGCCCTGGGTGACTCCGTGATTAGAATCCCTACGAAGGCTCCTTCCGCAGATCCAACCACTCGGTGTGAAACATCTCGCCCCGCGGCTTGTCGACGCGCTCGTAGGTGTGGGCGCCGAAGTAGTCGCGCTGGCTCTGCAGCAGGTTGGCCGGCAGGGTCTCGCGGCGGAAGCCGTCGTAGTAGGCCAGGGCGGTGTAGAACGCCGGCACCGGGATGCCCAGCAGGGCGGCCTGCGACACCACGTGCCGCCATGCGTCCTGGCACTGGTCGACCGCGCCCGCGAAGTACGAGTTGAGCAGCAGGTTCTCGAGGTTCGGCTCCTTGTCGAACGCCTCCTTGATGCGGTCGAGGAACACGGCGCGGATGATGCACCCGCCCCGCCACAGCATGGCGCAGTCGCCGTAGTTGAGCGGCCAGTCGTGCTCGGCGGCGGCCGCCTGCAGCTGCACAAAGCCCTGCGCGTAGCTGACGATCTTCGAGGCGTACAGCGCCTGGCGGACCTGCTCGATGAACTGCTTCTTGTCGCCGTCGTACTTGGGCGAAGGGCCCTTGAGCACCTTGCTGGCCTTCACGCGCTCGTCCTTGCGGGCCGACAGGCCGCGGGCGTAGACCGCCTCGGTGACCAGCGTGCTGGGCACGCCCAGGTCGAGCGCCAGCTGGCTCATCCACTTGCCGGTCCCCTTGGCGCCGGCGCGGTCGAGCACCAGGTCGACCATGAACTGGCCCCCGTTCTCTGAGGAACTGGCGGCGTCCTTGACGCTGAAGATGTCGCGGGTGATCTCGATCAAGTAGCTGTCGAGGTCGCCCTTGTTCCATTCGGCGAACACGTCGTACAGCTCGTCGTTGGAGAGGCCGAGGCCCTCCTTGAGCATCGAGTAGGCCTCGCAGATGAGCTGCATGTCGCCGTACTCGATGCCGTTGTGCACCATCTTCACGTAGTGCCCGGCGCCGCGGGGGCCGACCCACTCGCAGCACGGGATGTCGTTGTTGGGGCCTACCTTGGCGGCGATCGCCTGGAAGATCGGCTTGAGGTGCGGCCAGCTGTCGGGCGAGCCGCCCGGCATCATGCTGGGGCCCTTCAGCGCGCCCTCCTCGCCGCCACTGACGCCGGTGCCGGAGTACAGGAAGCCGGCGGCCTCGACCTCCTTGGTGCGCCGCTCGGTGTCGGCGTAGTAGGTGTTGCCGCCGTCGATGATGATGTCGCCCGGCTCCAGGAGCGGCTTGAGCGAGTCGATCACGGCGTCCACCGCCGGGCCGGCCTTGACCATCATCATCACCTTGCGGGGCCGGGCCAGGTTCTTAACCAGGTCCTCCAGCGTGTGGCAGCCGACAAACTGTTTGCCCGCGGCGCGGCCGGCGATGAAGTCGTCGGTGACGCTGGTTGTGCGGTTGTAGACGGCCACCTTGTAGCCGCGGCTCTCGACATTCAGGGCCAGGTTTTCGCCCATCACGGCGAGGCCAATCAGGCCGAAATCGCAAAGCTCAGACACGGTGGGTCCTTTCGGAAGGAACAGGGGGAAGGCCGTCTTGCCCCCGATCTTCTGCCGGATGGGGCCGGTGGTCAATATGGCGGCCGGCGAGCGGGGCAGGGCGGGGCGGCTCGAGAGCGCAAATCGGGGAGCTTCCGATGCAGAATCGCCGCCGCCCCTTTTGGTCGCGGCTTCCGCTGGGGATAATGAGCGGCTCGAACTACCCGACCCTGGCCCGCGAAAGAAAAGGTGGCTGCGCGTATGTCTGGCTTGTCTGTCCGCACCGACGATTGTGAACTCGATTTTGTCTCGCTGGGGGCGCTGGTCCACCGGCTCGACCCGGGTATCACCCCGTTCCGCAAGGCGACCAACTTCTCCGTGCACGTGTCGGGCGGCGAGTACAACTGCGCGGCCAACCTGGCGAGCTGCTTCGGCCTCAAGACCGGCATCGTCACCGCGATGGTCGACAACGGTGTCGGCGAGCTAATCCAGACCCAGGTCCGGCAGATGGGCGTGCGGCCGTTCTACAAGCACTTCCAGCACGACGGCGTACGCGGTCCCAACATGGCCACGGTCTACAGCGACCGCGGCCACGGCGCCCGGGCGCCGGTGGTGTTCTACAACCGCGCCAACGAGGCCGCGGCGATGCTCAAGCCGGGCGACATCGATTGGGACGAGGTATTCGACAAGTCCAAGGGGGGCGGCGTCCGCTGGTTCCACTCCGGCGGCATCTACGCCGCGCTCGGCGAGCAGACCTCCGACCTGATCGTCGAGGGCGTGACCAAGGCCAAGGAGTCGGGCGCAATCGCCTCGTTTGACCTCAACTACCGCGCCAAGCTCTGGAAGACCCTGCCCGGCGGCGAGGAGCACGGCATCGAGATGAACCGCGAGATCGCCAAACACCTGGACGTGCTGATCGGCAACGAGGAGGACCTGCAGAAGGGCCTCGGCCTCAAGGGCCAGGATGTTGAGAAGAAGGGCAAGCTCGACCCCAACGCGTTCTTCGGCATGATCGAGCAGGTCAAGGCCGAGTACCCCAACATCAAGATGGTCGCCACCACGCTGCGCGAGGTGCACTCCACCAGCCGCCACAGCTGGTCGGCCGTGCTGTGGCTCGAGGGCGAGAAGTACACCTGCCCCACCATGGAGCTCGACGTAATCGACCGCATCGGCGGCGGCGACGGCTTCGCCTCGGGCCTGATCTACGGCATGCTCAGCGGCCAAGAGCCGGAGCAGGCCCTGCGCCTCGGCTGGGCCCACGGCGCGCTGCTCACGACCTACCCGGGCGACGTCTCGCAGGCGTGCCTGGCCGAAGTCGAGGCACTCGCCGAAGGCGGCTCCGCCCGCGTGCAGCGGTAGGGCCTACTCAATTAAGGCTGCATATCCATCCACACCAGCCGGTGGTCGGTCGCTTTGACCGCCGCGGCGCCCGGCTCGCCGGGCAGGGGCCAGAACACGCCGGTGTCGACCACCTTCAGGTCGCGCGACGGCAGCACGTAGTCGACCCGCAGGTTGGTGAAGTGGTCGCCGCTGAAGTTGGCCGTGTCCTGCTCGGCCGGGCCTTGCTGTTCACTGTTGAGGTTCGCAATCGCCTTGCTCGAGGCTACCGCGCCCTCGCTCGTCGGCGGGTGGTCGGCGTTGATCCGCGGGTGCTCGAGCAGCTGGCCGATCGCGTACAGTTCCTCGGCCCCGGCGTCGTGCGGGTCGGCGTTGAGGTCGCCCAGCACCACGAACGACGCTCCGCCCGGCATTCCCCCGCGGCGTCCGGCGTCGTCGACCAGGTAGGCCGGCGGCTCGGCCCGTGCGTAATCGGCGATCAGCCGGATCTCGTCGTAGTTGCGGCAGCCGTTGCGGTCTTCGGGCCCATCGAACGACGGCGGCGTGGGGTGGGAGCAGATCAGGTGCAGTGACTTGCCGCCCGGAAGCGTGACCGGCACGTCCCAGTGACTCTTGGACGAGAGCCGAAGCTGGGCCATTTCCTCGTCCGTGTAGAAGGGCTTGCCGGTTGTCGGATCGACGGGCAGCTTGGCGCCTTGCAGGTCGCGCCACAGCAGGTTCTGGAAGGTGCGGCAGTTCTGCCGGTCGATGGGCAGCCGCGACAGCACCGCCATGCCGTATTGGCCTGGGTAGCGGCCGTAGCCGAAGCAGTCGGCCGGCCCGCCGGTGCGGCCGTCGCGGTCGAGATCGAACTCGGTCGGCTCGCCCGTGTTGACCGGCGCAAAGAACACGTGCGGGTAGTCGATCGGCTGCTGGCCGTTCTGCGGCTCGCTAAGGTAGAGATCGCGGAACGCGTTGACCACGCCGCCGTCGGCCGTGTAGTCGACCTCGTTGAGCAGGATCACGTCGGGCCGCACCCGCTGGATCACCTCAGCGATCTGCTTGGCCTGCGCCGAGTCACCGCCGCGGAGTTCTTCCTCGAGCTCCCCCGCGGCGCGGCGGTAGAACGAGATGTTGTAGGTCGCGACCCGCACCGAGTCCGCGCCGGCAGTGTCGGCAGCCGAGGCAGGGCAGGGCAGCAGGAGTAGCGCAAGGACGACGAGGGCGGTCCAGCAGGGGGCGGTTCGCATAGCGGTCAATCGGCGGGCGGTGGCTGGGACGAGAGGCGGGCCTCCCAGTCTAGCAGATCTTCCGCCAGCGGCGGCGGCCGGCCAGCACCCCGCCCAGGGCAGCCAGCCCCAAGTTTGCGGCCTCCGGCACGGGCGCCCCGGCGTCGTTAAGGGCGCCGCCGAAGTGGTTCCGCCACACGTAGTAGTCGCCCTGGTCAACGACGCCCGAGAAGTCGTGGTCGGCGCCCTCGCCGTAGGTGACCGCCTGGCCGAGGGAGTCCCGCCACACAGCGTAGTCAGCCGCGTCGACCCGGCCGTCGGCGTTGTAGTCGCCGAGGACGCCCTCGAAAAGGGTGAGGGTGACGATGGCGCTGCCGAGTATCCGGTCGGCCGGCCCAGTGCTCGACGTGTCGAGCACGAAGTCGAACGGCGTGCCATCGGCAAGCGTGGCGGTGAGCGTCAGGTTTCGCTCGGCCAGCGTGGTCCGCACGCCGGGGGAAAGGCCCAGGATTGGAACTCCGTCCAGCTGGAAGTCGGAGCCAATCAGGTGCAAGGTCGAACGGTCGACTAGCGTGTTCGCACCTAGCATTCCACCAGACACGGTTGCTTCGCTGCTAAAGTAGAGGCCGAGCTGATCACTGATCGAGCCGCTCGTCATGCTTACGCGCGAGGCTGACACTATAAACCGGTTGCCAATTGTTCCTCCGGTCACGATCGCCTGCCCGCCGGACAGGACACGTCCTGAGTTCCCGATCGCGGCCCCGGGGTCGACGATAATTGAACCAGCTTCGATCGCAAGGTTGTCGCCGAAGCGGCTCCCGGAGATCGTAAGCGGGCCGAGGAGTGCCGCGGCTTCGGCGAATGTCGCACCAGTGATGGCGCCCGATTGTATGTTCTGAAACAGGGCACGGGCGCCGAAAGTTCCGCCGTGGACTTGCACGGTTCCAGACGTGTGGCGGAACATCTCGCCTACGTTCGAGTTTGTTAGGAAAAGGTCGCTCCTGTCCACACGCGCGCGGTCGCCGATCGAGCCGCCGGTCATATGGAACTGAGAGTCAGCGACGTAGAGGTCGTCGGCTACCGTTACGTCGTGCAGTTCGGCGACCGAACCTTTGGATAGCAACGCATTTCGTCCGAGACTCCCCCGCCACATCCGCAGCTGCGTGCCTTCACCGCCGAACGCCTCGCCGATCGACTGGCCGTGGAGCGAAATCTGCGTGCCCGTGACGTCGGCGCTGCCGCTGATATCGCAGTCGACCACCGTCAGCGTGCTGCCGGGATCGGCGCGGAGCTGCCAGTCGATGGTGGCGTTGGCGATCTCAACCGCAGCGCCCGAGCTTACAAAAATGCCGCCGTGGAATTCCCCGCCGGAAACGGAGACGCGGCTGTTGAAGTAGGCGTACAGCGGGCCGAATTGCCCCCCGGAGATTTCTGCCTTGGCGCCGCCCCACACCTCGACGCTAGAGGTCGCTGATCCGCCCGATGCGTGCAGCACCCCGCCGCTGTTGACCTTCACCAGCCCGCCGATCACGCCGCCCGAGAGCGACGCGACGCCCCCCGAACCGATAGTGACGGACGACGCCGACCCGCCGGACATCTCGAGCCGCGTGTCGCGCGGCGCCTCGACCGCTCGCACCTCGCCGCCGCTCACGTCGAGCGTCACGCCTGCTTTGAGGCTGAGAATCTGATTGCCGACCCGTCCGCCGGCGACCCGCCAGGTTGAGGTGACGCCATTGGGGAAGCTGAGCTGATAGTTGCGGGGCCCGATGTCGTACGCCTCGAGGCGCACGACGTCGGCGTCGTCATCAACCAAGATCGAGGCGCCCGGCAGCAGCCGCACCGTTCCGACCGCGGCTGCGCCCGTGGCGTTGATCTGCGAATCGGCCCACCCGTAGATGAGTGGCACACTGCCGCCGGAGAGGTTGGCCGTGCCGCCGGAAAAGATATCGTTGCTTGGCGTCAGCGTGCCGCCGGACATGTTGAGCACGCCGCCGTAGAACACCTCGAGGTCGCCCTGGCTCTGGCCGCCGGCCATGTTGATCACCGCGCCGGTCGCCTCGAGGTTGTGCCCCACGACGCCCCCCTCGTGGATCTCAACCGTGCTCCCCCAGCCGGCGTTGAAGTCGTCGGGGATCGTCGCGCCGGAGTCCAAGATCAGCGTCTGCCCAGCGCGGATCCCGAGCGGGACCGGGTCGGTCGACGCAGTAATCACGGCGGGCCCGACCGCAGGCGGCGCGAGCGACTGCAGCGTGTAGACGCCGTCGAGCCGGGAGCCGGATTCCTGCGTGGTGAATGCGAACGGCGTGCCGTCGGCCAGCGTGCCGCTGAACGCCGCATCGAAAGGAACCTCGATCGTGGCCGACGTGTCCGCCGCGTCGAGGCCGGGGATCAGTTCGCCGTTGAGGCGGAACTCGCCCCCCCAGAACGAGACGCTACTCGACTCAGATGTCCGGAACGCAAAGTCCCCGTACGAGCCGCCCGCCAGGGTGACCGAGCTGCCATCGTTGGCCTGGAACGAACCGATCCTGCCGCCCGACACCAGCACAACGCTTCCTTCATCTGCGATGAATCCGTCGGCAACGGCGCCGCCACTGACGCTCACAATGCTCCCCGTGTGAGCCGCGAAACCGCCGGGCAAGGACCCGCCGTCCGCCAGGTAGAGGGTCTCGCCCGAGTTGGCCTCGTTTGGCGCCGGATCGGGCGGGACGTTGATGACCGTCTGCGCGTGCGCCGGCCACGTCAGGCTCAAGGCGACGGCTGCAAGCAGGAGGGCACGCATGGTCCAGCCGTGTCCGGGTGTGAGGAGAGTCCCCGCTCGCCACTCGCGGGGCTCACGCCATTGTAGCCACCCGTTGCGGTCCAACGCGATAGCAGCCAGCGCTTACTCACCGGTCGTACCCGGTGAGTTGCTCGATCCGCTCGTCGATCTCGGCGATCAGCTCGAGGTACCGGGCGTCGCCCGTGCTGCCGTATTGCTGCTGGAACTCGGCCGCGGTTAGGCCCTCCGGCAGGTCCTTGTACGGGGGCAGGAAGGCGTAGCAGTTGAAGTCGTTGGCGATGTCGACCGGCTTCAGCTCGCCCGACAGCACCGCCCGGGCGAAGCGGATGCCGGCGCGGTCGGCGGCCAGGTCGACAAAGCTGAAGCCGCTGGCGCGGTGGGAGTCGAGCACCTCCTTGGCGACGCCCACCGCGTACGCCTGCTGCGCGTCGGACGCGGCGGTCAGCGCGGCCGAGACGAAGAAGTGCTTCAGCAGGTCGGCGCGGCCGCACAGGGTCGCGCCGCGAACCAGCGGGGCCCGCTTGGAGAGCGCGCCGGGCGGGTCGGCCTCGCGGACCACGCCGCCGGTCGCCGGCAGGCTGCGGAGGACGACCGTCTCGTCGAGCGCGATGCCGAGGCCGATCAGCAGCGGCTTGGCGGCCCGGTCCTTGAGCGGCGCGGCGTCGGACGCCGCGCCCCGGACGAGCAGCTCGGTCAGCTCGTCGCCGGTTGCCCGGGCGCCCTCGGGCAGGCTCTGGTTCACGCGGCCGCTCTCGGTTACCGACCGCACGACCAGCTTGGTCTGTTCCCCGAGCGAGCCGCCGCGGGCGGTCCGGGTGCGGGCGGCGAACTGGGCAGACGAGGTGTCGTTCGGCAGGGTCTTGGAGAGCGCCGTGTAGATCTGGTTGAGCCGCTTGAGCGTCGGCTCGGAGAGGTCGCCGAACGCCTTGGCGTTGTTGCGTCGGACCTCCTCGCCCACCATCGACATGAGCAGCGTGTTGATGGGGTCGAACTGGATGCCGAAGCCCGCTTGGCGGCTCTGCCGGTCGCCCAGCACGGGCCGCATCACGCTGTCGGGCTCGGGGCTGTGGGTGGCGCCGAGGTAGTGGCCCAGCTCGTGCACCAAGAGCTCCAGACGCTCACGCTCCGACACGTGCTGCGACCACTCGCGGAGCAGGATGTGCGAGCTGAGCGGCCCGCGCGTGCCGCCCAGGTGGATCCGGCCGCGGACCACCTGGTACTGGCTGGTGAAGCCGATCACCAGCGTGTCGCCGATCTTGGGGACCTCGGTCTCGAGCTCCTTGAGCGACTTCGTGAAGTCCTTGGTGCTGTTGTCGGAGTTCCAGGTCTCGGTGGCGACGACGCGGAATGTCATGCCGGAGTGGCTCAGCATGATCAGCGACGCCATGTCGACCCGCTTGCGGAGCTTCTGCGTCCACAGCGACTTGCGGAGCGGCTCCTCCTCGTCGACGCAGATCTTCACGTCGATCCGACCGGCGGGCGTGGTGACGCCGCCGCCGGGCAGGGGGCGGGCGTGCGACTCCCCCTCGCCCCCCAGTCCGATCAGGTGCAGCTGCGGACCCTGGGGCGTCTCGCCGAAGTAGTAGGCCGAGTTGGCCTCGAGCCGGAAGCCGTTCTCGCCCGTGTTGGTGGCGTAGCTGGCGTACAGCGGCGAGTCGCTGAACAGCGGCATCACCTGCCCACTGGTCAGGTGCAACTGGTACGGCTTGCCCTCGGTTGGCTTGATGGTGACCGGCGTGGTCTCGCGGGTGCGGTTGGCGATGACGACCACGTCGGCCGCGGCAGGACGCACCGCCATCATCGAGGCGAGAATCAGCACGAGCTTGGCAGTAGGCATAGCGTTCATTGTAGAGCCGGCCGTCCAAATCGGCTAAGGTTGTCTTGAAGCCGGCGAGGCGTGATCTGCCCCGCCAAGCGGTCCCCTCAAACTACCTACGTCGGAACGCCGCCTTTGGGCGGGGCGACGCCTGCCAGGAACCCATTTTATGAAGTTTCTTACGAGATTTCCCGCTCGGCTTGCGTGGTTTGGTTTACTCGCCGCAGCGGCCGCGGTCGCCACGCCGGCCCTCGCTAACGATTGGCCCCAGTGGCAGGGCCCCGATCGCGACGCCAAATCGGCAGAGCAGGGGCTGCTGCCGCAGTGGCCCGACGGGGGTCCACCGCTCGCCTGGAAGGCGACCGACCTAGGCGGCGGCGACAGCGCGCCGGCCATCGCGGGCGGAGTGGTGTACGGCATGAGCGCCCGCGACGGCGACGAGATCGTCTGGGCGCTCTCGGAGTCCGACGGCAGCGAGCTCTGGACCGCGCGGCTTGGCCCGGCGTTTGACCAGAGCTTCCCGCAGTCCAAGGAGGGCCCCGGCGGCACGCCCACCGTCGACGGCGACCGGGTCTACGCCATCGGCATGGGCGGCGTTGTCAGCTGCCTCGAGACCGCGGGCGGCGACATCGTGTGGCAGCGCGACATGCACGAAGAGTTCGGCGGTGCGGTGCCGGCCTGGAGCTTCCGCGAGTCGCCGCTGGTCGACGGCGACAAGCTAATCTGCACGCCCGGTGGCCGTGACGCGATGATGGTCGCGCTCGACAAGCAGACCGGCGCGACCCTCTGGACCTGCGCCGACCCGGACGCCAGGGATGACAACGCCGAGGAGGGTGAGTCCGGTGGGCGCCGGCCGCGCATCCCGGAGTCGGGCGCCGCGTACTCGTCGGTTATCGCGATCGACTTCGAGGGCCAGCGGCAGTACGTGCAGATGACGGCCACGTCGCTGGTGGGCGTGTCGGCCGACGGCCAGCTGCTGTGGCAGTACCAGCGGCCCGCCAACCGGATGCGGATCAACTGCTCGACGCCGATCTACCAAGACGGCCTGGTCTTCGCCTCGTCGGCGTACGGCAACGGCGGCGGCGCGGTGCGGCTCAGCAGGGACGCCGACGGCGGCGTCACGGCCGAGGAGGTCTACTTCACGTCGAAGATGCAGAACCACCACGGCGGCATGATCGTGCTCGACGGCGTCTTGTACGGCGCGAACGGCGGCAACGGCGGCGGCTTCTTGTCGGCCCTCGACTTCGCCACCGGCGACGTCATCTGGCGCGAACGCGAAGCGCCCAAAGGGGGCCTCGCCTACGCCGACGGCCGCCTGTACCTCCGCGGCGAGGGGGGCGAACTAGTCCTCATCGAGCCGAGCCGCGACGAGTACCGCGAGCGGGGCCGCTTCCAGCAACCCGACCGCACCGACAAACCGGCTTGGGCCCACCCGGTGGTCGCCAACGGCCGGCTGTACGTCCGCGACCAGGGGGCGATGTACGTGTACGACGTGGCGGAGTAGGGGCAAGCGGCGACGCACAACGTATCGGCGAGTGGCCGTGGGAAGGGACATCAATAACGAGCATCTCTACACCGGGAGACGCACCGACACGGAAACCGGGTTGCAGTTGAATCGGAGGAGATTCTATCATCAGCAACTGGGGAGGTGGGTGTCCAGGGATCCGATTGGGTATGCGGCGGGGGATATGAACCTGTACGGGTATGTTGGTGGAAATCCAGTCCTTTATGCCGACAGCCATGGATTGCAAAGGCCCCCGGGGCTTGGCCTTCCGATAGACGCAGGTGATTTACATGACATCATCAATGACAAAATTGACGGTGCACCAGGAGTCTCCGAACCGGAAAAGGATTGGTGTAAATGCAATACTACGTGTTGCTTCCAAGCTTCCGATAGCCGAGAGCAAGTGGCCGATGAGATGAATGAGCGATATGGTGGCGGCTCTGGCAATTCGGCGGTTCACAATGCGATTCAGCACTGTGCATGGATGTGTATCGTTGCTAGCAAATGGGGATGCTCCAAAGAGCAAGCTCGTGAGTTGGGCCAAGCCCATGAGGACGGAAACTTCTTCGGGGGAGCCAATGGCGACATGGACCTTTGGAACAATGATGAGGGGATTGAGAGTTCGTCAAACTGGGATTCTGTGGATTCATGCTTTGACAAGTGTGAAGCAAAGGCCAAGAGTGGAGAACTTGATTGGTTTGAACCAATAGATACACCAGCACGCCCTGGCCAACCTCCATTGAGGCCTGGCGGTCTGCCAACAGGCCCTTCTCCTCCGGGGCGACCAGTTGGTCCACGGCCTCCGCACTCGTGGGGCCACTAGAGCAGCCAGGTTACTAGTTGCATGAAGATAATTATTCGAGTATCGCTGTTATTAGTTGCGTTGCTGGCAGTAAGCCTTCTGCTGTACGGGAGCTATCGCGTCTGGGTTACTTGGAGAGTGTTTTCGCCACGCGAAGTCACCGCCGTTGACGATTGGCCGTACGCGATCAAGGAGGTCTTGAACAAACTCGGGGACAAGGCAGTTCAAAGAACGGAAGCTTACAAGGTCGGCGGTTTCACCGATCAACAATTCTTCTGGCTGATCGAACTTGTTGATCCGACGCGAAGTGCTGAGGTCTGCTCGGCCCTTGAAGTGACACAAACTAAGCCGAGTTCATTTCTAACTGCCGCGATTCATAATAGCTCTAAGCCAAGTTGGTGGTCCCCTGACCTAGGCGAAGAGACACAGTACTACTTGTCTGACGGATTCGATCTTTCTACTCGTGGGGCTGACGGGGAGCACTTTCTGGTTCTGGTTGAGAATGACACCGGTCGCATATTTGTGTGGCAGAAGTCCAATTTTTGAATCCTGTCCCTCCCGAAAACCCAATCCGTGAAGCTGGGCAAACGCCAGCACGTGTTATTGGAGGAAGAGCACGGGCAAGGCAATGCGACCGAAGTCCCAGCGGAACCAGGCACCGTGGGCAACGTTTAGACGCAGCAACGTTTGGACGTTGCAATCGAACCCAGGCACCGGGGGCAACGTTTGAACGAATACTCGGTCAGAACGAACCTAGGCACCGGGGGCAACGTTTAGGCGAACACTCGGGCGAAAAACGGGGACGGGTCCAATACTGTTCGGCACGCGATTTGCGCACGCCAATTCGTCACTGCGAGGCGATCTAGTCGAGGTTGCGCCCTGGAC